>JBAZOT010000036.1:0-2502 GCA_041648575.1 Patescibacteria group bacterium | reverse complement strand
ATTTTTCCGCCAACTATTTAACACCGATTTCCACAGGCTGTTTAACCGTCATAATTATCTCACTAAATTTTAGGCTGTCCACTCAATTCTTAGCGGTCGATTACCCAGCCATGGAATTTTTGTACTCTGCTGTAAACATTTTACGCCTAATAAAATCGGCGTATGCGCACGCTTTCTAATTTTTATCACAAATTCTTTTCCATCATAAACTACTTGACCAGGCATATTTATAAAGTGTCGAAATAACGAATCAGCCCGTTCGCGTTCAAAGCGAGGTAAATCTTGTGCTAATCGATGATAAAGGGTATCTGCAATTACCGTCCACAAAATATCGAAATGAATTCTAATCATCAGCGGTGAAGATAATGCATTGAGATTAAAAAATGATACCAACTCTGCCAGCTTATTCTCAATGTGCCATCTTTTTGCGTAAACGATTAAAACGTCTTTTAGTGGCAACTCATGATTATTGGTAATAATAAATGTTGGTTCCGCGCGTCCGTTATTTTTGATAATAATTTGTCGTAATTTAGTTTTGCAGCCTTTTAAAACGATCGTGTTTTCATAAGCCAAACAAGCCTTATGTATTCGTTTTGGAATAGGCAGATAAACTTTGTGCCATTTATCATCGGCTATACGCGAAGTTGCGGTAAGTAACGTAATGTTTCTTTTTCTTAAGGTAATAAACTTTACGTCGTCATTGTGCAACTCATCTAAAATTTTATACGTTGTTAATTTACAATCAAAAACCAATGTTTCATTAACGCTTCCCTTAATCGTCCTCCAATAAGCGGCAAAATGGCGAACTTCTTTTGCTTCATTTTTGCGTAAAATATCCGCCCTGGTGTACAGAATAACATTACTATTGGTATCTTGAGCAAAAATGGTATTTGCCCCTTTCATGGCTTTGCCTCTCGCACCGCACCATACTTTCTCCATTTGCGATTGATCACCAAAATGCGGAATAGAATGAAAATCAAGATTGATGAAATTGGATTTATAAAAATCTGGATACTTTTTTTGAAAATGCTTGATAAACTGCTGTTGGAAATTTTGTAACAAGGCTTCTGAAGTTCGGCAGGAATAAGCAGCCATAAAAGATCTTTTTGGTAAAAGACTCAAGCCCGCAAATACACCAAGCTCTGGTTCATGGTCATAATCATTAATGTGGCTCAGGCGCTCGTTGCCAATAAGTTTAAGTAATAGCATCGACAAACAAGCTTGTTCCGAACTAATAGCTGATGATTCTGGTAATGCACATTGTTTTACGATATCAATAATGCCTGATTCAATAATATATGGTAAAAAGAAAAAAATACCAACAACCGGACAATCGTAGCGAAATGGTTCCAAAGTGTCGAAATCCAGCGGTTGTGAACGCTCTGAAATGGTTTGGTTTTTTATTGTTTTGGCGCGCCCAGAGGATGGTCGGCGACGAAGCTTTGGTATCTGAGCATCCGTTAATATTCGCTCGATGGTACGGATAGAACAATTATATCCTTCCTGCTCCAGTCGTATTTTAATATCACTTGCGGACAGATTTTCCCTTCGATAATCCAGCGCTAGTTGACGAATATGTTCAGGTGTCCTGCGTTTTTTGGGTCCGCGTTTTAAATCAACAAAAAATACCAACTTTCCAGTGCGCAGATCGCGGATACGTGAGTAAAGACTCCCAACTGAATAACCGTACTTATTGGCGATCACAGAAGCTGATGTCTCATCAATTACCATGGCGCGGATAGCTTCATACTGTCGCTGCAGAGGAGTGCTTGGCTCCAGAAATATCTTTTTTATGTCTTTCATGATTAGACGATTAGGCTCTTTTTATGACGCTTATATTTTGTAGATTTTAAGGTGATTTTATGAAATGTCAAGTATTATTGGTTCGTTTATGTAAGATTTATGCGTGTTTTTGCAAAGATTGCAGTTAATGTATGCCTAACTTTATGAAAATCACATCGGGCATTGAGATTTTTATACGCCAATATTGTTGTATATTTGACTAGGGCTTATGGCAATTAAAGTTGATAATTAAAATAAGGAAATATGCTTCCATCGAGTTTTGCCAGCGTAAAATGCTTGTAGCAGAGTACGAAAATTCCATGGCTGGGTAATCGATCGCTAAAAATTGAGTGGACAGCCTAAAATTTAGTGAGATAATTATGACGGTTAAACAGCCTGTGGAAATCGGTGTTTAATCAAACTTTAAACGTTGCTTCACTTGCATCCTCACTTGAACATCCTTTTCTTCTTGATTTTTCCGGTGGTTGTCCAGAATCTTCATCTGCAGGTTTCGAAGATTCGCGTAATTGAAGAACTATTTTTTTTATCTTAGCTACTTTTTTCCGTAAACTTTCAGCAATTGCAATTGATTCCATCCCATTTTTATAATCACTAATTATTTTTTTGGGAGTAGAGCTTGGCAGCAACTCGGCAATAGTCCTTGATTCATTTTCCGGATCTGGTCGGAATTGATATCCATTATCTCTCAACCAACACAGC
>JBAZOT010000035.1:0-2845 GCA_041648575.1 Patescibacteria group bacterium | reverse complement strand
GCATTTATCACGGATTTTCATTCCGATAATTATAGTACCATATTTGCATAAATAAGACGATAAAATCTTAACTTGCATCAAAAATATGCACTAATTCCAGCTTTTTTCTTTTTTCATAGATTTTTCCCTTGCCTAATTTTCCATTCTATTATCTGAACGGTACTAAATATTGACTTTCTTAAAACTAAGAGCCAAAATTTGTATTTTTACAAAAATTGCATTTTTCACGGGTTTATTGCGATATTGGTCAATATCGACAAAATATTTTTGGTGTTTTAACTTTTTTTATTTGACATATCATTCAGGAAAATATAGTATTCGCTATATGGACGCAAAATCATTCTTTACCGGATTAAAATGCCCAGCTCAACGCCGATACGAAGCTTTAAAAGCGTTTTATATTGGCGGGCAAAACGCTGCAGCAGTGACTGAGGCATTTAGTTTTAGTCCGAAATATTTTAGGAAAATATGCTTTTCTTTTATCCAGAGTTTACAAAAAAAAGAAAATCCTTTTTTTATCATTAAGAAACCGGGACCACAGCAGAGGCGCACCAGTCCCAGTATTATTCAGCGTATCGTTATGCTACGCAAACAAAACTATTCTATTACCGATATTCGAGCTTGCTTGCATGCCGAGAAGAAAAGTATTTCATTAGATACCATCGACCAGATATTAAAGGGCGAAGGCTTTGCCCGATTATTTAAACGCACCCGCCAGGAACGCTTAGCGATTCAGTTCCCGCAAAAATGGGAAGTGCCACGAAGTAAATCTTTAGTAATAGAAGATGAGAATTTTACCACTGAAACTGGAGCCAGTCCGTTACTATTCTTACCATTGTTGGAAAAATTGAAGATAATTGAAGCGATTAAGAGCTGCGGCTTTCCCCAAACTAAAGATTTAAGCGATGTAAATATGGTGCTTTCGTTTTTGGCACTGAAGTTACTGGGAACCAAGCGGTGGTCACATGATAGCCGTTGGAATGCTGACCGGGCTTTAGGTTTTTTTGCTGGTTTAAACGTTTTGCCAAAAGCTACAACTTTATCCACCTATTCATATCGCGTAAGCAGAAAAGCCAACAGAGATTTGCTCTTATGCCTAAGCCGTATTTTTACCGAAGGTGAAACAACAGATGGTGAATTCAATCTGGATTTTAAAGCCATCCCCCATTGGGGCGATGACAGTGTTTTAGAGAAGAATTGGGCTGGCTCACGTTCCAAAGCGGTGAAGAGCCTATTGGCACTTATCGCTCAAGACCCAATTACGGGTAATTTAGCCTACACTAATGCGGAAATCAAACATCGCAATCAGAATGATGCGGCATTAGAGTTTGTAGATTTTTGGAGAGAAGGTCGTGGCGTAGCGCCAAAGATGTTGATCTTTGACTCAAAATTCACCTCCTACAAGAATCTCAGTTTGCTTAATCAGAGCAAAGAAGGCATCAAGTTCCTTACTTTAAGAAGGCGCGGAAAGAATTTAATGGGGCATGTTGCACAAATCCCTTTATCTAAATGGCAAACAGTTAAGTTAGAAAGAAGCAAAGGCAAAAGTCAAACCGTTAGCGTATACGACGGTACAACTAAACTAAGGCATTATGACGGCGAAGTACGAGAAATTATATTAACCAATCATGGTCGTCTAAAACCAGCATTTCTAATTACTAATGACTTTACCGCAGGCGTAAAAGATCTGATTGAGAAATATGCCAGACGCTGGTTAGTAGAACAAGAAATCGCTGAACAAGTTATATTTTTCCATTTAAACCATCCCTCTTCTTCAATTGTAGTTAAAGTAGATTTTGACTTAACCCTAACTTTATTAGCGCATAACCTTTACAAAGTATTGGCAAAAAAGCTGCATGGGTTTGAGCATTGCACGGTTGATACAGTTAGTCGCAAATTTTTAGAAAATGGCGCAGCAGTTACGATTAAAGATGATGACGTTAGGATAGCTCTTAAGAAAAAAACACACTTGCCAATATTACTTGAAGTGCCTTGGTTAAAGGATGTAACCCGCTTGTCATGGATGGGTGTTAATCTTCATTTTGAAACTCATACAGTTTCCTGATGTTCCCTTGTTCTAGTAGTAGGGCAATAAATTAGGCAAGGAAAAAATCTATAGAAAAAGAAAAAGGCTGGAATTAGTGCATATTTTTGATGTGAGTTAAGATTTTATCGTCTTATTTATGCAAATATGGTACTATAATTATCGGAATGAAAATCCGTGATTATATTAAAATTAAACATCTATCTCATTGATTAAATACACATCGATTAAATACACATCGTTTTAAATTATGATTGGTTTATGCAGCCAATTTATGATAAATTGGCAAACTGGAAATCGTAAACAACCAACTGGAATGACAGCAAAGTGCAACAAATAAAATACATTAAATTAACTGATGACTTTTTTCGCGGAATGAGAAACCCTTTAACTCCCGCCAAATTAGACCACCTTGCAAAGTTAGCCGAACAAATTCCGTTGGCAGAAAACTCTTTGCCATAAAACATTATTTACCACAAACATTGTGACTAATACCAATGGATTCTATACTAAAAAAATTAGTAAAAATAGCGGAAAAATACGAAGAAAATGTAGTTTGCCCGTATGTTTTATTTGGCTGGTTTGCAATTATTGCTTATCCACTTTATTACTTCATATGGAGATATACATCTTTTATTGGATACGAAAATCTCTATCTGAGATTAGTAGTGGTTATATTGTGCATACCTTTCATTTTAGAAAATCGCTGGTCGAGAAAATTTAGATACCTATTGCCAATTTATTGGTATTTTGTTCTAACTTACTGCTTACCATTTTTATTTACTTTTTTTCTACTAAAAA
>JBAZOT010000034.1:0-2960 GCA_041648575.1 Patescibacteria group bacterium | reverse complement strand
ACGATCGTGGTGGTTATTTTTATCACCGAAGGCCAGCGCAATATCCCAGTGAACTACGCGCGTATGTCTTATGGCACCAGGGCGACTTCTGGCATTAGCACTTATTTGCCTTTAAAGGTTAATCAAGCGGGTGTTATTCCGATTATCTTTGCCATTTCCTTGTTATCTTTCCCTCCGTTTGTAGCGCAGATGTTTATGGCGGCTAAAACTCCAATACTCGTTTCTGCCGCGCAGTGGGTGATTTTTTTCTTTGGAAATTCTTGGGTAAACGGAATATTCTATTTCTTGATGGTATTCGGTTTTACTTATTTTTATACTGCAATTGTTTTCAGGCCGGAGAAGGTGGCGGAGAATTTGCAAAAACAAGGCGGATTTATTCCCGGCATTCGTCCGGGAACGCCGACTGCAAATTACTTGGAATTTGTGTCTAATCGGGTGATGCTGGGCGGAGCTTTATTTTTGGGCTTGGTTGCGGTTTTGCCAATGATGGTGCAAAGTATGACAGGCGTAACCACTATCGCGGTTGGCGGCACAAGTTTGCTCATCGTGGTATCGGTGGTTTTGGAAACGGTTCGTCAGATAAATTCGCAAATGACTATGAGAGATTACGATATAGTTAAATAGCAAGTTGATTTAGTTTAGAGAACTCGTCCCATTGTGCTGGGGCGAGTTTTTGTTTTTTATGATGACACATCATTAAAAGTTTGATAGATTAGAGAGATGGAAAAATATATAAAATCTTTATGTCTCCTGACTTGAGCAAATTAGTACCACAGCCCGATATCATGAATTAAACGCCTCAAGTCATCGGAAATCTCCGAACGTAAAACAATTTCTTCTTTTGTAATGGTATTAAAAAGCCGAGCATCTGTAACTTCTTTCAATTGTGCAATAACCGCTCTAACTGACTTTCCTGTCTTGATCTCCAAAAATTTCGAAACCGCTAAAGCCATAAAGCAAATAAGCACATGAGCTTTAATTGCGTTGGGCTTGTAATGATAAATCGGCCGCATTTGCAGATCGTTTTTAGCCACTCGAAAAGATTGTTCCACATGCCATAAATTACGATATTGGCTGATGATTACGGCATCGCTAATTTCCTCTCCTAAATTAGTGTAATAACCTTTAATGCCCAAAAGCATCTTCGTCTTATCTATCAAATCGGTATTCAAAATACCATTGTTCGGCGCTATAAATTTTAAAAATTTAACCCTCCTTGCCATTGAAGGTTCTTTAACAAGTTTTTCAGCCTTGTTAATCTGTTTATCCATCTCGTACTTGTCTTTACGATAACGGATGTTGGAAAAACTACATACCAAATCACCATGCCCTGTTTTAATCCTGTTGGTTGCTCTGTCTTTCATGGCTAGTTTGAAACTGATCTCTTTAATGAGTCTCAATGGCGCATTTCCCAATCTGGCGCCGACAATATAATTAAGATTGTTTTCTTCTAAAACTCTAATATTTTTTAAGCTAATCATGGCCGCATCTGCTACTACTGTTAATTGTCGAACTTGATGCTTTTTTTTGAAATTGATAATAACTGGCAGCAAAGTATTACCCTCAAAAATATTGCCTTCAAACATTTTACAATCCACAGGAAAACCTTGTCCGTTAACCACTAAACCGATAATAACCTGCGGTTGATTGAATTTATTGTCTTTAGAAAAACCGGGCTTCCTCAAATCATCAGATTTAAACGATTCGAAATACAAAGTCGTTACATCATAAAAGATCAACGAAAAATCAAATTTAAAATGTTTTTTAGCTACCGCCAAAATTTTTGTTCCAACCGCGTTTTCTAATTCAATAAATTTCGGGAGTTGACGATAGAAATCGCGAAGTTGGCGCTTAATGCCAAAGTAATCTTCTAGAAGTTGAAAAGAATGAACCTTAGAGGCCGGCTCAACGATACGCATTAAAACTAAATCAGTTAATAAAGGATTATTTAAAAGATGAAATTTAAACAGTGTAAAAATACCAGTCAAAATTTCATAAATAAACGAATAGCGAATACCTACATATCTGCACTTATTTAATACCACAATAGAATCAGTTTGCGCTGAAAATAAATGTTGCTGTTTTGTAACTTTTTCAACCCATGATTCAGCTTCTCTGCGGAGCGACAGCATTGCTTGCTTTGTACGGGCGCTGCCAATATGAGCAACAATAATTTTTTTCCTATTTTCATATCTGACAACTTGCACTGCCGTGGCGCCAGATCCTGTTTTGGTCGTTCTGATGTATAACATGAATTTTGTATATACTTAGTACCACAATCATACATCAAAAATTTAATTTTTATAGCCTTTTTAAACTTTTTTGGAGTCTTAAAAATGATTTGCTCAAGTCAGGAATTATTAAAGATTTATTGCCCATCCGTCCTGGTGTTTCTGGTGGTAATACGCTTGATTCACTGGATGCTAACTATTTAAGCGGGCGCGAGGTTGATTATTTGGCGAGTTTACCTGATTTATTGGTAATGAATGATGAGGCGCATCATATTCACGAAAATAAAGTTTATGGCGAGGTTAAAGAAGTTGAATGGCAAAAAAGTTTGAATAAAATTTCTAAAGATAAAGGCTATAAATTTATACAAGTTGATTTTTCTGCCACGCCGTATGATGTAACAGGAAGCGGACAAAAAAGAGTGAAACATTATTTTCCTCATATTATCGTAGATTTTGATTTAAAAACTGCCATTAGAAAAGGATTGGTCAAAATCATCGCAATTGATAAAAGAAAGGAACTTACTGATTTGCAACTTGATTTTAATGCAGTCAGAGAAGGAAATAGGGTTATTAGCTTGTCGGATGGCCAAAAATTAATGCTTAGAGCTGGGTTGAATAAACTAAAAATTTTGGAAGAAAATTTTGTTGATTTTACTAAGGGCAAGGATGGATTATCTGATAAGTATCCTAAAATGCTCCTGACTTGAGCAAATTAGTACCACAGCCCGA
>JBAZOT010000033.1:0-3053 GCA_041648575.1 Patescibacteria group bacterium | reverse complement strand
GCTTCACAAATACAGGCTGTAACAAACGCTTGGGCACAATTAGTAGGTTTACCTGCCACTGTTGAACCGGATAAGAGTAATACTTCTACTATTACCATTACTGTATCAGGAACATATACTGGGCAGAAGACTGGATTTTATACTATCCGTTTTGATAATCCAGTTAATTTAACATATTCAATTTATGGGTTAGAAACTTCATATAGTAATGAAGGAAGTAAAACTACACCTACAGCTTTAGGTAATTACGGGCTAAAAATTCAATTTAGTTCAACTGGAACTTTTGTAGCTGGAGATACCTGGACTATAGAAATCCCCAATACTTCCAGTACCAGCTATGCTACTTACTATGCTGCATATCAGACGGCGCTAACTACACAAACTCAGCAAGTAGAAGCTGCTGAATCCACTATCAAATCAGCAGAACAATCATTGTTAAAGGCGCAAGCCGATTTAGTTTTAAAACAAGCACCAGCCAGGTCATATGATATTGCTTCGGCTCAAGCTCAATTAGCTTCGGCTAAGGCTTCGTTAATTAAAGCCCAAGCGGATTTAGCAGACCGTACTATCAAAGCGCCGGTAGCTGGAATTGCTACTAAAGTTAATTATCAGGTGGGGGAAACAACTTCGTTGGCTAATCCAATAGTAGTTTTACAGACTGAAGGCGGTTATCAAATTAAAGTTAAAGTTCCAGAATCAGATATAGTGAAATTAGCTATTGGGCAAACTACCGATATTACTTTGGACGCATTAGGATCGAGTGAGCATTTTTCAGGCCATATTTCTTTTATCAATCCGGCAGAGACACCTGTTAGTGATGTAATTTATTATGAAGTAACCATAATGTTTGACAATCAAGATGAGCGTATTAAGCCTGGTATGACGGCTAATATTGATGTTTTGACAGCGGATAAGAAGAATGTACTAGTAGCGCCATTGCGAGCAGTTAAATATTCAGAAGCAGGCCAAACTTATGTGGAAGTATTGGAACAAGGTCAGATAAAACGCCGGGAGGTAAGCATCGGCCTGAAGGGTGACAATGGTTTGGTAGAAATTAAATCAGGTTTATTAGATAAACAACAGGTTATTACTTTCAAATCTAATGGTAATTAATAGTGTGAGCGAGTTAATTAAAACTGAAAATTTATCTAAAGAGTATACTAACGATGAAGTAGTAACGCCGGTGTTGTATGATTTGAATTTTACCATCAAATCGGGAGAATTCATTTCCATTATGGGTCCTTCTGGTTCTGGTAAATCGACCTTAATGCACATCCTAGGATTTTTAGATAAGTTAACTAGTGGACAATATTTTTTTGAAAGTAAAGATGTAAGCACTTTGTCAGAAGACGAGTTGGCTAGCTTACGGCTGTCTCAAGTTGGTTTTGTTTTTCAGCAATTTAATTTATTACCGAAAACTACAGTTTTGGATAATGTAAAATTGCCTTTGCTGTATTTAGATATTCCTGATAGTGAGAGGATAGCTAAAGCCCAGCAAGCTATTAAATCAGTTGGCTTAGAACATCGTGAAATGTATTTATCCAATCAACTATCGGGTGGTGAAAAACAGCGGGTAGCAATTGCTCGCGCTTTGGTTAATAACCCTAAATTAATTTTTGCCGATGAGCCGACTGGTAATTTAGATTCCAAGTCAGGAGAGCAGGTGATGAAAATACTATATGATTTGAACACCAAAGCTGGCCATACGATAATTTTAGTAACTCATGAAACTTATACAGCTGAGCATGCCCAGAGAATTTTACGCTTAAAAGATGGTCGCTTGATAGGCGATGAGTTGGTACCAGAAGAAGTGAGGCGAAAAGCTTTAAAAAATGATTTAAAATAAAAGATGGCTGTTTTTTTGCCATCTTTGAAAATTATTTATTCAGGGTTTTTAAAATCAGTGACGGTGTATTTTTTGTTGCGGCGAATTTACAGTAAGAATCAATATGCTCAGTGAGCTCATGAATATGACAATCAGCAAAATAAATAGCATAATACCTAAACTCGGATTTGCTGGAAAAAATTTAGCAGCGAAAGTGGGTTGTAGAGGGGTTAAGAAAATAAATATTCCAACACCCGATGCGATTGTTAACAGCATAAGAACTATTTGACTAATTTTCATTATTTTCTCCTTATTTTATTATATTTTGTTTGTTTATTTATTAATTTAACATAGTATTATTTATTAGTCAATGGAAATCAAGAACATACTTAAATTATCGGTTAACAATTTACGCAGTAATCGCCTGCGCTCGTTTTTAACTATGCTGGGATTGATTATTGGCATTGGTTCAGTGGTGTTGATTATTTCAGTTGGTGCTGGAGCGCAATCTTTAATTTTATCTCAAGTTAATAAATTAGGCAGTGATCTAGTAGGTGTGTTACCTGGTTCTTCGGACGAAAACGGTCCACCAGCTTCGGTTTTTGGTATTCAAGTTAAAACATTAATCAATAATGACGTTAAGGCTTTATTAGCTGATAGCCGTACTGAACATATTGCAGCAGCTTCGGGCTATGTTAGGGGCATGTCGGAAATCACTTATCAAAATAGAAAAGTTGATGGCGGTGTGTATTTAGGAGTGTCGGCTGATTTTCAGCAAATAGAAAATTTTATTTTAACGCAAGGGCGGTTTTTTACTACAGAAGAAGAGAACTCATTAACACGTGTGGTAGTAGTAGGGAGCGAAGCCGCAGAGGAATTGTTTCAAGGTGATAATCCTATTGGTCAAAATATAAAAATTGGCCGTCAGACTTTTAGAGTAATTGGTCAATTTGAACCAAGAGGTACTGTAGCTTTTACTAATCAGGACAATCAAGTTTTTATACCACTTACCACCGCTCAAAGAATATTGTTAGGTTGGCATCATTTGTCATTGATTAGGGCGAGGGTAGATAATGCAGATAATGTAACGGAAACTATCGCAGGTATTAAAGAGGTGCTTCGTGAGCAGCATAATATAGATAAAGCACAGGAAGATGATTTTAACGTTCGTTCTGCAGCGCAGGCTTTGGATATTTTAACAAGTATCACAGATGGTTTTACTTTTTTC
>JBAZOT010000032.1:0-3069 GCA_041648575.1 Patescibacteria group bacterium | reverse complement strand
TGGCTCCTCACCAGAAAGATCAACGAACTATTGCCTTCATTTTACCAAATACAATTCACGGTTGCAAGAGTAAAGATTTATAGGCACCGCGCGCTTGGGCGCGCTCCCGTATCTTGCTTGCACCAGTCGCCCCGCTTGGGAGCGGGGCTCCTTTGGCGCCAGCCTAGGTCGGCTGGCTTCCAGCTAACGTAGTGCGTGTTCGGCTCGGCTTGCGGCTGGGGCTGGGTGGCGGCAGCCCCAGCCGCAAGCGTCCTCGCTTCAAGTAGTAATTAGAGCAGGCTCGTCCGCTATACCGCCTAAGATAAATAAAAACCGCCCTCTAACGGCGGTATGCCGAGCCTCTGCTGGATAGTGTTTGAGAATTAACAAAAATTTTGCTTGAGGATAAAAAGTTTTATGTTAGATTTCGCCATCTCTTGCGTCTGTTATAGCATGAGGGGCTAAGAGGTAGCTTTTATTTGAAGTCTAATAGCTTGGAAAGGGTGATGTTGAAGGCTTTGGCGAGTTTATCCATCGTGTCTAATTTAGCAGCAGGTGGATTCTTACTTTCTAACAATTGTATATGCTTATAATCAATATCAGAGAGTTCAGATAACTTCTCTTGGGTTAATCTTTTCTTTTCCCGAAGCTCCCGTATCCTTTTAGCCAGTTTTCTGTTAATTTCTGTATTCATAAATAATATTATCCCAAATAAATACTCCTATTGACACCGTAATAATACGGTGATAATATTATTAAAGTTGTAACGGTTAGGGAGATGGTTACTAAGAACAAATTGATAATCATATTGCTATTTTAAAAGGAGGTCACTGATGAGAAAAGTTTCATTACTGGTTATAGTATTTGCTGTATGTTTACTGTCTTCTGTATCATATGCTGCAAGCATAGGTAATAAAATTGAACCGATTGGTAATATGAAATTCGCTGCTACTGTTGAAGGTAATTTCATGTTTGACAGGGATATTAAAGCAGGTGGTAGTAGCACGTCAGGGTCTACTGTAACCAGTTTTGAATTCTCGGAAATCAACCAAGAATATGCTAAGTTAATGTTAGGAGTTACTGATTACGTTAATATATATGCCAAGTTAGGCGGTAGTAAGATTGGCAAAGCAAAGTTGAAATTTTCAAGTGGTGAGGATGTTAAGGTTAGTTCTGATAATAATTTTCTCTATGGTGGCGGTTTCAACGCAGTTTATAAATTAGGAAACGAGGGCAAGTATTTTGTTGGTTTGAATGGTGATTTTTCTTTCTATCAAGTGAACACTGATAAGCTCGATATTACTGGAACAAGCGTAAGCAATGTTTCAGGTAAAATTAAGAATGCAGAATATCAGCTTGGCGGTTATGCCGGTATGCGAATGGATATTAATAATAATGTTGCCTTTGTTCCTTATGCCGGTGTTTTTTGGAGTAGATTCAATACCAAAACAGGCGGAATTAAATATACAGCTAGTGGCACAGAATATACCTTGACTTATGACAATGACGCCAAAGACGAAGTAGGGTTGGGTGTAGGCGCGGACGTAGAATTATTTAAAAATTTTACATTAAACGTCGAAGGTAGATTCTTAGCTGGCAATGCTGTAAGTTTTGGCGGTACATTCAAGTTTTGATTAGGTTGGTTAATAAAAAAAGGAAGGGTTATCTTTGAAGGATACTCTTCCCTTTTGTTTAAAAGTATAGAGTAGCTAAAGACTAAAAAAGCGCTTAAATAAGGGCTAAAAGGTGGTACAATTAGCTAAGGTGGTAATATGGTTAAAATAGTATAAATTTAAGGGCAACTCTTTAAAATAAGGGGTTGCTTTTTGGTTGGGGGGTAATATGGATAAGAAAAAGATTAAGCGGATAATAGCGAGAGAGGGTCTTATTATAATCGGGTTTATTCTATTAGGATTTATCATTTGGACAACAGGAGCATATTTAAATCAACGTTATATTGAACAAGGAAGCTGGGTTGATGTAGATGCACAAGGTAACCCAATCAATTCAACGATTAATTTTATACCAGAGCATCCTGTATATCCGAAACTTGTGAATTTGGGAATATTTTTAATTTGGTGTTATCCTTTTTTTCTACTTGTACGCTTCATCTTTTGGGCAGTAAGAATATTGAGGGAGAAATGAATAAAAAACAATTAATAGTTGTTTGGATAATAGGATTAATGTTATTAGGCGGCTGTGCTAGTACTAAATTACTTGAAGATAAAGATAATCCTGCTAATGCAAATCTTGAACAAAGAAATACCTCACATCTTGGGGTAAAAACTACGGTAGGATTTTAAGGACTAAATAGCCCTGATTTTCTGATAAGTCTAATTACAGAAAGTAGGAAAAATTAAGAAACTAATTTGCCTATTCGTAATGGTAATGTTGGTAAGTGGATGCGCTACTTCAGACTCTAGCTATTATTCTAATGCTAATAGTCCTGGATATATTGAAAAGGTATTTAGTGGTGTATGCGAAAAATGTAATAGAGTTTTCTCTTTTAATAAACAACAATTTGATACTATAGAAAATGTACAATGTTGTTATTGTGGACATGTTCAAAATTTAAAAATGGCAGCTAATAGATATGTGTATTTACAACAACAGCAAGAGCAAGAAAGACAAAGACAGCAAGCTTTATCCAATCAGATAGCAGTCAATAACTTTTTTCAATCTTATCAGCAAAATTTAAAACAATCGGCACAAAGACAACAACAGTACGATGAAAATGTTGGGAATGCTTTTTCAAATTGGGGAGGCTTAAAGAGCACCTCGAATTATCAATATATTCCTACTCCATCTACTTTACCATCACGACAAAATGTTTATTGGACGCCTGCTGGCGATGGATCAAGTTGGCATAGCTCTGACGGAGAGATGTGCGTTCAACTTCTCAATGGAGGATGGAAATGTAGTAAGTAAGAATAAGCTGTATTTAAAGATGCAGGAAAGAAGTGATGGTTCATCATTGTAGTTAAATCTAAATTATCCTCAAGCAAAATTTTTGTTAATTCTCAAACACTATCCAGCAGAGGCTCGGCATACCGCCGTTAGAGGGCGGTTTTTATTTATCTTAGGCGGTAT
>JBAZOT010000031.1:0-3344 GCA_041648575.1 Patescibacteria group bacterium | reverse complement strand
CTACCGAAATCCAGAAAATCTTTCCCGCGAATGTCGCCAAACATTCGTTCTGCTTCGGAAAAAGCCATTTGGTAAGAGGTATCTTTGATGCCGAGTTCTTTGTAAGTTTTGGCGCTGTCTGGTTGATATTCGTATTTTTCGTTCATAAATGAAGTGTAAAAGAAAATTGCCCTGATTTCCAACCGCCACACTAGTGTCCGGTTAAAATTCCAATAATTGAGCTTGTTTTTGACTGGGCATTGATAATATTTGTGGTTTTGTCTTTGAAATTAGCTTAGTTATGGGAATTTTATCAAAAAGAGAAACACTTAAAATTTGTAGAATTTCGTAATTATTACGTTTAATCCGTAATCGTTTTTTTAAGACAGCAATGAGCAGATAAACGGAAATAGCGATACAGATTTGAGTCTTTACGGCGTTAGGACTCCGTCCCCAAAATGACTCGATCGACAAATGCTGCTTCAGCCATTTAAAAAATAATTCCACTTGCCAGCGCTGCTTGTAGAGTTTTGCCACCACTTCAGCCGGCAGGCTAAAATTATTTGTTACAAATACATAATAGCGTTTAGTTAAAGCATCGTAATATTTAATGCGCCGCAGCTGCGCTGGATAGGTTTCAACCCGATGCTGCCGGCCTCGAACAACGATTTGATCACAGCAAACGTCGGTTTGTTTATTAATTTGTTTGGAATACAAACGACGGAACGACCAATTGATTTTAGTTCTGGTGATGAAAAATGCTTTAGCGCTGTTGATCTCATAAAATCGTTTAAAATCCAAATAGCCACGGTCAAAAATATAATAAGCCTTTTCCTCAAATTCAAGCTGGTCTAAAAAAGAAACATCCGCTGTTTTTCCGCTTGAAAAAGAGAAAAATGATGGAATATTGCCGTGCAGCTCTAGGCTGATATTTAACTTGATCGCCGCTTGTTTTATTTGAACGCGAGCCCAGGAAAAAAGCGAAAGGCAAAGCTCGATCGTGGTGGAATCGATAACATATATTGCCTCAGTAATTTCCAGCGTTGAAAGCTCGCCATGGACGTGTAATTTTCTCGTTTCCGCAATGAGCAGATTGGCAAAGTCGCGATAAATGCGCCAGTCCCGGCGCTCGTTGGCATCCGCTAATGTGCTGCGTTTAACCAGGGAGCGAAAACCAAGATGATATAATTTTTCGTAATGCGCGCCTAGGCAAACAATGATGTCGCGCAAGCTTTTCCGAAATGACAATTGCCCGAAAGCCAATGCTAAAAACTGCTCCCAACAGGTTAGCTGCTTGACTCGCTGTTCGCCGTTGTAGCGGTTAACGCATTGATTAAACTGGTAGCGAACTACCGTATCCATTACCTGAGAAAAGACATATTTACCTTGATGCATAAAAGATAATTAAGTGAATAATACTCAATTATCTCATAATCTAAATTCAAATCGAAAAATATATTTTTTTAATAAAAATAGCTAGGGTATTGATTATTTTAATTGCGTTAAAAAAGTTTACCGGACACTAGTGGGCTTTCGGGCCGATGGGTGGCGGTCAACCCAAAAAAATGAGCCAGCTAGTCTCGCTAGCAGGCTCGGCACACTTGCCGTTGTTGGCAAGTTGCCACTTAGGGAGACAATGAGTTAGCAGTAGAACATGCAAAACTCCCTCCCTTAAAAAAGTTTGTGATCAGTAATTTAAATGATCGTAGATTTTTCAAAGGGAGAGACGATAATATCTTTTCATAAATACAGAGCGCATCGGCTCATTTAAACAGGTTCAAATCCCGTACACCCCATATTATTTATGAAGGTCTTTTGTTTAATACTAGCATTTGCGTGTTAAATAAATTTGTTGGAAAACCAGTTAAAAAATGCCCGCAAACTTTTAGTGATTTGCATTCTTGCATAACTAATATTTCAATATCAGAAATTAAAGGCTTTTGATAATGAAGGCCGTTTCTGTGTTCAATAAATCTGTAAAGCCTCTGTGGAATCAAGGCTAGTATTCTAAAAAAAGAATTTTCCGGATAAAAACCATTAAAAATAATCCCTACCCCATTTGGTTTTAAAGCTTTTTCTAATTGTTTGATAGCTAATGCAGGATTTTCAATATGATGCCAAACAGCAGCTAAAAATATATAATCATAAGAATTTTCCTTTAAATCCATGTTTAAAAAATTAGCTTGCTCATAAGTTACATTCGGATTGGTATTCAACTTGGAAATAATTTGAATGGCTTTTTTAGATGTATCAATTCCGTGAAATTTTATATCAGTAGCTCCCAAGAAATTTAAAATTTTTAAATGTAAATTCGTTTTGGCACCAATATTGCATCCTACATCCAAACAGTTTACGCTGCCTTTGGGTACAGGAGAAATAGCCATGATTTTTCTGGCTAATAATCGCGGGTTAAAGCTTCTGGCTCGAAGTTCAAATATCATTCTATTCGCCCAGCTGGCTGATGCATCATCATAAACTTTAGATAAGATCTTAGCATCTGAAGTTGTATTGTGTTCGAGCAACTTAGTTACAAAATGTTCAGTTTTTTCTAAAAAATACATAATAAATAATTAAATCTCTTTCGCAAATATCACTGAAGTTTAGCATATTTAATTATACTTATCAATAGGTATGTATGTATACATTACCAAAACATCTAGCATTTCTAGGTGTTTTTTGATATAATTATATTATAAAATTTTAATAATAAAACTATGGGCGAAAGAGTTATTGAGATAGATTTTAATAAACGCGTTAGAATTCCTTCGGCAGAACCTGTGCATCTTAACCGAGATCAGGCGCGGCAGGAATTAAAAGTAGCGCTGCGTCAGGAGCTAGTGAGGATTAAGAATTTTTATAAAATAGGAGAAAGCGCAGAAGATTTTTTAAAAACTAGCTTGGCGATGACGGATCTTATTTATGAAATCAGAACATTTCTAGATGGGCATAATGGCTATGGAGAAGCTTTATTTGGAGATCTAGAAGATGACCCTTTAGCAGAAGCAATTGCCACCCTAGCAAAGGAGATGGTGAGAGAATATTTTCAAGCGAGATAAGTTTTTATCTATAGACTCAGACATTCAAATAAAACATCTAGTATTTCTAGATGTTTTTTGGTATAATTATATTTATGAAAAAGCAAAAGAATAAAATTATTATTTATCAAGCAAAAAATGGCGCAATAGAGCTTCGCGGTGATTTTTTTCGTGAAACAATATGGGCAACACAAGCGCAAATGGCCAATGTTTTTGATGTTAATTCTCAAGCAATCACTAAGCATTTGCAAAATTTATATAAAGAAAAAGAATTATCAAAAAAAGCAACTTGTTCCGAAATGGAACAAGTTCAAATTGAGGGTGATAGAA
>JBAZOT010000030.1:0-3804 GCA_041648575.1 Patescibacteria group bacterium | reverse complement strand
TATCCAGTCGGAGCTGTACATGGCCAGAGTCCCATTTCGCATCTTGCTCGTAGTCCTCTTTTTACATTCACTACTTTATTATCATTTTCCAATTTTGCTTGTGAACCTAAAATCATCAGCAAGAATTTCTCATTTGGACTATTGCTAAATTTCTGTCCATAAGTGCGTATCTCATACAGCATTCCTGCGTCCATCAAATCTACAATTCGCCCAAGATCACCCGCATTTCGGGAAATACGATCTGCGTTCCACGTTAAGATGCCGTTGAATTTCTTTTGCTTTATCTCTTCCACAATCTCATTGAAGATTGGTCGCTGTCCTGCTTCTTTTGCAGAGTGTGATTCCTTCTTGATTTCGACAACCTCAAGGTGATCCCGCTCCGCCATCTGCAACATCTCCTTGATCTGGCTATCTATGGAAAGTATCTGTGCTTCTTCACTCTCCATGCTTTTCCTCGCATAAAGGCAGTATTTTACCTTTATCGGGGCTTGTATAACTCTCTCCATAGCCCCAACTGGCATTTGTGTCGTATTCATATACCTAATTAATGACGCAAACCCTCTTGGGAGTCTAGGAGGGGTAAGTTGATAACTTTATGGTAATTCACAGTCTAGCCACTTCCATTTTCGTAAGATTTTCGGTATACTAATAATATGGTATTTATAATTAAAAATATCATTACTAATTTATGCCAATTCCAATAACAAAAAGACAAAAAGAGGTTTTAGATTTCATTAAAAAATTTATTGATGAAAAGGATTATTCACCCACTCTTGAGGAAATAAAGAAAAGACTTAAACTGTCCGCTGTATCAACAGTCCATCAGCATATTAATACTTTAATTAATAAGGGGTATATAAAAAAGTTTGATAATTTAGCCAGAGCTATTGAAATTAATTCAGATTTAAAAGAAAACCACAATTTTATAGAAATTCCTCTATTGGGAATAATAGCAGCCGGTGAGCCAATAGAGGCAATAGAAATTCCAGAGACAATTTCTATACCAAAAGAATTAACACTTGATCAAGGTCGGCATTATGCTTTGAGAGTTCGAGGAGATAGCATGCAAGATGATGGCATTTTTGATAGTGATACGGTAATTGTTCGAGAACAACCCGTAGTTGATAATGGAGAAATTGGTGTGGCTATTATTAATGGCAATGAAGCTACTCTAAAGAGAATTTATAAAGAAAAAAATGGTGTAAGGTTGCAACCTGCTAATAAAAATTACAAGCCTATTTTTACAAAAAATGTTTTAATACAAGGTCGTGTTACTGGTGTATTGCGAAGTAGATTTAATTCATTGCCAAAACCAGCTCAACTTCCATTGTTTATGTTTCCACAAAATCAAAAGGCTGAGCAATTACTTCAGATATATAATAGAAGGTTTTTAGGAAACAAAACTAAATTACTAGGTTTTATAGGAGATATAGTGGCAGATAAATGTCGTGGCTATTATACTTTTTGTGATATTTTTGCAGGAACTGGTGTTGTTGGTCAATATTTTAATAGACCAGATACAAAGATTATTTCTAATGATATTTTAGATAGCAGTTATGCTTCTCTTCAGTGCTGGTTAAATACAAAAAATTACAACAAGGAAAAAATAACAACTATTATCGACTATTTAAACAATATAAATCCCAAAAAAGAAAATTACATGTCTGAAATTTTTGGTGGGTCTTATTTTACTAAAGAAAATGCTTTAAAAATTGGAGCAGTTAGAGAAGAAATTGAGAAGCTTGATAAAAAAGGAGAAATTAATCAGGAAGAAAAATATATATTACTTACTTCCTTGCTTTATGCTATAGACAAGGTGGCAAATACTGTTGGTCACTATGAAGCATATAGAAAGAAACTTGATACTTTACAGAATATAAAACTTTTAGTACCAGACATTAATTCTGGAAATAATACTGACAATGAAATATACCAGAAAGACGCTAACCAATTAGTGAAAGAAATAAAATGTGATGTTATTTATATTGATCCACCATATAATTCTAGACAATATGGGGATGCATATCATTTACTTGAAAATGTAATTACTTGGAAAAAACCAAAAGTAGAGGGTATTGCTAAAAAAATGATAGAACGAAACCACCTAAAAAGTAGATATTGCCTTAAGGGAGCAGATCAAATGCTTCATGACCTAATAAAAAATGTTCAAACAAATCATATATTGCTTTCTTATAATAATACTGGGGAAAAGAAAAATGAGAGATCAAATGCTAAAATAACAGATCAAAGAATTATGGAGATTCTAAGAGAACGAGGTGAGGTCGAAGTTTTTGAGAGAGATTATAAGGGGTTTACCACTGGGAAAAGTGATACTCAGGGGCATACCGAAAGGGTATTTTATTGTAAGGTAACAAAATAAAAATATGAAATATTTTCAATGGACAATTGGTTCAACCACAGTTCGTAATCCCGATAGATTACGAGATGGATTACAAATATTAAAAGATCATTTTGATGGCCAAGCGTGGAATACATCTCAACAAGAAAGATTTTTTGATATGCTCCGCGAACATAAGGTTTACGAAATGGGTGATGACAATTATGAGAATATGACAAGTGACAGAAAGCAGGAACATGCAAGAAAATGGGTATCTGTATTAAATCAGTTAGGATTTTGTTTTACTTATGAATCGTCAGAAAAACCAGTGATTATAACCAATGCTGGCAAATCTCTCATAAATAATCCTGAGATAGAAGATGAGATCTTTTTACGACAATTATTGAAATACCAAAAACCATGTGCTTTACCTAAACAAAATGGTGCTTCATTTGAAAATGTTTCTGTTTTACCATTTATTGTTAGCTTAAAAACAACCTATGAATTACAAGGTTTATCAAAAGAAGAAATAAGCATATTTTTAAATACTACTGTAAGAATGAGTGATGTTAATAAAATGATTCGACAAATTAAAGATTATAGAATTCAAAGAAGTAAAATTGAAGGTCGAGTAAAAAGAAAAGAATTTTATGTAAAGATTCAGCTTGCTCGTCTTGAGGAAGTATTTGCTGATGAAATTAAAGAAAGATTAATTTTAATAAAAGAACTAGTCGCTGGACATAAAAAGAATTCTGCATTTATAACTTCCGCACAAGCTAGAAAATTATTAGCAAATATTACTAAGGGTGGAAAAGGATCTAATACTATAAAAGCAAAGAAAGCTCAAATTACTATAGTTCAAGCAATAAAACATGGGGGTGGAATAGCCATAGTTAAGAAAATATTTCTTGATTATTATTTATTTCTTAAAATAGCAACTCTCCGAGATTATGCAGATCTAACTGCTAGATATTTAAGAAAAAGTGGTTTATTTTCTGTAAGTAGAGATAAACTTATAACAATAACTGAAAAGGGTGACCTTATTAAATCTTTACTTTCCCAAAAATGGAATCTAGTAAGAGATAAAGAATATCTAAATTATCTTTGGAATGATTCTTTGCCAACTCTACCAAGTGATAAGGCGGATTATCTTAGAGATCATTTGTCTGTTATAAAAGTAAAAGAAAAAGTTTTATTTGATAAAGTGGGAGTAAGAGAATCATTATTTTTAGTTGGGAAAGATGTTGTGCCAGCTAAAGACGTTGTTGGTTTAAAACAACAGACTAGAAGTATTGAAATAAATTTACTCAAACTAAGAGAGATAGAATTTTATTATTTACAAAGAGAAGAAAAACAAGTAGATGATATAATTAATTTTTACGATTTAATTCTTAATAAGCAAATTTTGGGAGGTGAAGCTTATTATCCAGCCTATCTCGAATGGAATACATGGAGAGCATTTTTAG
>JBAZOT010000029.1:0-3964 GCA_041648575.1 Patescibacteria group bacterium | reverse complement strand
TTCTACTGCTGCTGATGGGCAAACTAGTGTAGAAATTCATGTGTTGCAGGGTGAGCGCGAGTTTGCCCGTGACAATAAAACTTTAGGCAGGTTTATTTTAGATGGAATTCCGCCGGCGCCTCGTGGCATGCCGCAGGTGGAAGTGACTTTTGATATTGATGCCAATGGTATTTTGAATGTTAAAGCAAAAGATAAAGCTACGAATAAGGAACAGCACATTACCATTACTGCATCATCCGGGCTTTCTAAAGATGAGGTGGAAAAAATGAAAAAAGAGGCCGAGGTTCATGCGACTGAAGATAAAAAGCGTAGAGAATTGGTTGATATGAAAAATCAGGCAGATAGTGTGGTTTATCAAACGGAGAAAATGTTAAAAGAGCAGGGTGATAAAGTACCGGCTGATGTTAAGAAAACTGTGGAAGAAAAGTTGGAGGAAGTTAAAAAGACCAAAGATGGCGAAGATGCCGAAGCTATTAAAAAAGCAATGGATGATTTACAGCAAGCCGCGATGAAAATCGGTGAGGCGATGTATAAGGGACAGCAAGCACCATCTGGACAACAGCCATCAACTGAAGACCAAAAAGCTGGTGATAACAAATCCGGACCAGTTGAGGGTGAAGTGGAGGATGTAAAAAAATAATTTATTAGCATTAGGGGTAGGGGACTTAGAATTGCGAAGGCCGTCCTCTACCTATAACAACCCCACTCCTGCCACGCATTTAAAATATTCTTTAATAAAAAACTGGCTGCCGGTAATTTCGACAACCAGTTAAAGAGAGAATTTTAATCAGACTTATTAGTGCCCCACTGTTGGTGGTAACGAGTCATATGTTCGGGTATATATCCATGACGACGTTGAATCTCATCCTCACAGTATAAAGTTATAGCGTGTTTGAGCTTACTGGGAAGCAATCCACTAATATCATCACCTTTTTCGAACGTAGTAAGAACCCTGTAAGGGTATATTAATTTGGATTGGATAAAATTCATCCAAATAAGGCAACTGATTGGTAGGGATATGCCGTAAATCATTAATACTATTAGAATTATACCTGTTGCTTGTTCTTTTTTCATTGTTAGATCGAGTATTTCTGATAGTAATACGAAGGTTAGCGGAAAAAGTATAAAATGATAAACTGACCAAACTGCTTTTCCCCATACTTTATTAAAGAGCTGAATAAATTCCGGATTTTGAGCATTATTTTGATTTTTCATATTTATTTGACCTTTTATGTTTTACCTAAAATTAACAGATCTAAAGTAAGTTGTCAATAATTCCCAATATTTTTAAGTTTTTAATTTATTATTCAAAAACCAATATTTATCCTTAATGAATTTTAGTAAAGAAAAAAGTATTACTTTCCTACTTGCCTAAATAGGAAAGTATAATAAAAAAATAGATACTAAAATTTTATTCATAATTCATTATTTTTAATTCATAATTCAAAATATATGCCAAATCAACCACAACAAATTCAGGTGAAAATTCCTGATGAAATATTAAAAGGAGTGTATGCTAATTTGGTGCAAATTGCTCACACCAAAGAGGAGTTTGTGCTGGATTTTGTTAATGTCATGCCGCCGCAGGGGATTGTGAATGCTCGCGTGTATCTTAGCCCGGCTCACACCAAGCGCTTGGCTAAAGCGCTACTAGACAACGTAGGCCGCTATGAGCAGCAATTCAGTAAAATTGAAGAAGGGCCAGCTCCTGCACCCGAAGTCGGTTTCAAAACTGAATAGTTTAGATTGTCACCCTACGGGTGATCTCTCGTAGGGATGACTTCGTAATCCCGATTAAAATCGGGAATCCTTGCAATGACGACCTTATTGTCATTGCGAGTGAGCTGTAGGCGAGCGTGGCAATCTCTATATAACACCGAAATTCCGGATGTACCTTGACAACATAAAATATATTGGTTATCCTAAATAGAAACTTATTGTTCTTTTAATAATTCACAATATTGACAAATTCATTACGAAAGGAAAATCATGCGCGAACTCAGTAAATCCTTGTTTGTAAAACAGGAATCCGTTGATGTTGGCAAGGAGAAAAACGGCACCATATTCAGAGTAAAGTTAAATATTGGTAATGGTCATGGCATTATTCAAATTCTCAATAGTGAAAAGAAAAATTGCCGGCTAATATTTAAATCGGACCGAAATTTTTTTCGGCGAGAAGTTTTTTTTGAAGCCCCAGTTCTTTCAAGATTGGGAAGATTACCACTGAATATTCATGGTAAAAAAACCGATGGTCCTCCGATGGTAATAATGTCGCTAGAACGCGCGCAAAAAAAACAAAAAGTCGACCACAGCAATGGTCGTTGGCCGTTATCATAAAAAAATATGAATTTCTACTTAGGGTAACCAATTCAGGTTACCCTTTTTTTAAATTTGAGTTTGACAACTTATATTTTTTTTGTTAACCTTAAAAGCAAATAGCATATTTAATAAACTCAAAAATTAACCACCGATAGGAGTATGTATGGAGAATGACATTGATGGTCGGAAAACTAATAAAAGCGAACAACATGAATTGTTTTCATTGAAAGATGGTACAAGAAAGTCTGGACCGATAGCAACATCTATCATTTCGTTCTCAACTAAAAATTGCGGATGTCCGAAACTGTTCTCTTTTTTATCATCTGTGCATAAGTTCCCTGGCATAGATGAAATTACCGCAACTGTTATATCGGGACAGATGTTACCCGATGGTGATAAATAATTTGTTTTTAAGGCACGGCTTATTTTCGCTGTGCCTTCACTATTTATAAAATGTCCAAAGATTATTATCAAATTTTAGGAGTTTCTAAAAGCGCTACTACTGACGAAATTAAAAAGGCGTTTAGGAAACTCGCGCACGAGCACCATCCAGATAAAAGTGGTGGTAATGAGGCCAAGTTTAAAGAAATAAACGAGGCTTATCAGGTTCTGGCTAACTCGGACAAACGCAAGCAGTATGACCAATTTGGTACAGCTTTTGAAACTGCTGGCGGTCCGGGTGGTTTTAATTGGAGTGATTTTCAGCGGGCTGGCGGTTTCCAAACTGAAAATATTAATTTTGAAGATCTGGGTGATATTTTTGGCGGTTTTGGAGATGTGTTTGGTTTTGGTGGCGGTGGGCGCAGGGGTAGAAGCGGGTCCAGAGGCGGGGCGGATTTACAAATTGAAACTGCCATTGATTTTGAAGAAGCAGTATTTGGCGCTGTAAAAACTTTGCGTTTGGAAAAAGATATCGTTTGTGCGGTATGTAGTGGCAGTGGAGCAGAACCTGGAAGTAAAATAACTAGCTGTTCCACTTGTGGTGGATCAGGCCAAGTGGCGCAGGTGCAGCGTACTTTTATCGGAAATATTCAAAGTATTACCACTTGTCAAAATTGTGGAGGTGCTGGTAAACGGGTGGAAAAAATTTGCAAGCACTGCAATGGCCGGGGAATAGAAAAGGGCGTAAGAAATCTGGAATTTAAAATACCAGCTGGTATTAATTCAGGCCAGCAAATTCGTCTATCAGGCGAGGGGGAGCTGGGAGCTAAAGGCGGGCAAGCGGGTGATTTATTAATTTTTATCAGAGTTCGGCCGCATAAATTTTTTAAGCGTGAGGGTTTTGATTTATATACTGATAAAGAAATCAGTCTACCTTTGGCAGCCTTGGGCGGGAAAGTAGTAATAAAAACACTTGATGGCGAAGTAAATCTCAAAATTCCAGCTGGTACTCAATCAGAAACTGTATTTAAAATTACTAATCGCGGTGTGCCGCATTTACGCGTCAGCAAACGCGGTGATATTTTGGTCAAGATTCAGGTAAAAATTCCCAGTAAATTAAATCGTAAGGAAAAGGAATTATTGCAAGGACTGGGAGTAGGTGAAGGAGAAAAAATCGAAGGCGGAGGATTGTTTTCTTAGATTTTATTCACTCTTTCTTTACAAGAAAGGCTAATCGCGTAAAGTGGCTTGACAGGCTTGCTGT
>JBAZOT010000028.1:0-4068 GCA_041648575.1 Patescibacteria group bacterium | reverse complement strand
ATTTTTTTCTGACCAGCTAATTGGTAAAGATATTTCTTGGCGGCAGCTGACAGCGATAACACTAGCGTCTTTGCTAATTATGATTGGTGGATATTTAGACGACAGAAAACGTTTATCGCCCATTAAACAATTTATCTGGCCAGTGCTTGCCGTGGTGGTAGTAATAATTGGCGGCATTGGAGTAAAGTTTGTCAGTAACCCCTTGGGTGAGGGGTTATTGTATTTAGACAGCGTAAAAATTCAAATTTTGTGGTGGCAGGGGCTGCCTTATTATTTTACTTTGTGGGCTGATCTGTTTACTTTTTTGTGGATTTTGGGAATGATGTATACTACTAAATTATTAGATGGATTAGATGGTTTAGCTCCCGGTATTGGTTTAATCGGCAGTTTAATTATATTTGGACTTACTCAAACAGCAATGTGGCATCAGCCGCCAATTGGCTTGCTGGCTATTATTTTAGCTGGCGCTTGTTTGGGGTTTTTAATCTGGAATTGGCATCCGGCAAAAATTTTTTTAGGCGAGGGCGGCAGTTTGTACATTGGTTTTATGTTAGGGGTGCTGGCGATTGTTTCGGGTGGAAAAATCGCTACTGCACTTTTAATAATGGGAATTCCGATTTTGGATGTGGTATGGGTAATTATTAGACGGCTGTTCTGGGATAAGAAAAAAATTACCCAAGCCGATAGAAAGCACTTACATTTTAGATTATTAGAGGTCGGCTTATCGCATCGACAAAGTGTTTTATTTTTATATTTTTTAACAGCAATTTTTGGAGTGTCATCTTTATTCTTAAGAACCCAAGGAAAATTATTAGCCCTGTTCATTTTGGGGTTGGTGATGATACTTTTAGCTAGTATTTTGGTGGTGATGTATAAGAGGAAAATAAAAAAACAAGGTCTCCAATTATAGGATAAATTGAAGACCTTATAAAATGATACGTCCTGGATTAGCTCAGGGCACTTAATGCAATCATGTTGGTCATGGCAACAGTTCCGCCAAATTTCCATACCTCTTTTTTAAGTCGTATAGCCTCATTATAATCAGGCGATTCGCTTTTGAGATAAGTAAAGAACCAAAATATTGCTTGTTTCAGATTTTTTGGATTTTTTTGTTTCAGATGAAGGTGTGCTTCTGGCTGGCGTTGTTCAGCCGCAATTTTAAATCGATCTAATACCATCTGATTAGCAAGTAGATGCAACCAGGAGCTTTCCATTTCTGATTTTACAGCATTCATCACTCTTTTTATTTCGAGGTTAATCATCCACATAGAGGGGTGTGGCTCGGCTAAGATTTTACCTAGATTTGCCAAACGCTGGTCTTCAATTTCTAGCGAAATGCTGCTATTTCTAATCGACATGCCAGTTGTTTCCTGAAGTTCCGGTGGAGCATAAGCCATAGCCATAAGCGACGTTCTATTTCCGGCCCAACCGCGATTAAATATACCAATCATCACCATGTGCATTGCGTGCATATTATCCCTTTCAGTTTTTTGTTATTGAAATTAATTAAGTTACTATTTTTGTATAATGTTTTATTCTAAGCTAAAATAAAATTAATGTCAAGAGTATTATTTTATTGGTTTATTGCTATTATAACAGGTATAACGGTTGTGCTATTATTAACTATTATGTCTGCGACTTTACTCCATAATCAACTATCGCAAAATCTTAATACTCAGAGACTGCAAATTGGCGAATCGGTAATTTCAGTAGAAATAGCTGATACGTCAATTAAGCAAATTAAAGGGCTTTCTGGTAGAGATAGTTTAGCAGCAGATTCAGGTATGTTGTTTGTTTATAATGCGCCAACCAAGAATCATTTTTGGATGAAAGATATGAAATTTGCTCTAGATTTTATCTGGATTATTAATGGGCAGGTTATTCAGTTAGACCAAAATATAGCGCCGCCTATAACATCAGCTGATGAACCATCTCGAATTTATCCCCAAGATTATTATGACATGGTATTAGAAGTATCTGCTGGTTGGATTGCGACTAAGCAAATAAAAGTTGGCGACATGGTTAAGTTATTGCAGTGACACGGGTCACTTGACACAATTCTTAATATAATATACTATTATAATACTACCGGGTAAATATTTAAAAACCTCATTTTTTATATGAAAATAGCAGTAATTCAGACAGGTGGAAAGCAATATTTAGTACAGGAAGGAAAAGCAATCAAAGTTGAAAAATTGGCCGGTGCAGATGGTAATTTACAATTGTCCAGCGTGTTATTGGTAGCTGATGGTGATCAAGTAGAAATTGGAGCTCCTAATTTGACTGGGTCAAAAGTGGAACTAACCAAAGTTAAAGATGGTCGGGCGAAAAAAGTAATCGTGGAAAAGTACAAGCCAAAAGTAAGATACCATAAGCGCCAGGGTCATCGTCAAGCTTTCACCCAAATCAAGATAGATAAGATTATATTGTAATAAGTTTGGTAATTAATTAATAATTAATTTTCAAATATATGCAATGTACAAAATGCGGTCAAGAAGATTGCACTTGCGATACGGGCGGTCAGTGCAATTGCGGTGATGAATGTGGATGTTAGTGAGCCCGGATTAATTTTTACTAATTGGTTTTATCCTGTCGTAAGATGGGATAAAGTAAAGAAAGGAAAACACACAATGTATCAAGATGAAACACCGCAGCCAGATGAGACGATGACTCCTCCTACAGAGGAAACTCCAGCTGCTTAATTAAGCAAACATTTAAACAACCCCCGATATTTATTGGGGGTTGTTTCTTTTAAATCCCTAAATTTCATTACGTCCGGCAATAGCGCTTTCTAGAGTAATTTCATCTGCATATTCAAGATCGGCACCCACTGGCAGCCCACGGGCTAGTTTGGTTACTTTAATTTTTAATGGTTTGATAATTTTAGCCAAATAAAGTGAGGTGGTTTCACCATCAAGATCAGGGTTTAATGCCAAAATAACTTCTTTAACCCCATTTTTTTTTAGCCTGGTTATTAACTCCTTAATTTTTAATGTGTCAGGAGTAATGCCTTCTAGGGCGCTTAAGACGCCGTTTAGTACATGATATTTACCAACGAAAGCATGGGTCTTTTCAATTACTGGAATATTATGACTTTCTGCAACCACGCAAATTATAGTTGAATCGCGCCTGGTATCGCGACAAATAGTACAAGGAGATTCAGTAGCAAACCGTTGACAAGTCTGGCAGGTGATTATTTGCTCACGCGCTGTGTTTAAACTTTGAATTAAATTAGAAATCGTTTCAGTAGGTTGTTTCAATAAAAAATAAGCCAACCGTTCAGCGCTTTTTGGGCCAAAGCCAGGCAAGTTAGCCAGCTCGCGAATTAATTGTTCTAGTGCCTTAGGGGTGGGGGACATAATATAAATAAAAGCTTCGCTTTAACCCAGATAAATCGGGGTGGTTGCTAAAGCAACCAAACATCAAAATGAAAAATTATATTTAAATTATAACTTAAAACTCACTCTTAGGCGAGAGGAGATTAAGTAATAGATAATCGTTTGATTATTTAAAATCTGGAATTTTGATATTACCTTCGCGAATTTTGGTCGCCATAATTTTCTGGACTTTTTTAACAGCTTCATTAACTGCATCTTTAATTCCTGTTTCTATACTGGATTTATTTTCCGGTTTTAGCATTTCTGGATCAATAGTTACATTTTCCACCTCTTGGTTGCCATTCATAGCAATTTTAACTTTACCCCAAGTAGCTGAAGTCTCTACATGTTCTTGCGATAGTGTACCTTGTATTTGTTTGGCCTGCTGGCGCATATCTTTTATTTGTTTTAGTTTGGAAAACATGGTCATAATTTTTAAAATCCTAGATCCCAAATCTTAAATCCTAAAGTGGAATATTAAATATTGGGAATTATTTAGAAATTAGTTATTAAGAATTAAAATCATTTTAGCTATTGGCTATATACCATTAGCCAACTTGTCCGCTTTTATCTAAACTGCGGAAAGTTACTTTATTTTCATCAAAGAATAATTTAATCACGCCAGTTGGTCCATTGCGGTGTTTGGCAATATGGATTTCAGCAATATGCCGTTGCTCTTCGGGAATATCGT
>JBAZOT010000027.1:0-4308 GCA_041648575.1 Patescibacteria group bacterium | reverse complement strand
GATCAAACTGGTCAATTAGTGCAAAGTTTAACTCCTTATGATTCTGTTATTGTTAGTGGTATTACTGACAAGTTCTTTTTTCCAGAGCGACAGGTAATTTTTGACTTATATAATGATCAAGATTACCGGTCACTTAATAATTTATTGCAGGCGGAAGTAATAGTTTATAATTTTCATTCCACCTGGCCAGAGTTAGACTTGGAGTATTATAATCAGTCTAAAATAAAGCAGTATAATTTAAAACTTGAGCCAGTAAAATTAAATATCGGCGAGCATAGTTTATATCAGTATCAATTATTGAAGCTATGAAATGGAGTTGGTTGAAAATTTTAGTGCCCACATTATTACTGCTGCCAATTGTGATTAGCGGTTTATTTAGTAACCAACCAATTAAAGTTACCACTGATTTTACTAATCGTACTCCTTGGTTTGATTATTTATTGCCTATTGGCAGGACTGAGCGGCTTGATAATGCTGTTAAATTGATAAGCGAACCGGTTTATTTTGAGCTACGTTTACCTATGCGGGCCAAAAAAATAAAAATGACCCTGCAATTTAAAAACGTTCCACTGGCTGAATTACGGCTGGGTGTAAGACAGAGTGAATCGTGGGATTATTTTTTCCCCGAGCAGTTAATTGCTGGCACTAGTCGCAGCATTGAGGTAACAAATTTTTCTTATACACCCGAAAATAGTTTGAGGTTTATTATTTCTTTGCCTAATATTCAAGAGCAGAATATTAGTATAGAAATGGCGCAAGCAGAAATTGAGCGGCGGGCATTTACTTGGTCTTGGCTGGGGTTTTCCTTAGTAAAAAAATATCGGCAATGGGTAGGAGATTTATTAGCGCCGCTAATTAGAGCAACTGGACCACATTATGGACAAATTTGAACAATCAACAAATAAACTAAAATTTTTAAACGGTGCAGAATTTATAATCTCTTTAGCCGAAGGGTTCGCTGTGGGTTGGTTATTGTTATTTTTATTGGAGCAATTGCATCCAGGATTGGTAAGTGTGATTTGGAATTTAAATTTACTACTAATTATAACCTTTGGTTTATTAGTTATTAGTGTATTTTTTAATAATAAATTTGGTAAAATAAATTCGTTGGTTGCTTTAATATTTGCTATAATGTTAACACTGGTCACTTGGCAATTAGTGCCACTGGCAATATTTAAGTTTGTCGCCCTAGCAGCAGGAATTGCTATCTGGTTAATCTTTAATAATGTTAAATATGATTGACGGAGTAGTGATTAAACAATTAAAGAAAATGAGTGATCTACCAGACGCTCCTGAGCAAAAAAACAAAACTGGTTTTTTGTTGGAGATTTTGCGAGAAGATGATGGGTTATTAAAAAAATTTGGTCAGACAGTTTTCACAGTGGCCTATGTAGGCACGATTAAAGCTTTTCATTGGCATCAGAAACAAGATGATTTGTGGTTTGTAGCCTCGGGTCAGGCTAAAATAGTGTTGTATGACCGGCGTGTGGATTCTAAAACTTATAAGGAAACTCAAGTGATTATGACCGGAGAGGGCGATTACAAGCTAATATTAATTCCTGTTGGTGTTGCACATGGTTATCAGGTGCTAGGGCAGGAGCCAGTGCTACTTTTTTATCACACCAGCGAGATGTATAATAAAGATAACCCAGATGAACAAAGAATTTCGTTTGATGATAAGACGATAAATTTTGATTGGAATAAAAAATAAATTATGTCCGATTGTATATTTTGTAAAATTATTACTAAAGAATTACCGGCTCATAAGATTTATGAAGATGATGAGGTTATGGCATTTTTAGATATTCATCCAGTAAGTCGCGGGCATGCATTGGTTATTCCTAAAAAACATTTTACTGATTTGGTAAATACACCACCCGAAGTAGTGGCAAATTTAATGGCCATAGTGCAAAAAATAACCCCGAGCATAATAGAAGCAGTAGCTGTTGCCGCCTTTAATATTGGAATAAATAATGGTAGCGAAGCTGGTCAGGTTATTAATCATACTCATATTCATATCATACCTCGAGCTAAAGACGATGGTTTAAATATGTGGCCAGAACAGCCGTCAGTAGCCAGTGATATAGAGACTTTAGCAAAGAAAATTAAGGAAAAAATTGTATGAGCCAAAGCATTGGTGCAAGAAAAATCAACTGGGTTGCTAAACAAATGCCAGTATTGGAAGCAATAAAAAGTGATTTTAAAAAACGGCAATCATTTAGTAATGTTAAAATTTCGGCTTGTTTGCATGTAACAGCAGAAACCGCGAATTTAGTTTTAGCTTTAAAAGCCGGCGGCGCGCAGGTGGCGCTTTGTGGTTCTAATCCTTTATCTACCCAAAATGATATTGTGCAAAGTTTAAAGCGCGACTATAAAATGGCGGTGTTTGCTAAGCGGGGGATTAATAATAAAGAATATTATAATAATGTGCGTTCTTGTTTGGTGCAGAGCCCACAATTAACTGTTGATGATGGAGCTGATTTAGTTACTTATGTTCATACCAAAAATAAGCGCTGGTTAAAAAAAATTTGGGGTGGAACCGAGGAAACTACCACTGGAGTAAGTCGCCTTAAAATTATGGCGCAAGCTAAAAAATTATCTTATCCAATTATCGCTGTCAATTCTGCCTTGACTAAGCATTTATTTGACAATCGTTATGGGACCGGCCAATCAACAATTGATGGGATTATTAGGGCAACTAATGTGTTAATAGCTGGTAAGGTGGTGGTGGTAGCTGGTTATGGCTGGTGCGGTCGTGGGGTGGCCATGAGGGCTCGTGGTTTAGGTGCACGGGTGGTGGTAACCGAAGTAGATCCAGTTAAAGCATTGGAAGTGATTATGGATGGTTTTGAAATTTTAACTATGAAGCGGGCGGCAGTGTTGGGAGATATTTTTGTTACTGTTACTGGTGATATTGATGTTATTACTAAAGAGCATTTAACTCTAATGAAAGACGGGGCAATTATATGTAATTCTGGCCATTTTGATGTAGAAATTAATTTAGCGGATCTAAAAAGATTAAGCGTAGGCGTTACTGATATTAGAAGTAATTTACAGGAATATAAATTAAGGACAGGTAAAAATTTATATTTATTAGCTGAAGGTAGGTTGGTCAATTTGGCAGCGGCTGAGGGCCATCCAGCGGCGGTGATGGATATGAGTTTTGCTAATCAAGCTTTAGCTTTGGAATACCTGGTGGCTAATAAAGGTAAACTAGAAAATAAGGTTTATAGCGTTCCAGCAGAGATTGATATCAAAATTGCCCAACTGAAATTAAAAGCATTAGGGTTAACTATTGATAGTTTGTCTTCCAGACAGAAAAAATATATAAATAGTTGGCAAATAGGTACTTAATTTATGGAAATTGACGACCAGAGGTTCAATTTAGTACGAAAAAGAGCTGAAGAGGAATATGAAAAAATCGGCAAAGTTAAATGTCCGTACCTAAATGATTATGTTAATTTTAATACTATAGGGTTTCAACATTTGTTGTTTAAGGATTGGAACAAAACAAGACTACGCACAGAACAATATATTCGTCTCAAGTTAATAAAATTGGCACCTCTAGTTATTAGTAAATCTCATACTTTACAAGAATTTGACGAATGTAAGATATTTATAAGGCAAAAAATAAATTCTCGATGGGAATCGAGAATAAAAATAGTTCGTTATTATGTTTTTGTGGCAATTATTAACGAAGCAAGAATTAAAGTCATAGTTAAAGGGATAGAGGGTGGTGGTAAAATTTTTTATAGTTTATATCCATCATGGAAAGTAGTAGTTGATGTTAATGGTCAGAAGAAGAAAAAATTTTATTCAGGAGATTTAGAATCCGACTAAAATTAAAATAGCACCCGTCTGCGGTTTATGTATTGACCGCGAGAGAGCCAAAGCCCTCACAAGTGCTAAGATAAGCATAGCATAGTATAATGATTTGGTCAATTAATTTATCCACAATATATTTAATTTAGGCTAATATATGAAGTTTTTTATTACCGGCGAGGCAGGTCGTATCGCCCAAGGCGGACGGGCCTCGCCAATCTATTTAACCAACATGCCATTTGGTATTAATCATCATCTAACTTTATGAAGATTCTGGTAACAGGTGGGGCGGGATTTATGGGGTCGGCATTCATCCGACATATTTTAAAATCGCGTCCGGATGATTTGATAGTTAATTTGGATAAGTTAACTTACGCTGGTAATTTAGATAATTTAAAAGAAGTTGCCAATAATTCACGTTACAAATTTATTAAAGGTAATATTATTGATGATAAAATTGTTAATCAAATTGTGTCTGACCAAGTT
>JBAZOT010000026.1:0-4439 GCA_041648575.1 Patescibacteria group bacterium | reverse complement strand
GTTTATCAACTAACGCCATCTCCGTTACCTGATCTTTGAATTCTGTCCAGGTGGTTGCTGGTGTTGGAATATTAGCTTTATTTAATAATTCTTTATTGTAATAAAGCACAATAGTATCAAGCGCCAAGGGCAGACCATAAATTTTATTGTCAACTACTACATCACTTTTCACCACATCAGTAAACAATTCTCCTACTTGTTTAACTGTAGGGGGTTTAGTAGTCCCCATATGCACCACTATTTCTTTTTTAATGCCTTCAATACTAATATAGGGCACTTTTAATTCAGCTGGTACCGCCATTAAGTTTTTTTGCCGTGAACGCCACCAACCAACTGGCAAAGAAACAATATCTGGACCTTGATCTACAGCCCATGCTTCTACTAGTTTATCTTCATATTCTTCTGGTCTAAAAGTCGTCACTTTTATCGCGACGTTAGGATGGCGCGACTGATAAGCGCTGATAATTTCTGAAAAATTATTTTGATTGTCTGTTAAACGCCACCATTCTAAACGCACTGGTTTAGCAATTAATTTTTCTTCTTTTTTAGGAAAAAGTTTGCACTGAAAACCGCCTAGTATCAAAATAATAGCTAGACAAAAAAGTAAATAAAGGTGCCGGGAGCGAAACATAAATTATTTTATAGTTTTAAGATATTGCTTAAACGGCTTGCTTAATTCTTTGTGTTTAAGAGCCAAGGCAACATTGGCCTTAAGCCAACCCAACTTCGAACCAGTATCTAAATAATCCCCTTCTACTAAACAAGCATATACCGGACGCTGTTTGATTAATTTATGAATTCCATCCACCAACCATAATTCATTATCACGACCAAGCTTAGTCTGCTCTAAAGCTTTAAAAATATCTGGCGTTAAAATAAATCCTCCTAAACTGGCGAGCCGTGATGGTGCTTGTTGTGGGCCTGGTTTTTCCACGATATTTTTTACTTGATAAACGCGTTTGCCAACCTTGACGCTATCAAGTATACCATATTTAGCAGTTCCTTCATCATCAACTTGATAAGCAGTTAAAACTGGGTTCTGATATTTTTCATAAACATCCATTAACTGCTTAAGTTGCGGCTGGTGGGGTGTATAAAAAAACTCATCGCCCCACAACACGGCAAAGGGCTCATCACCAATAATATCTTTAGCGCATAATATGGGAGTACCGTTGCCGTAAGGGCCTTTTTGGCTAATAAAAATAAAATTTGCCAACTCGGAAATTTTTTTAACTTCTTCCGCCTGTTTATTTTTTCCCTGCTTTTTTAATTTGTTAATTAATTCATAATTTGGGGAAAAATGATCTTCCACTGCCCGCTTGCCTGGCCCAGTAACTAAAATAATATCAGTAATGCCCGAGCGTACCGCATCTTCTACTACATATTGAATTATTGGCTTATCCACTACTGGTAGCATTTCTTTGGGCTGGGCTTTTGTAGCAGGTAAGAATCTAGTTCCTAAACCAGCCACGGGAATTACTGCTTTGCGAATTTTAGTCATAAAACTACTTTAAAAATATCACAAAATAGCCAAAAATAAAATGCCAGAGGCGGGGATTCCAAAAATAGAGCATAACTCACTTCTGGGTGAAGATTATCACCTTTAGTCCCATAAGAAAGCGGTAAGGGGCGAGATTCTCCCCCTACGGGGGATCACCCGAAGGGTGAGAACTTTTTATTCTGGTACACCAATTTCCGAAACCCCGTATAAGAGCGGAGGGGGTGGGATTTGAACCCACGATACCATTTCTGGTATAACGGTTTTCGAGACCGTCCGATTAAACCACTCTCGCACCCCTCCGCTCTTATACGGGGCAGGCCGTCCCTTGAAACCCCTGAACTGAATTATGTCCTAATTCAGGAATTCTCGGCTACCCAATAAAATTTCAGGTCAAATTAGTATAAGAAAATAATCGCTAACAGTCAATCCCTTTTCTTATATTCAACCAATAACTGCCAATCTGGATTATATTTTACCAACAATCCTAATCCTATAATAACAAAAAATATTAAAGACAAATCATTTTTAAAATATGGCGTATCAACCAAACCATGAATTAATATTGACAATATGGCAGCAATTAACCCTGATACAAATAGTCTTCTACCAGCAGTTGATGTTTTTAGTTGTTGAAAAAGAAAATATAAAAATTTTCCAACTAAATATATAAAAACTAACAAACCCAATAGCCCCATTTCAATCCATAAATTTAAATATAAATTATGCGCTTTTACCACCTGCCATTCTAAAGGCCGGCTTGCTACTTGGTTTACTCGCGAGCGATAACTTTCTTGAAAATTTCCCAACCCCCAACCCCAGATTGGCTTTTCTTTAATCAAAATCATAGATGTTTGCCAAATTTCCTGTCTAGTAGATAAAGAAGTGCGTTCATTGCCGTTTATAATTCCTTGAAATTTTGGCTGTGACACAATTAATAAAATTATTGTTGCTATTCCAATAAAAACAAAGGTTATAATTTTGCGCCGCAATTTTGCGCGATCAGCTAAATAAAACCAAGTAAACACTAACGCTCCAGCAACTAAAGCTAAAAATCCACCATATGACATGGTGTAATATAAAGCTAATAAATTAATCAGCAATAAAAAACAATTAACATACGAAATAACCGATGGCCAACTAGCAATAATTAAACCTACTCCTAAAAACAATAATGGCACCATATACATTGCCAGGTAATTTGCCGGCTGCCAAACTGAATTTAACAAGCCATCTGATTGTAAGCCAATGCCCCATCCATATTCCATTAAACCATAAGCTGATACCGCGCTGGCGCTAGTCCACAGCGCAGTAACAATTTTTAACCAATTTTTTTGATTTTTAATAAACACCATCAGCAAAACTAAAAAAATTATCGGGTCAATAAACCACCCCTTAAGTACCCCCAAACTTAAACGCTGGTCGAGAGAAATAATAGTGGCAACAATTGCCGCCAATAACCATATGATTATTAACCAAAATAGTGGTTTAATTTTATTATAAAAACCCCGCCATTCTTCTTGGTCCTGTTTTAACAAATACTTTATTAAACAAACAAAAGTAACTGTATAAATCGCTAGTTCTAAAAAAGTCGTGGGAATAATCCAAATATCACTTTTAATCAAATAACTAGGAACCAAAAAAACTATCAGCATTAACGCCTGCGGCATACGTCGCCAAGACAAATAAGCTAGAAGCAGTAAAGGGATAATTAAGTATAAAATAGGAAACTCAATAATCATAAAATTTAACCTTCACTTTGGTTGATTTTAAATAATATATCTCGTGGCCAAACCCTAAATAAATAAAGTAAAACTGGATAAACAATCAACCCACTAATTGCTTTTACCATAAACGGCCAAGAATTTATTAGATATAAAAATAACCCCAGAATAGCAGCTGCTAAGATTAACTTTGGCCAACGAACCATGCTAGGCAAAACTTGTTTGCGTAAAATCCAAATCGCCACTCCGGTCATAAAAGCTTCTATAATTACAGTAACCCAAGCTGCGCCCCAATATGAATATTGGGGTATAAAAATAAAATAACCAACCAAGGCAACCACCGCAGCTATAGCATAATATTTTATCATTTGCTTTTGTCGTCCAAAAGCTAAAATAAAATAACCAATTAAATTTCCAAAAAATATCAAAGCGGTGGCTACTGAAACTACTTTTAACACATCGCCCGCCACAGCAAAATCACTACCTGCTAAAAAAGCCATAGCTTCGCGACCCATTACTAAACAAACGGCTATTAAAGCTAATCCCGCCGCCAGCATTACATCTAAACTAGCAACATAATAACGGCGCACTTGGGTAATTGACCCTTGCACTAATAATATGGTAATCAACGGCAATAATAAGCCACCTACTATTGTTGGTAATGCTAATAAAATTTCTAAAACTTTGTAGCTGGCGCCATAAATTCCCACTTCAGCCAGTGGGCGATAAATAGAAAGAATAATTGTATCCATTTTAAAATAAACCAAATTCAAAGCAATAGTTAAAGCTACTGGCCAGGTTTCCCTCCAAATATACTGCCAAACACTAAAATCAATTTCCCAGGAAAATCGTACTAACTTTTTAACAAAAATAAAAACTAATAGCAGATTAAACAAGTTAGCAACCACTATTGCCAATAAAAAAGCGACCAGTGGACCAACACTCCAAGCTAAATAAGCTGTTAAAATTAATAAAATAAATCTGCCAACTAATTCTGCTGACACAAATAATCCGGTTCGCAAATATTTTTGAAACACTGCGCCAAAGGTCTGTGCTAAAGAGGTGGCTAAAAAAGATAAGCTGGTTACTGCTATGCCAATCTTAATAATCAAAGGGTAAGGAAAAAACCAAGCCACTACTGGCGCCAAACTAAAAACTATTATCGCTGTTATAGTACGGAAACTAAAAATATTACCTAATAATTTACTCTCATTATA
>JBAZOT010000025.1:0-4640 GCA_041648575.1 Patescibacteria group bacterium | reverse complement strand
AACTGATCATCAATATTTGTAATGGCAAAATAGCTGGCTGATAATTAGGATAAATTATGGTGATTAATTTTGGTGCTAATACCACAATACCAAAGGCCAAGGGAATAGCTATCATATTTAAATAATGAATAGAACGTTCAAAGGTCTGAGCTAACAGATGGCGTGAATTTACAAAATAAGCACTAAAACCAGCCAAGAGCGAGGCAGCAAAAGCCGATGGAATAAATTGAAAAGCAAAAGTGATTTTATAAGCCACACCATAAAAACCAACATCCCTATCACCTGCTAATAACGACAGTAACACCATATCTAAATAACCATAAATTCTGGTTAAAATTAAAGCTAAACCAAACGGCCAAGCCAGTATTAATAAACACTTAATAATTTTACTATCAAACCGTGGCCACAAATTAATTCCGAATTTTACTTTTAACTTGTGCCAAGAATAAATTAAATTAACCAAACCACCAATAATTAACGCCAGCATAAACCAGCGCAAGTCACGCGTTAATTGAGCAATACACAAACCGCTAAAGGCTACTACAATTTGAAATAAAATAGTTCCCAAACTTTCCCACCATAAATTTTGCCACGATCTAATTAATGAATAAGCCGACAGTACCAAAGAATCTATCACCATAACTGCGCAGGCAATATAAACTAATTGCTTGGTTAGTAATGGATAATTTAATAAATTAATAACCAAAAAAACTAAACCAACAACCACCAATAGAGCAATTATTTTAAAACCAATTACATTTTGCCAATAACCTTGGGCCTTAGTTTTATCTTTAGCCACCTCAGTAGTCAACACATATCCTAAACCAACATCAATTAAAACTGAAAAAATCGTAGCAAATGATAAAGCAAAAATGTATTTGCCTATATCTTCAGGGAAAAAAATTCTGGCCAAATACGTAAAATATAAAAACGAGATTACCTTTTGGGCAATCAAGGCAAAAGTAAAATAAGTGGTATTGCGGGCAAGTGCCCGCGGCTCGGTGGACATAATACTATTATGCCTTCTATTGACAAATTTCTCAAGGTATGATACTTTATATAGTTAATATTGTTTTAATAGCTCATTAACAATTCAAAGTCAAGCACAGAATCAAATATAAAAATGCTCTTCTCCGCCCATTTGTAGCCAATTTTATTGTTTGGCTTTAGATGGGTGGGGAAAGAGTGCTCCACTGCAGTGTACAAACTAGGCGATTGCCACAAGCACGCCAGGTGTACTGCAAAAACACCAAACTGACCTCACAAAAATCGAGGTCGAAAGGATTGTTATGTTAAAAATAAAAACTGTAGTAGCAGCAATTCTGTCACTGGGGTTACTGTTTGCCTGTGACATTGCACCATTCATATGGCGTATTAGAAACGAACCATGGGTGTCAATGATCACATTATCAGCCATAGTATTGATAGGCCTTGGCTGTTGGCAAATATTCACTTGGTCGCGTTTATGGTTTAAACATCTAAAACCTCTGCGCCGAACGTCTGCCAAATTTGTGGCGAACGTTATAGTGAATGCGTTGGAGGAGATCAACTTCAGCCAGAAGCGCACATCACTAGAAAAAAAAGATTTGGAAGCTAATTACACTGATGAGCTTCTAGTCTACGGACGACCACCAACAAAATCTTACCTTCATCAAATGTTGGCAAGCAGCCAACTCGATGACTATTCCAAAAAAAGAATCAAACTCCAGGAGTGCGCCAATGCGCTATTAGTTGATGCGGCTTGGAGAATCAACGCCGTATTCGAAAAGAAAGATGAACTTGCTCCAAAAATTAACACTATGGAGAAGGCAAAAACTTGTGCCGGCCGTGAATTCACTCAAACGTTTATAGATTACGTCAATTTAGCTGACTACAAACAGCAGATTGATACTCTCTCGCGAAAATTTTGGGAACTCTATAGGCACATCAAGAACATCGGCCTTGAAGTATTACCGAACATTCTGGCTTATCGCACAATCCGTCGTGAATCCATTTGGATAAGCAATGGAGTTGGTCAGGAGGTGCTAAAGTTATGAAGACCAAGGAGGAATATATAACCTAATTTCAACTAATAAATCAAAAGGCTCCGAAGAACAACTCGGAGCCTTTTATCATTTATCTTCTGGCAAAATTAGAATATTATCTGGTTCAAAAGCTATACATATATCAGTAAGGTATTCCTTGGACTGGAAAGGACCCGAATCAATAGCGTTCCTAACTATTACACCATCATGCTTGCCTTCTGTTTCCACAGTCTTATACAACTCTCCAGAGTAACACGTTGACAGTAGCTGTCCTTGATTGTCATCGATATAAGGTTCCTTAATGTTCAAAAACACCCTATAGAGCCTGGAGTTAATCTGCATGTACCAATACAACCTTTTTAGTAATTTCCTATCGTCATCAAGTGTCTTTAGGTCTATATAACTAACAAAGTCGACCCTACGGGCCGGGACAGCAACATCGTCGCCGTGCTTGACCGCGGTATCGTACCTTATTCCATCTTTAGCTAAGGCATCTTTGAATTTCCCCTCATCTATATTACCCCCACTATCGAGTAGCTCCGGAGAATTTTTTAACAAGAGGAGCATCTTTTCTATTTCAACACGGGGATAACCAGCACCTTCAAATACATCTAAACCAACTTTCCCTTCTTTGTATAATTCTGCCACTTTCTTGTTAGTGACAAAGGTAAAAACATCAGTATTGATCGGATTTGTATTTTTGCCAAAACTCTCTTTACTAAACTCATCAAACGTCCACCTACTGCCGTGGTAAACAACCATAGGTTCACCATAAGCATCCATTACCTTACTTGCCTGCTCTGAATTATTTTGCCAATCGCCAAAAAATTCTTTAAACGCTGGGGTTCTTACTACTTTCCATTCTTGCTCTGATAATTGAGAAACTGGGCCATCTGGAGACACTAAAAGCTCCCCACATTCGTTCCTGTCCTCGGGTCGAATAGCAATATGCTCGGCTTGCTCAAACGCAAGACGCCGCAACTCTAGAGCATCTAATTGGTGCTCATTAATCTCAACCTCTGAAACATGGATAGGGCTTTCACTCTTACTTATTTCTTCGCCTGACATAGTATTATTATAGCTTATTTTTGACTTTATTTAAATATTATTGTAAGATAAATTAAACACAAAAAATAAAGTAACAAAATAATATATTTAACAATTGAAAGGAAAAGAATTGTGAGGTATAACATTCAAAAATCTACTGTTGACCCAAATAATTCTGAAATCCGTAAAGTTCAGCAAGAATCATGTCAAAGAATAAAAAAACTACACGATGATTTGCGGGTAAGTAAAAGGCGCGGCGAAGCTATGGTGCGAGAAATGCGAATTGTTAGAGGCGAGAATCCAGACGGAGGACCTTATCGATAAAGTAAAAAGGAAATCATAAATAAAAAAACGCTAAACTCACGTTTACGTAAACCAATTGCTACTAAAGCTAAGAAATAACTAAACGTAAATTCTATTGAAAATCATTCGCATAAAAAATAAAAGTCGTGAATCACACGACTTTTTTATTTTAACTCTATAACACCATTCAAATGAATGACAATATAAAAAAGAGTTGATTTCAGATTATATGAAACCAACTCCTATTATTGTACTCACTGTATACAGATAAGTCCTGGGCCACGCCATAGTTTAAGGTGTATGACGACTTTATACCATCTCTGAACTTCTATTTCTTTTAATAATAAATGATCGCGGATTATGCGCTCTGCCGAACCGACAGAATGAAGACTATATTTTATTTTCATGACAACAACTCCTAAAAGATCTATGTTTGTCTTACTGTTTAAGTAATCTATCATCTATCGTCATTTGCATCAAATATCTTACGTCGAATAACTAACAAACTAGATTTTCCTATTGCATTTGACTATTTATGGCTTTTCAACTAAACTCTTGATAAGGAAAAACTAATTAATATTTACAAAAATAAACAAATTATGGAGTAAAAAATGAATTTTTTAATATTATCGCAGCTGCTGATAGATCCTCGAGATCATCGTTTAATAGAGAAAAACTCTCTAGCTACTGTACTTTCTGCGGGCGACAGTATTTGCTTCACTAAAATCACTGGTATAAATGAAGGCTCAAAGAGTCTATTAAAGATAAATATTTACCGCCGCGGGACACAACTGTCTTTCGTCACAAATTATGCAGAATTTCCAATCTACAGTACTCTATACACGGAACTGCCAAGTAGTGACTTTAAAGTTACCGAAATAACAAGTGTTGAGTATAATGATGACGAAAATGCCTTCATTACTAAACTCTTAGGAAATTTATTCCCCAGGTGTCGAGAGATTAAATGGAAAAAAGTCAATACCCGCAGTAACAGCAGTAACGATAGTGAAACTATTGAAATTGCAATTACTGAACTCGTGGTAATTTAAAAACAGTAATAAAGTAATAAACGTACTCTACATCGTTAAACACGATGTAGTTTTTTTACTCAAAAACACCTTAGGGTAACCAAGGTGTTTTATAAAAATAGAGTTAACGTTTTTGCCACTGCGGGGCGCGACGGGCTTTTTTAAGCCCTGGCTTTTTACGTTCCTTTACCCTAGCATCACGGGTTAAAAAGCCATAAGGTTTTAAGGTTTTTCTTAA
>JBAZOT010000024.1:0-5401 GCA_041648575.1 Patescibacteria group bacterium | reverse complement strand
GCTTAAGGTATTTGACGGGGTGGACAATTGGTTACAGCATTCTGCTTATAACAAAATACAGGATCGATTAACGCTGAATTATCAAACTATACGTCATCAGGCGGATTTAATATTTACCACTTCAAATGAAATGGTACGCTATTTTGATCGGCAGCATGATATTTATTATGTTCCTAATGGAATTCGATTACAGCACTTTGAACAGATGCCAAAATTAGTCGGTCGCGACATTGCCGAACTTCCTAGGCCGATTATTGGTTATGTTGGAATTATTCAGCAGGACCGAATAGATTTAAACTTGATAAGTTATTTAGCCGAGCATAATCCGCGAAAATCTTTTGTTTTTATTGGTCCAGTTTGGTCTAATTATAAAAAACAAGTAGCGGAAAAACTTTCCCAGTATCCAAATATTTATTGGTTGGGACAAAAACATTATAGTGAAGTGCCATCTTATATCAATCAATTTGATGTGGCCATTGTACCGCATTTAGTTAATGAATTTGGCAAGCATACTAGTTTGTTAAAAGTATTAGAATATTTGGCATGCGGAAAACCAGTGGTGGCCACGCCAACTGCCGGAACAGATGCATTTAAACAAGTGATTAGTATTGCAGCTGAACCAGAACAGTTTAATCAGCACTTGCTTAAAGAATTAAGCAATAATGATGAGAAAAAAATTAAACAGCGAAAAAAAATTGCTAGTCTCCACACCTGGCAAAATCGAGTCAATTTTATGTTAGATAAAGTTTTTGAGAAATTAAATCACTCGAAATAATTGTTATGAATAATGGACCATCCGTAATTATTGTTTCATGGAATGTTAAAGCTAAGCTTAAGCGATGCCTAGAATCTTTACTAACCGAGCCTATTCAACAGATTATTGTAGTGGACAATAATTCAGCCGACGGTAGCGTTGCCATGGTACACCAGGAGTATCCGCAAGTTAAGTTATTGGCTTTAACAGAAAATATTGGCTTTGCTGCGGCAAATAATTTGGCTGCTCGCGACACTGTGGGAGATTTAGTATTTCTTAATCCGGATACTTATCTAGAACCGGAATTTTTTCAAACTTTAGATAAGTTTTGGTATTCTCATTCTCAGGCCGGTGTAGTTGGTGGTAGAATAGTTTATGACGATGGTAAGGTACAGCGATCCATTAGACGATTCCCTACCTTTTGGTCTTCATTACTTGATACTATAAGACTTTTAGGGCGGTTTCCTCAGTTAGCTAAAAAGTACTTACAGCCTAAATTTGATTACACCAAAGCACAAGCAGTAGATCAGATAATGGGTGCGTGTTTTGCGGTTAAGCGGAAAGTTTGGGATGAATTAGGCGGATTTGACGAAAATTTTTTTGTCTGGTTTGAAGAAGTTGATTTTTGCAAACGAATCAAGCGAGCGGGGTTTGAAGTGTGGTATAATCCGGAATTACATTTATCTCACACCCAAGGTGCTAGTTTTTATCAGCTGTCATATTTTAAACGCTACTGTTTGTTTATGCACAGTTTGCTTTATTATTTAAAAAAACATCATGCTGCATGGGAGCGAATATTAATCTGGTGTATTAGTCGTCCAGTTTATATAATAGTTTTTTTGTTAGACTATGTTATTCCTCGCCGTACTTAAACGATTTATTCCTAAATCTCGCATTGGCCAGTTTGTTTTTATACTGACAACATTTTTTATTATTGATTTGTTGTCAGTGCTGTGTTTTTTTAGCTCTATTTGGCAAATGGTAATTTTTAGCTTAATCACCGTAGCTTTTTTAGTACTCGCTATAAGAAATTATACCTGGGCGTTGGCAATATTTTTAATTGAATTAATCATTGGCTCTAAGGGTTATTTACTGTTTTTTGAGCATAATGAAAATTTGATTTCATTAAGATTAGCTTGGTTTATCATTATTATGGCAATTTGGTTAATTAAGGTAGTGATTAATCGTGACTGGCATAAATTTAAAAATAAACTAATTTATGCATGGTTCGCTGCAGCACTAGCAATGGTATGGGGCGTGATAAACGGTTATTTTAATAATGAGTTTAGTAATTGGTTTTTAGATTTAAATGGATTTTTATATTTAGCAATTTTTTTACCGTCATATTTTAATATAGAAAAAATTATTGTTAAATTAAATGGTTTAATTTATCCAGCATTAACTTATTTGGCCTTAAAAACATTAGTTTTAATTTACTTTTACACTCATTTTTCAGTTTTTACCTTACTGCCAATATATTTATGGGTTCGTAATAGTGGTTTTGGAGAAATTACCTATGCTGGTGGAAATTTTTTTAGAGTATTCTCGCAAAGTCATATTTTTGTGTTAGTCGCGGCAGTCATCTGGATAGCATATTTAATGATCAAATCTTATGAATTAAATTTTGAATTTAAAAAATTTATAATCAGTCATAGTTGGCTGGTTATTTTTGGTTTAATTCAATTAGCTGTATTGGTTGCCTGTTTATCAAGAAGTTTTTGGTTGGCTAGCATTGCTTGTTTGGTAATTGTTTTTTTAATATATGCTATTATCAATAAAATTAATTTTATGAAATTTTTATTCGGTTGTACTTACTCGCTATTGTTTATTATAGCCGCCGTCGGTTTATTATTTTTTGTAACTAAGTTTCCAGCGCCACCGCCACTTGTAACATCATCAGCCGACATTTTATTAGCCAGAGCAACAAGTGGAGCGGGGGAGGCTGCTGGGGGTTCACGTTTAAATCTCTTACAACCATTAGTTGATAAAATTAAAACAAACTTGTTCTGGGGCAGTGGTTTTGGTTCAACCGTGACCTATCGGTCATTAGATCCCAGAATTAAGAATGCAACAGCTGGTAATAGTGGTTGGTATACAACTTATGCTTTTGAATGGGGTTATTTAGATACTTGGCTTAAACTTGGATTAATTGGTTTAATAGCTTATTTGTTGTTTTGGTGGTATTTATTTAAACAGGCGTTAGCTAACTTAAAATCTAACAAAAAAATGATTGCCTGGTTAGTATTGGCTGGCGCTGGTTCAGTATTTATTACTAATATCACCACGCCATATTTGAATCATCCTTTAGGAATTGGTCTATTATTAATTTTGGCATTATATTTACATCACTATATCCATGAAGACATTAGCTCGACAATATAAAACAGCCGTTAGCTTAGTAGTTTATAATGGAGCTAAATATCTAAGTTATTGTTTAGCAGGTATTGCTGAGCAAACTTATAAAGATTTTTTTCTGTTGATTATTGATAATGCTTCAATTGATGAATCAGTAAAAGTTATTAATAATTTTTTAATTACCAGCCCTGAATTGCATAAGCGTACAAGAATTGTCGCCAATAGTAAAAATTTAGGATTTGCACGTGCCCATAACCAAGTATTTCAATGGACCGCTGGGGATTATTTTTTTCTGCTTAATCAGGATGTGTTGTTGGATGAAAATTATTTATACAATTTAGTAAAGTTTGCTGAAAAAAAGACAAATGCCGCGGCATTTCAGGGAAAAATTTTAAAATGGTTTTTTAATCCGACTAGTTATAGGTTAGATTTACATAAAAATTTGCATAAAATTAGCACTTTTGATTCATGCGGTTTAGCGGTTAGTAAAAGCCGGCATACCTATAACATTAGAGAAGGAGAATTTGATCAAGCTCAAGCTCAACAAGACACCGAAGTATTTGGCGTTACTGGCGCTGCGCCGTTATATCGTCGATCAGCGTTAGAGCATATTAAATATGATAATCAGGTCCTAGACGAGGATTTTGTTACTTACAAGGAGGATGTAGATATATCCTGGCGATTAAAAAATGCTGGTTTTGAGGCATGGTATGTGCCTCAAGCAATATGTTATCATCACCGATCCTTGGCTAAGCCGGAAAGATTAGCTTTAGTTACACAGGCACGCGCTCATTGGCCAGAACAAATGAAAGTGTATTCCTGTCGCAATCACTGGCTGGTTTTACTAAAAAATGATTGTTTGGTAAATTTATTACGATATTTTCCTTATATTTTTTGGTACGAAATAAAAAAGCTAGGCTATCGATTATTTATTGAACCTAAAGTTTTATTTAAAGCTATTGCTCAGTTTATTTTTTTATTTCCCGCGGCGTTAAAAAAACGATCATATATTAATAACAACAGGAAAATAAGTTGTTCCGAATTAAGACGTTGGTTTTTATGAATAAACCATTATTATCTATTATCATATTAAACTATTACTCATCCGGTCTAGTTAAACAATGTTTACAAGGTTTGTTTAGCGAAAAAATTAATACCTCGTTTGAAGTGATTGTAGTTGACAATGCATCAAACGACGGTTGTTTGGATATGGTTAAAAATAAATTTCCTCAGGTTAAAACTATTGCGCTTAACAAAAATCATGGTTATGCTGCTGGTAATAATGCGGGATTAAAACAAGCCCACGGCGATTTTATATTAATATTAAATCCTGATGTGGCAATTTTTGGTTCAGCACTTGATAACTTAGTTAATTTTATGGAAACACATTCCAAAATTGGATTAGCCGCACCTAAGCTAGTTAATCCAGATGGTTCAGTGCAAATGTCCACTTTTACTTTTCCTTCGTTTTGGCTACCAATTTTTAGGCGGACACCGCTTGGTTATTGGCCCTGGGCAAAAACAAAAATTGACCATTATCTAATGATGAATTGGAATCATAAGCAAAATAAAGCGGTAGATTGGTTATTGGGGGCTTGCTTAATTGTGCGTCGTGAAGCTTTGGATCGGGTAGGTTTTTTGGATGAACGTTTCTTTTTGTACGTCGAGGATACAGATTGGTGTCGTAGATTCTGGGAAAAAAATTGGCAGGTTTATTATGTGGCAGAAGTGAGCATGGTTCATTATCATCAACGTCAGTCAGCTGATGCTCTATTTTTAGGCCTATTTAATAAGATTACTTGGATTCACATTGCCTCATGGATAAAATATTTTAAAAAATGGGGACTGCGAGTGCCACATCCATCAGCTGATGAAGAATAGTTAAGTTTTGTTTTGTATGTCTGATAATTTAAATAAAAAGATAGTTTATCATCTTGATGGGTGGTTAAAAAAAAGTTTAGCCAAGAAAACAAATTGGGTAGTTTTAACTTTACCTGGTTGTCCGTTAACAACTAATGCCGTTAATGTTTCGTTAGTAGATTATTTAGAAAAAATTTATCCTGGTTTGGGGATTGATAAAATAGTTTGTGTTTTTAATGAATTAGGAGAAGTAAAGTGGTTGCTTGATGCCGATGAATATTTAAGGAAGGGTAAAAAGAATTTTAATCGGCGGTTGCTTGGTAAGATAAAGAAGGATGTGAAAGTGGTTAGTAAAAAATATTATAGTTTTATTGATTATTTAAAAAAAAATGGACTAAAATCTTCCAGACTGGAATCAGATTTTTTGCAGTT
>JBAZOT010000023.1:0-5788 GCA_041648575.1 Patescibacteria group bacterium | reverse complement strand
TATACTGTGAGGATGAGATTCAACGTCGTCATGGATATATACCCGAACATATCACTCGTTACCACCAACAGTGGGACCCTAATAAATCTGATTAAATTCTCTCTTTAACTGGTTGTCGAAATTATCGGCAGCCAGTTTTTTATTAAAGAATATTTTAAATGCGTGGCAGGAGTGGGGTTGTTAGGGGTGGAGGACGGGCTTCGCAACTCCGAACCCCCCACCCCTAACAAAAACTAACTACTTTTTTACATCCTCCACTTCACCTTCCACCGGTCCTCCGCCTGAGGTGGATCCGCCTTCGGCGGACTTTTCAGATGCATTAGATTGAGGGGCAGCTTGACCTTTATACATCGCCTCACCGATTTTCATCGCGGCTTGCTGTAAATCATCCATTGCTTTTTTAATTACTTCGGCATCTTCGCCATCTTTTGCTTTTTTAACTTCATCCAATTTTTCCTCTACAGTTTTCTTAACATCAGCCGGTACTTTATCACCCTGCTCTTTTAACATTTTCTCCGTTTGATAAACCACACTATCTGCCTGATTTTTCATATCTACCAATTCACGTCGCTTTTTATCTTCAGTAGCATGAACCTCGGCCTCTTTTTTCATTTTCTCAACTTCATCTTTAGAAAGCCCAGACGAAGCTGTAATGGTAATATGCTGTTCCTTATTAGTGGCTTTATCCTTAGCTTTCACATTTAAAATTCCATTGGCATCAATATCAAAAGTAACTTCCACCTGCGGCATGCCACGAGGCGCTGGCGGAATACCATCCAAAATAAACCTGCCTAAAGTTTTATTGTCACGGGCAAACTCGCGCTCACCCTGCAACACATGAATTTCTACACTAGTTTGCCCATCAGCAGCAGTAGAAAATACTTGAGTTTTGGAAGTAGGAATAGTAGTATTGCGGTCAATTAATTTTGTTGCCACATTACCCAAAGTTTCCAAACCTAATGACAATGGCGTTACATCAAGTAATAACACATCACGCACTTCACCTTGCAACACGCCTGCTTGCACAGCTGCGCCTACCGCTACCACTTCATCGGGATTTACTGAAACATTTGGCTTTTTACCAAAAAACTTTTCTACGGTCTTAAGTACCAACGGCATTCTAGTCATACCACCAACCATTACCACTTCATCTATATCTTTAGTAGACATTTTAGCATCATCCAAAGCTTTTTTAACTGGCTCTAAAGTTTTTTCCACCAAATCACCAACGATTTCTTCTAGCTTAGACCGAGTCAGTTTAATCATCATATGCTTGGGCCCAGATGAATCTGAAGTAATAAACGGCTGATTAATTTCTGATTCAGGAGTAGTTGAAAGCTCTATCTTGGCTTTTTCCACTGCTTCTTTAATGCGCTGTACCGCTAACGGATCTTTGCTTAAATCTATCCCTTGGTCTTTTTTATACTCGTCAATAACCCAATGAATCAATCGCTGATCAAAATCATCTCCGCCTAAGTGGGTATCGCCATTGGTAGATTTAACTTCAACAGTATCAGCTGAAATCTCTAAAATTGAAATATCAAAAGTACCACCGCCCAAATCATACACCGCAATTTTTTGGTCTTTTTTCTTATCAAAACCATAAGCCAACGCTGCCGCAGTTGGTTCATTAATTATACGTTTAACTTTTAGCCCAGCAATTTCACCAGCGTCTTTGGTAGCTTGGCGCTGCGAATCATCAAAATACGCTGGAACGGTAATTATCGCTTCGGTAATTTTTTCTCCCAGGCGCTCCTCAGCATCGGCTTTCATTTTTTGCAATACCATGGCTGAAATTTCCTGTGGACTATAATCTTTACCAGACATTTCTATTTTTACACCGTCGCCTGATTGCTTCATTTTAAACGGTAAAATTTTTAAATCACGCTGCACTTCAGGGTCACTCCACCTTCGGCCAATTAATCTTTTAATTGAGTATAAAGTATTGTGCGGATTGGTAACAGATTGACGTTTAGCTAATAATCCCACCAAGCGCTCACCTGATTTGGTAACCGCCACAATAGAGGGCGTAGTACGCGCACCTTCTTTATTTTCTAAGATTTTTGGTTCACCACCTTCAATCACTGCCATGCAGGAGTTGGTAGTTCCCAAATCTATTCCTAGTATTTTTGACATATATTTATAAAGTTAATAATTATAGTTGACAAGATGTTTAATACTGGATAAGATTATGCCATCATAAAAATTGCTCATAAATAACATAATTAATCAACAAATTAAGAGGTTACCAATGAATCTTAACAATCGTCTGACACTCTACCGTGACAATATCCGAAAGGAGAAACGGTGCATGGTTCTTTTTGGACTGATTCTTATAGTTCTAGTATCGTTACACACACTCCTCCAGGTGCCACTCATCCCGATGCTACTTCTGGGAGGAGTATATCCCCTGATCATATTTCCTTTCAGCATTGTTTCGTTCTTTATCGATCGCTATAAATTGAATGCATTAAAGGAATCATTCTCAAGTGGTAATAAATCTGACCGGAACAAAAAGATTGTCAAAATAACGTACTTTATTGTACTCATGGATGCGGTGATTTACTCCCTAGCGCTGGTGATATCCGATATATCTGCCAATCATACCGACTTTGCCACCTGTACCACTGGGGGATTACTCTTAATAGTACACTTTATGCTCATAGGAATTATACCGATTGCCATCGCTGACATCATTCAACCTGGAATTGGGTACAAATTCCTCTGCTGGTTACGCCGCCCAAAAATTTTTCTCTTCGCATAATCAAGTAAACGATTTTGGTACAAGGGGTTTCAAAACAATCTGGAACCTCTTTTTTTATTTTAGTTTTATTCTCAAGTGAGGACTAAACTATTAATAATATGAGACTACTTCTCCACCATAACAACTTAGTTAAGCACTCGCCTGATCGTCCGAGTTAAACTTGGACAAATCATATTAATCTTTCACCTCAACCTTAACAGTTTTTGGCTTGGCGCGCTCTTCTTTGGGAATTATAATCTTCAGTACGCCCTTTTCATAAGTGGCCTTGGCTTTATCGCCTGAAACAGCTGCGGGTAAAACAATAGAGCGATGAAATGAACCATAACGCACTTCTTTGCGATAGTAATTTTTTTCATCCACTTCGCTTTTTTTCTCTGACTTACCTTCTAAGGTCAACACATCGTTCTCAATTGAGATATTAACATTATCAGGGTTAATACCTACCAGAGGCGTTTCTACTACCACGGTGTCTTTAGTTTGGTAGACATCCAGCGCCGGTACAAAATTTGACATTTGGGATAAACCGGGCCAATCTTCAAACCATTTGTCAAATTCATCTGTAGCCGGAAACATTGGCGCCCAACGAACAATTGCCATAATATTTTCTCCTTTTGGTTAATTATTAATAGGGTCCCAATTTAGGGAACCAAGACCTGCCTGCTTAAATTACTTAAACAGGCATGTCCCGAAGGAGGAAGTTATTCTTCCTCCTCCCCATTGGGGTTCCGTGATTCATCTATTGGTACCAACGGAACATTACATTGTGGACAACGTCCGCGGTACTCATCAGTATAACCGCACTCTGGACAAATATATTCCATAATCTATTAATAGATAACAGAATGTTAATGATTAATATTGTAAATTATTTAGCAATTTTTACGCGCGCCGCCTGCAACACCTTATCATGCAGTATAAATCCCGAACGCAATTCTTCCACTATTACTCCGTGTTCCTGACCAGTATTTACCACTTCACCAGCTGCCTCATGCAGCTCGGGATTGAATTTTTCTCCAATCACTTCCATTTCTTTTACTCCGAAATATGCCAACACCTGTTCTAATTTTGATTGAATGTGCCTGATACCCTCTACCCAATCTGAACCTTTAAGCTCTGTGGGAATATGACGGAAAGCGTGTTTAAAATAATCAACCAACGGCAATAACTCGTGTAATATTTCCGAGTTAGCACTAACCAGATATTCAGCAATTTTCTTTTCGGTATCTTTTTTTAAATTCTGATAATCAGCCCGAGCACGCTGACATAAAGCTAAATATTCATCTGCTTGTTTCTTATAATCAACTTCCGGAGTACTTTTTTCATCACTCTGAATATTGATTGAATCGTCGTTATTATTTTTAACTAATGAGTCCTCTAACATAATTTAATCTTCCTACATTACTTTCATAATCCATGCGCCAAGGCCCTAAAAAACCAATAATATTTTTATGACTTGATAATTGATAACTTGTAATCACAGTGGCGCATTCATTACCAAACGGGTTTTGATCGCCAATACGAATTTCCACTGATTCTTGAAGCTGTTGATAAAACTTTTCCATTACCTCGTCTAAATGATCAATTATTCTGCTCATAGATTGCACCATATCAATATGGGAAAATTCTGGCTGGCTAAATAAATTTGATAAACCGGTGTAATAAATATCATCCTTAGAAAAACCGACTACTACAGCTTGTCCGGAAAATTCAGCCATGGCTTTGGCTAAACTTTTTAGAAATAAGTCTAAATCTTTTTTCGCTTCCAGTTGTAAACCTTGTAAAATTTTCTTTTCACCCCCCGAAGGTTCCTTGGGTTGCAAAAAATTGTCAACATAATATTGATAAGCTTTGGCAGTTGGTATTCTTCCAGCTGAAGTGTGTGGCTGATATAAATAACCATCTTGCTCCAATTGTGACATTTCATGACGTATAGTTGCTGAAGATAACCTTAATTTTTTTTCCAAAGCTTTAGAACCAACCGGCTCCGCCTGTTTAATATAACTTTTAACCAACTCACCCAACAGCTCATTTTGCCTTATTTCTAGCATAATTTCTTGATTAGCACTCTCATGGTTAGAGTGCTAATTTCATTGTAAAACCAAGCCAAAAACCTGTCAAGAGCTTGTGCATAAAACTAGGTTTGTATTTATTGGTAGCATATGTTACAATGCTACAATATATCCAAATTGTTCTTTGTCATCAACAACTTAAACCACTAATTTTTTGAGACTTATATAGGAGACGCCCATGAAAATCTTGATCGGTTGTTTCGTAGTAACGATTTTCCTGTTATCTTCCTGCCTTATAGCACAGGAACCATTTGACTCTGAATTATTAACGAGTGGCCAACGTTGGCTTAATTTTCAGCATCGCGCTTTTAAAGAGATGACTGTTTTTGAAAGCCATTACTCTTTATTAAACGCAACCCCTTGGTCCTTGAATGTAATATTCGGCATACAGAATCTCTGCAACAGTTATATTGAATTGAATCCTTCTTTCTACGCCGTTTGCTATTCCATTAACCTAAATCTTATCTATACTTTGTGGTCGGATAAACTTGATTTAACTTTATCGACTTTTCATCAAAGTAGCCACTTGGATAATTTTATTAAACCAAAAATCCTTAACGATGTTGATGAGAAAAATCTTAATCTCTTCCGTTTGGGTCTGACTTTAAAAAACCACAACAATTTTTGGAGTAGTGGATTACAAACAAATCCTAAGGAAATTTTTAATGGTACTCCTTATAAACGCTACCAACAGCAAGTCTATTTTAATGCCGGTTATACTACTTGGAGAAATTCTAATCATCGGCTGGCAATCTACCTAGCTGGTGAAACGGCTATAAATACGTGCTTCGCTGTCAAATTACAATACTCCACCAACCTTAATGATGCTATATGGCTTGATCGTTGGCAATTATTTTTAACTTATGAAAATAAAATGTCAAAGGCGTTGTGGTTTATTGGTGCTAAAATTGTTTTCTAAAAATATACCATCAAAAAAGAGGACAACCAATTTGTC
>JBAZOT010000022.1:0-6397 GCA_041648575.1 Patescibacteria group bacterium | reverse complement strand
TTGCCACAATCATAAATTATTTTTTTTAAACCAATCAACTGTCTGTTTTAAACCATTATTGATATCATAACTTGACTGCCAACCAAGCTGCTGCTTAATCAACTTACAATTCAAAGCACTACGATTTATATCTCCCTTACCGCGCGCACTAACGTAGGAAACTTTGGGTACTGAATCATTAACTTTACCTAATAATACTGCCAGATCTCTTACTGAAGTTTCTTTACCCGTACCTACATTATATATTCCCCGACCTCGAGTTAAAGCTGCAAGCAAAGCCTGGCTAACATCACTTACATAAACTAGATCCCTGGTTTGCTTACCAGTTCCATGAATTGGTAAATCCTGATTATGTAATAATTTATTTATAAAAATACTAACCACTCCGGCTTCCCCTCCCGCACCTTGACGCGGACCATAAACATTAGCTGGCCTCATGATAACATATGGTAAACCATAGTGTTCACTGTAAAATTGCAAATATCTTTCACTAGCTTGTTTTGATAATGCATAAGGCGACATTGGGTTAACTAGTGCTGTTTCTGGAGTAGGAATTATTTTTGCCTCACCATAAATAGCGCCACCAGAAGACACAAATAAAAACTTTTTAATTGATAAATCTTTCACAGCTTCTAATATATTTAAAGAACCAATAATATTAACTTCAGCGTCCGTTTGAGGATTTACTAAAGATTCAGGCACGTTAATTTGTGCCGCTAAATGACAAACATAATCTGGCTTAATTTTTTTTACTAGGTTCTTTACTTTAACGGAGCAAATGTCTATTTTAAAAAATTCGACTTGCCTAGATAAGTTACTTTTTTTACCAGAAGATAAATTATCTATTACACTAACTTGATAACCACTTTTTATTAAACAATCACAAAGATGCGAACCAATAAATCCCGCTCCCCCAGTTACCAATACTTTCATAAATATTTTTTCAACTCCTTTACTTTTCCTAACCCTTCCCAAGTAAACCCTGCCTCATGACGGCCAAAATGGCCAAACACAGCGGTAGAGCGATAAATCGGCCGTCGTAACTTTAAATAATCAATAATACCATGAGGAGTTAATGGAAAATGTTTTCTAATAATCTTTACTAATTTTTCATTGACTATTCTACTAGTACCAAAAGTTTCAATATTTACTGCTAATGGTTCGCTCTTACCAATAACATAAGCTAAACCAACCTCGCATTCATGGGCCAAGCCAGCGGCTACAATATTTTTTGCAATATGACGTGCCATATACGCTGCCGAACGGTCTACTTTTGAAGGATCCTTACCAGAAAAACACCCGCCTCCATGCCGAGCGCGGCCGCCATAGGTATCAACTATTACTTTACGGCCAGTTAATCCAGTATCCGCTTCTGGGCCTCCAGTTACAAAACGACCAGTGGTATTAATATATAATTTTGTTTTATCATCCATTAATCTTCCAACAACCGGCTTAATCACTTGTTGTAAAATATCATGACGTATTTTTGCTAATTTTATCTCGGGATGGTGTTGGGCAGCAATCACTATATTATTTAAACGGAATGGTTTACCGTTTTTATATTCCACTGCCACTTGAGTTTTGCCATCTGGACGCAAATAAGGAATAATCTTTTTTTTACGTACCTCGGTTAAACGCCGTGCCAGCTTATGGGCTAGCATTATGGGCAAGGGCATTAGCTCGGATGTTTCTTTAATAGCATAACCAAACATTAACCCCTGATCTCCAGCTCCCACTTGTTGATGATTAAGCAGTACACCGCGTTTAATATCCGCGCTTTGCTCATGCAAAGAAACTAAAACACCGGCATCTTCCCAATCAATACCATAATCAGGATTATTATAACCAATATCTTTCAATACGCTGCGAACAATTCTTTGCACATCAACAAAACCCTTAGTTGAAACTTCGCCAGCCACAATGATTACTCCTGAAGTTGCCAATGTCTCTATACCTGCTCTAGTAAAAGGATCTTGCAATAATAAATTATCTAAAACCGCGTCTGATATTTGATCACATATTTTATCAGGATGTCCTTCGGTTACTGATTCTGATGTAAAAATGGATAATTCAGACATAAATACTAGTGCTCGATACCTAAGATATTACGATGCGCCGTTAAATAATCAATAGTTTCTTTCAAACCCTGATCCAAATGAACTAAAGGAAACCATCCTAATTGTTCTTTAATCTTGGTAATATCAGGAATTCCCTGACGTACAATATAGGCCGGTACCTGGGAATCAATTTCTACTTTCGACTGCGAGTTTGTTAATGATATTATTTTCGCCGCCACTTCGCCAATCTGATGAACTTCTGGATTTCCCAAATTGAATACGCCCTTACCGTCAAATTGCATTAATTTTACTAACCCATCAACTAAATCATTAATATAACAAAACGTTGCTGGTGTGTGTGGTGAGCCAAAAATTATTAATGGCTGATTCGTAATAGCTTTGACGACAAAATCAGGAATCAATCTACCGTCATTAACGCGTAGTCTGGGTCCATAAGTATTAAAAATTCTGGCAATTTTCCAATCTAACTCTCGATGCTCGCCATAATTCACTACCAGACTTTCGGCAAACCGCTTGCCCTCGTTATAACAACTTCTTGGACCAATAGGATCAATAAACCCCCAATAATCTTCAGCAAACGGCTGAGCATCTTTAGGTTCGCCATAGATCGCCGAAGTGGACGCGTGCACCAACTTTGCTTTATATTTTAAAACTAAATCCAACAGATTCTTGGTTGCCAAAGCATTAGTTTCTAATGTTTCAATGGGAAATTTTTCATAATCACGCGGACTGGTAGGGCAGGCAAAATTATATATTTGTTGTATACCCTGGAATTTTATTTTAAATGTGTTTAATTCTGAAAATTTTTCAAGATTTATCGCTTCTCTTAAATCGTGTTTAATAAACACAAAATGAGGATTTTTTAAAAGTAAATCTATATTTTCCTCCTGGCCAGTAATGAAATTGTCAATACAAATTACATTGGCTGTTGTTACCAAACGATCACAAACATGCGAGCCAATAAATCCTGCGCCACCAGCTACTAAAATATTTGGTCGATCTAATAATTGTTTATATTGTTGCATAATAAATTATGAAAAAAAATAAGGTTTGTTTAAATGAAATCTATACCAATATTATACTAAAAATAGCGTATTTTTTCAATAAGCCGTTTATTATTGCTTTATTTAAGATTACTATTGAAATACTGCTAAAGTTAAACCACCGCGAAAAGCTTGCGATTGTGCAAAAAAATTAGATTTTGCCTGCCCTTGATAATTAAATACTCTGACATGCGGCCCGCCAGCAGATACTGGAGCAGTGATTATTTCATTATTACCGTCGCCGTCCACATCACCAACCGCTATACTAACGCCACCGCGAAAACTTTTATCATAAACAAAAAATTGCTGTAACACCTTACCCTGCCAATTAAAAATACGTGCCTGCGGACCTCCACCTGCACCAGGAACCGCAATAATGTCGCTAATTCCATTACCATCAGCATCACCAACTGCGATATTAATGCCGCCCTTAAAACTAAATGGGAAAGCGCTAAATTCACTACGCCACCTGCCATACTTATCAAAAACTCGAATTGGTAAATTTCCAGTTTGTGGCGAAACAATTATTTCTGGATTACCATCACTATTAACATCACCAGCTGCTACATTTATACCACCAAGATAAGAATTATCATATGGAGAAAATTGATACTGCATTTCTCCATTTGTGTTAAAAATTCTCACTAATGGCACCCCACCTTTACCAACACCAATAACAATTTCATCACTTTGATTACCGTCAATATCCGCCAGAGCTACAGTAATACCACCACGAAACGCTTCGGGAAAAGCCATAAACTGGCTAATCAATTCACCGCGTTGATTAAAAATTCTAACATGCGGACCGCCTCCGGCGCGCGGTACGGTAACTATATCCATTTGTCCATTGCCATCCACATCACCAACGGCTATGTTAATACCGCCTTGAAAACGGGGATGATAAGCTAAAAACGAACTGATTTGCTCTCCAGAGAAATCAAAAATTTGCACTTCAGCTTTATTTGCAGAAGCGGGAGCGATAACTACTGGATTTTTTCGGGAAAATTTTATACTACCAGCTAGTTTAAATGCCTCATCAATGTTTAAACGGCGCCCTACCTGGCCAACAATACTGGGGTTAAAAAAATCGATTTGATCACCCGAAGCTATTAAAATATCTCTTAATTGCGAAGGGCTATATTTAGGAAAAGCTGCTTTTAAAAGCGCTAGTGCTCCTGATACCATTGGTGCAGCCACAGACGTTCCATTCCACCAACCACCATAAGCGTCTTTAAATTCTTTATAACTATTATCTTGAAATTGCGTACTAAAAATCTTTACTCCTGGTGCTGAAATATCAATACAACGAGATCCATAATTTGAAAATTCTGCCAATTTATCATTAGCATCAACTGCGGCTACACCAATCACTTGGTTTTCCCCATTAAGACCATCATCACATACTGGGTATTGAGGTTGTTTATTTAAATTAATACCCACACTTTGTTCAGTACCAGAAGCCGCTACAACTAATACACCAGCTTGATAAGCGCGCTTAATCGCATCTTCCAATATCGGGTCAGAAAATGGGCCAACAAAACTTAAATTAATTATATCTGCTCCATTATCAACTGCGTAATTTATAGCACGCGCCACAGTAACAGTATTGCCAACACCTTTAGTATCTAACACTCTAAGCGGCATAATACGAGCAGACCAAGAAATCCCGGCAACTCCTTGGGTATTATTGCCAATTGCCGCCGCCACACCCGATACTACTGTCCCATGCTGCATGGCAATTTCTGTCCAGCCATCTTCAAATTTTGGTCTAGGATCTGGTAAATCCTTCACAAAATCCCAGCCATACTGATCATCAATATAACCATTACTATCATTATCTAACTTATCTCCTGGCACTTCCCAAGAATTAAACCAAATATTTGCTTGTAAATCGGGGTTATCAATGTCAACACCAGAATCTAAAACTGCAATTACTGGACGTAAACTTAAATTTTGAACTTTATCCCAAACCTGTGGTGCTTTTATTTTTGTTAAATAATCAGTTTGGTACTGATAGCCAAGATCGTTTGGTACCAATGCCAACCGAATCTTGCTTAGAGTTTGCCCTTTAGCAGCAATCGCAGGACTAATTGAAAAGACAATAACTAGCTGCACAACCATAACAATGCTTGCTATTATTTTAAAACTAGCGAATTCTCTCTTAAATCTAGTAAAAATCATTGTGTTTATACTATATCAAAAAATGTAATCTTTGTTAAAAGATACTTTAGTACTTAGATTATCCTTATCTAACGCCATAAAAATACGATATACTAATTATACTTTTTATACTCTTCTTTAACCACCTAACAATATGAATACGGCCGTGTCTGTTTTGTTAGTTATAATAATATTTTTTTAACTCAGGGAAAAGTCTAATCAATGGTTTATCATAATCAACCTTACTAACTAATAGATAAAAAATATGATACTTTAATCTCTTCTCCCAAATTTCCTCATGCAACTCCGCTGGAATATTATAAGGCGATATCCAAACACTTGCCTGTAGTTTACGAAAGTTATTATTTCTTAACATACGCCGTAGCATATCACGATCCGCCCTACGCACTTCGGGAACATCAAATATCAAAAAGCGCCACTTACCATCCCAATTAGTTGGTAATTGATTTTTAAAATTTGTAACTAATTCATTAACATATCGACGCCCTAAATTAGTAAGCGCGTAACTTCGTCCTGATCCTGTAATCATCTTCTGTTTAGCTAAACGCCGCAGCACATTATAGTGTGCTGTTTTTGTATTTAAGCCAAACAGAGTGCGTGCTAATGCGGTTCGTGGTCTAGAAATAGGTAGACAAGCGTTTAATAAATCCCGCGCTAAACCACCTAAATTTATCAAAATTGTTTGGGCTTGAGTTAAATTACTAATATTTTGGGGTAACTTCCACATAATACTATATGATACTATTATAGCACTAAAAAATAACCATAACAAATGACGCACGGCCGTGATTATTTTGTTTGTTGGTTTTTGTGGTAATTTTATATTGGCTGGGATGAGTAACGCAAAACCCCGTCCCGATAAATATCGGGACGGGGTTGATCTAGTTCAGGAGGTTTGGATTATCTGGTAGCTCCGGAATAAGCAATAGCTCGGACAGTGTCCCAGTCAGTGGCTGAAACAGGATTAGTACCAAATAAGGCTTTAAAGGTCTTAATCGCTACTTTCTCGGAGTTGAGATTCCTGGGTAGCGGTCTTAAGCCATAAGCCATCACAGTAATAGCTGCATCGTCATGGGCATTAGCGCGACTAGCATT
>JBAZOT010000021.1:0-6760 GCA_041648575.1 Patescibacteria group bacterium | reverse complement strand
TAAATATCAATTATGGAGAGACACGGTTGATGGTAAAAAATCTGATATTTATGATATAGCTAAAACTGACTTTAATGCTTCATGGTTATTACTAGAAAAAAGAAGACTAGACATGTTAAAATGGGTGAATCGAGATTCAAGATTTATAAAAGTATATAACGATGAAGACGCTATTATTTTTAAACTAGCTGACTAAACTATGTCTGAAAAATACCCAGATAAAAAAATAATTGCAGTTTTACCAGCTTATAATGCCGCGCGGACGCTAAAAAAAACCGTTGCTGATATTCCCATTGGCTGGATTGATGATATAATTTTAGTAGATGATGCTAGTCAAGATAATACCATCGAAGTCGCTAAAAATTTAAATTTAAATTTTTTTACTCATCAAACAAATTTAGGATATGGCGGTAATCAGAAAACCTGTTACAATCAAGCACTTAATCAAAATGCTGATATAATAATTATGATTCATCCTGACCATCAATACGATCCTCGTCTAGTGCCTGATTTGCTATTGCCGCTACTTAGAGATGATGCTGATGTTGTTTTGGGATCAAGAATGATGCGGCCAGGGCAAGCCCGAGAGGGAAAAATGCCGCTTTGGAAATATATTGCTAATAAATTCTTAACTAAAATAGAAAACTTAGTTCTAGGATTGAAATTAACTGAATATCATTCAGGTTTTAGAGCTTATACAAAAAAAGCTTTGGTTAGTGTAAATTTTAATGCCAATTCAAACGATTTTGTTTTTGATACTGAAATAATAATTCAATTTAGAATAAAAAATCTTAAAATCCAAGAGGTTCCAATTTCCACCAGATATTTTCCTGAAGCTTCAATGATTAATTTTAAAAGAAGTGTTATTTACGGGGTATCTATTCTACAGAATATGATTAGATATATACTATTTAAACTTAATCTTAAACAATACAACAATTTTTTATAAACTTTATAGGGATTGGAAATTATTTATGCAAATTAATAAAAAATTATTTCAGTTATATAATCAATCTGTAAATGAAACGATATTATTGTCATTAGGAATAACTATTTTTTTAGCAATCGCATTACTAATGACGACTGGTTTTTTCTTTGAAACAGCTCAACATTTTTATTATCTAGCCTTATCTTTCCTGCATGGTAAATTGTACTTAATCCAACTCCCACTTACTGACAGTTCGCCACTAAGCGATCTGGCGTTATTTAATAACAATTATTACTGGGCACTAGGACCTTTTCCTGCGATTCTACTGTTGCCATTCGTATACTTAGGGACTCTAATTAAAATTCCTTTTTGGCAGGGGTATTTGCAATTTTTCCTAGTGGTTGGGGTAGCTTACTTTATTTTTATATTATCAAGACTGCGACAGTATTCTAAACAGGATTCCTTTTTTCTTTCCTTAGCTTTCATATCATCTGTTTTTCTTGGCGCAGCGCTGCTACCAAGCAGCTATCACTTTGCACATGTCATTACCGTTTTCTTGTTATTAGCAATTTTAATTGAATACTTGACTCGCAAAAGATATTGGTTGATAGGTTTATTTTTAAGTTTTATTTTAGCAACCAGATTGCCGGCTAGTTTTGCAATTATTTTTTTTATTATCCAAATATTTTTTGATAATAAAGCAACTAAAAAAGAGAAAATTAACAATATAATCCAATTAATGATATTTCCCCTAATTATGGGGTTATTATTGTTGCTTTATAACTACTCACGTTTTTACAATATTTTCGAATTTGGATATTCATATCAAATCTTGGTTATTGACGCAGTGGCAAAAGCTAGAGAATATGGAATATTTAGTCTGGTTCATTTACCAGGAAATTTGTTCTATTTGCTCTTAAGTCCCCCAACACCATTTTTTAAAGATGGCTTATCTCATGTCTTACAATTTCCCTATTTTAAAGGAAATAACTGGGGCATGAGTATTTTCTTTACTTCACCAATTCTGATTTATTTATTTAAGTTTAAGTATAAAGATATAATTTCTATAGCACTACTAATTACTACATTAATAATCAGTTTACCCATATTACTATATTATGGTATTGGTTATTGGCAATTTGGTTATCGTTATAGTTTAGACTTTTTACCACTACTCTTTTTTCTATTTATTTATAAATACAATAATCAATATGGTAACCTAACTAAAGGAATAAAAATACTTATTTTATCTTCAGCTCTAATAAATATTTATTTATTTGCATCATTATTGCATTATCCTCTCTAATAATTCATTATTAACTCCGTGTTACCTAGATTAAAAAAAATTATCTATCAAATACCTAAACAAAAATTTATCCGTTTTTCAATTTCTGGTGGGATTGCTACGGTAATAGATGTATCACTGCTTTATTTCTTCACTGATATTATTGGTATTTGGTATTTGGTATCTGCTATTTTATCTTTTATTGTTGGCAGTATTACCCATTACTTAATTTCACGCTGTTGGGTTTTTAAAAGTAATAGTGAAAGACAAGTAAAAGAATTTTTATCTTTTTTCTCTATTCACACGGGAAATTTAATAATCAGCATTATTTTACTTTATTTATTAGTAGAATATTTTCACTTGTGGTACATATTAGCTAAAATTTTAACAGTAGCAATTACAGTGTTCACTAATTTTGCACTTCAAAAAAAAATTACTTTTAAATTTTCCAATTAAAATGGAAAATGTAAATTTGGTCATAATCGTACCGACCTACAATGAAGCATTAAATCTATCAACCTTACTCTTGGGGATAGCTGAAATAACAATTCCCCTGACTTTGCTGGTTATTGATGATAATTCGCCGGACGGCACTGGTACTTTGGCAACAAAACTTCAAAAACAATATCCCTTTGTAAATATTCTTAATAGAAAAGAAAAACAAGGTTTAGGAAGCGCTTATCAAGCAGGATTTGCTTGGGCGCTGGAAAATGGCGCAGAAATTATTGGCGAGATGGATGCTGATTTATCGCACCAACCAGAAGATTTACCAAAATTACTACAGGCCGTCACCAGTGGAGCAGATGTAGTAATTGGTTCCCGCAGAATACCCGGCGGTAAAATTATTGGCTGGTCATGGTGGCGTCATGTTACTAGTTGGAGTGCTATGACTTTGGCTCGCGTGATACTTAACCTTAAAACTAAAGACGTTACTTCGGGATTTAGACTTTACACTAAGCAAGCTTTGGTTAAAATTCCTTGGCAAAGTGTAAAAAGCTCTGGATACGCTTGGCAAGAAGAACTTATTTATTTATGCGAAAAAAATAATTTAAAAATAGTTGAAATACCAATTACTTTTATTGATAGAAAATCGGGTAAATCAAAACTAAATATTAAAGATGTGCTGGAATATTTTAAAACACTATGGCGGTTAAAATTTAATAATAAATAGGACTTTCGCGATTGGTAGTCATTGCGAGAAGCGAAACGTTAGTTAAGCGACGCGGCAATCTATAACTAATATTAACTAAGATTGCTTCGTCATCCGCCTGAGGCGGCTTACTCGCAATGACAACAAGAGTAAACGAGTACGAAAACTCTATATGATAAAAAATTAATAAATCTTATTTTATAATATGACTTCAGCTCTAATTCAAGAAGCAATTCTCTCCGGTATACACTTTTTAATAATTTTTTTAATATTATTTTTTTTATATTTTATTTGGAAAACGCTGCTGCTTTTAGGCGATTGGTTTATTTATGGCAATAGCGCAGCTAAGACTGATTTAAAAATTTTAATAAAAAACGGCTTATTGTTTATATTTATTTTTATAATAGGTTTTTTAATTTTAAGTACTTCTATTAATTGGCTTAATCAACGAGTAGATATTAATATTCTTCCACTAAATAATCAGAGTCTGATGTCGCTTGATAAGATTATCTTTGGTGTTTATGTTCCTTTTTGGTTTCAAGATATTCAGAACCCGCTAAAAAATTTATTTAATTTTTTATCTCCTATACTAACTAGCACTTATCGCGCCTTGACTGCAATTATCAGCTTATTATTTTTAATTGTTCTGACACAAAATTATCGACGCTTTTACCAATTTTTTCTAGCTTTTGTTTTGTGTTTAATAATTAGTTTACCGCTATGGTATGCTATTCCAGCTTTAACGCCTAATCATGCTTATTATAAAAATATTTTAAAAAATCCAATTAGCGAACCAATTCAAACAATGATGGCTAATTACCAGCCTAATCCTAATTTGCAAAAATTTTTATTTGGAAAAATTAATACCGCTGATCTCGATGCTTACAATTCAATCCTAACAACCACTATACCCAGCATGCATGTAGCTTGGGCCACAGTAGCACTGTATTTTGCCATACAAATTTCCTGGTGGCTAGGCATCATAATGATTCCTTACTATTTATTAAATTTAATAGCCACAGTATTCACCCTACAGCATTATGCTGTAGATTCTTTACTGGGTATACTAATAGGAATCTTTGCTTTATTTTTTTCAAAATTAATTATTATAAAAAAAGATAGCACCGCAGCGCTACCTACAATTACTATGCTAATACAAAATGACTTGAAATTTTTAGTTAAATTTTTTAAACGCAATAACTAAGGAACCGTACAGATTTGAGGTGAATTATCTACATAACAATGAATATCTGGATTAAATGTGGTTCTTAAACAATACGCGTCACCAGCCCCAAACATTATACACCCTGGGGGTACTAGCATATTATCTTCAAGACAAACGCCAGGACATGATGTTTCTATTTCTGGTTCCGGTGGTGTTGAATCCACACAAACGCCATCGCTGCATGTTTGACCAAACTCACACACACTATCATCAATACAACCAACTGGCGAACCAGTTAAAGTTATACAAACTCCACTAGCGCCACAAATTTGGCCCGGACTACAATCACTCGGAACTTTACATACTTGAATTGTAGGAAGCGGCTGAATGGATAAATAAACATTACGCATGATAAAAGAGGTAACAGTATAAGCCGCCAAAATAATAAACAAACCTATAACAGCTCCACCGAATATGGCTTTAGCTTTGGCAATTTTTTGTTCATTGCCTGCCGAAGTCATCCACTGCCAGCCGCCATATAAAATCATGATTAACAACACCACGCCAACTAAACCCAAAATAATTTGAATCACCGTTGCCACCACCGCGGCAATAGAAGGTGTGCCGGTTGGTAAAGTGCGATGAGCCGTTTCCCAAAAACCAAACTCATCTTGGGCGAAAACCAGTAACGGTAACAAACAAAAAACTATACTTAATAAAATAATATATAAAAGACTGGGATTTAATAATTTAGAGTGTTTCATAAATTGAAAGTGTTGATTATTTTTTTGTTATTGCGAGTCCGCCTAGGGCGAAAGAAGTAATCTAGACTGCTTCCCCCGATTGATATCGGGGTCGCAGTGACAACGGGAATGTCATTGCGAACGAAGTGAAGCAATCTAGGCTGCTTCGGTCGTCTCGTCAAACGAAACTCCCTCGCCTACCTACCGCAGGCAGGCAGTGACGATGGGGTAACCACTCCCACTCTCTCGCCATGACAAATTAATGAATTATTCAACTTTCAAAAATTAAAATTGGCAACAAGTTTGGCCAACAGGACACGTTAACTGACCTAAATTTTGTGCCGCAGCACACGAAGCTGATGGTGTGCAATATGCACCCGTTGCACAAGCCACAGCGGCATTTGGCGTTATGGTGGTTGATTTTTTAATATTCCTAAAAATAAACACGCTAATGGTAAAAGATGCTAAAACAATTAATAATCCAATTACTGAATTACCAATAATATTTTTAGCCTTGGTAATTTTTTCCTCATTACCCGAGGAAGTCATCCACATAAAACCGCCATACAAAATCAACACTATGAAGAGTAAACCTAAAAAACCCAATAAAATATTAACAATTTGTGAAACAACAGAAATCGGCGAAGCGTCACTAGTAGGCAAGCCGGCATAATCAGCAGTAATTTTCAAACCAAAATCCTGTACTTGAGCTGCGGTAGGTAATCCCCAAAAACTAAATAATACAACTAAGAGTATTATTAATAACATTTTCCTTAAATTCATAATCTTTATATTAAACGTTTACACTTTTACTATACCACGAAAAAAATGGAATATACAAGCATTATTCACTGTAACACTTTAGCAGTTTAACAAAGCCTGATCTAAAACATTAGCTCGGGTTTATTTATTACAATTGGTATAGCCCCCGAAACACACCCGCCCTGGACATTGTGAGCTCTTTATTTGTCATTGCGAGGAGTTTTAGCGACGAAGCAATCTAAGCTACTTCCCCTTGATTGATATCGGGGTTCGCAGTGATACGGGTATTTGTCATCGCGAGCGATCCGCCTTGAACGGAGAGTGTGGCGATCTTAGAGATTGCTTCGTCCCGATTGATATCGGGACTCGCAATGACATTACCTAGCTCGCAGTGACAAATGACAGGAGAGGCATCATGAAAAGCGCACTACTTAGCAATAACAACAAAACACAACTATGAAACACCACGCTTTTACAGGCGTGGTTTTAGTTAAGGTATTGAAGATGTATAACAAATTATCCTCGCACCTATAAATAGGTGCGAGGATAAAATAAATTCAAATAATCGCTTAAGGACTGAGAGTGGCACCAAGCTCGGAATTCAAGTTGCTCATCACAAACGTGGCAATAGCAAAGGCAGCTAAAATAATCACCAAACCAATAATACCTGCGCCCAACATTTTTTTAGCTCCAGTAATTTTTTCCTCATTTCCACCAGCAGTCATCC
>JBAZOT010000020.1:0-10702 GCA_041648575.1 Patescibacteria group bacterium | reverse complement strand
CAGAGATTTAATCATTCAGAATGTGCGCACTCCCCATTAAGTTGCTTCGCATAAAAAAACGACCGTCATTTTAAGCTGCACGCGCTCACGCATTACACTGGCTTTAATACCCCATAGTTGTTAAAATCAATATGTAAAATACCTTTTCTTATTCGGAACGTGTAATTAAACTTTTATTTATTATTTTGCTTGCATGTATAGAAACAATATGATATATACTATTTGGTATATATCATATAAAAAGGGGAATACAAAAATGACTGCTGTCGCAAAGATTTTTAAAAATGGTCGTAGCCAAGCAATTAGGTTACCTAAAAATTTTAGATTACCGGGAAAAACGGCTTCTGTTTCTCATTTAGGCAATGCAGTTTTATTGCAGCCAATGAGTGAAACATGGCTAGATGTTTATGCTGCTATGTCTGAATTAGAAGCCTTTATGGAAGATAGAGAAGATTTACCAGCGCAAGAACGGGAGGCACTATAATGCTTTACATGCTTGATACAAATATATGTATTTTTTTAATGAAAAGAAAATCACCAATTTATTTTAAGAAATTAGAAAGGCTAAGGAAAGAGGAACACGACATTGTTATATCATCAATCGTATTATCTGAATTACAATATGGCGTTGCCAATAGCCAATTTAGAGAACAAAGCCAAATTAACTTAAATACCTTTATAAAAAAAATAGAAGTCTTACCCTACACAGACGAATGCGCATATTTTTACGGAGAGATAAGAGCTAAACTAAAAAAAACAGGTCGTATTATTGGTGGTAATGACGCACTTATTGCCAGCCATGCCATGACTAAAAAAGCGATTTTAATAACAAACAACCTTAAGGAATTTAAGCGCATAGATGGGCTAGAATTAGAATATTGGGAACAGTACTAGGTTCTAAAAAATGCAAACTTTAGCAAATACAAAACCAAAAATTTTAGCGTATTTAAGAATTTCAACAGATAAACAAGATTTAAACAATCAGCGGCTTGCAATTTTAAATTACGCACATAAAAATAAACTCAAGGTAAAAGATTTTATCGAAGTGCAAACGTCATCGCGTAGCTCATTTAAAGAGCGTATGCTTGATGAATTGCTGGCAAACTTAATTGGGGCGGTGTGAAGGTACGTGCGACCAGCCGCCACTTCGTTGATGTAAATTAGAAATAACAACTAATAAATTTATCAATTTTCTAATAAATCTACATTTTTTACACTTTCCCTAAATTTTCTTTGTTATTTAAATCAAAAAAGTTATTTTTCTAAGTTCCTAATAACGTCTTGGTGTAGGAATAATTCTTTAAAACATACTTGATAATGCCAGTTTTTGCTGATATACATACTTACAAGTACCAACACCAACGGATATGGGAACTCATAAAATATGAATAAATTTGATAACTGGCTATTGGATAGCGAAGAATTAAAATGGACAAAGCTCAAACATGGTCATCAAAACAAACTTATCTTTGCTGTAATGCTTAAGTTCTTTCAAACAGAATGGCGTTATCCAGAACATGGTGACACTATTTCTGAGCAACTGATTACAAGTTTATCTGCTCAATTAAATATTCCTATTTGCCAACAACCAAATCCATTTGAAAATTTTAATTGGGAAAACCGAAGCATAGAGCGATTTCGTCAGGAAATACGTGGGTTTCTTGGATACCAAACTATTACTGTAGCTGACAGAGAACGACTCATTTTATGGTTGAACAAAAATGTGTTACCAGAATCACCTACTGTAGCTCAGTGCATAGAAAAATCCTATCAATTTTTTTATGCACATAAATTAGAACCATTTACGCAAAAAGAATTGGAGCGCCACATTCGTTCCGCTCAACATAATTTTGAAAAGCAATTTTTCTTAACGACAACTGAGCAGTTGTCTGAGGAAACAAAAAAAGAAATTAATTTATTATTACAAGATGATGATGAAATAGATTCTGAAGATGGAATTTCTATAGAGCCCGCTGCAAAAATAAAATTACGGATTTTAAAACAGGATCTTGCCGGCATTAAACTTAAGCACGTACAATTTGAGATTAAAAAACTACAGCATGTCCGTGGCATTCTCGTCCCGGCGGTATTTTTTAAGACTGTATCTAGAAAATTACTACAAAAATATTACGTGCGTATTTTGGCTATGTTGCCCAGTAACATTGAAGAATATGCTGTAGAAAATCGCTATGCCACGATGGCTGTTTTTTGTTATATTCGCTCGCAGTTACTTACCGACAATCTAACAGATTTATTTCTTAAGTTAATCCACAAAGTAGAAGTATCAGCAGAAAAACACATTGATGAAAAAATTCTTTCTGATGTTAAAAGAGTAGATGGTAAATTTGATATTCTTTACACGTTGGCTGATACAAACGCTGAACATCCCAAAGGAATTATTGAAGAACAAATTTATCCAAAAGTTAGCCAAGATAAATTACGAGACCTTGCCAAAGAATTACGGTGTAAAGGCAGATGGTATCAAAACCAAGTACATATAAAAATGCGTTCGCTATATTCCCATGCTCACCGAAAAGAGCTACTGATGCTTTTAGATACATTTGATTTTCATTCTAATAATCAAGAGGGAAAAGTATTATTACAAGCAATTGAATTTATAAAGCAACATAGGAATATAACAGGTAAGTATTATTCAGACTCGCAGTTAGTGCCAATTGATAGTGTTATTTACGATGATTGGCATCCTTTGGTTATAGAGCAGCAACCAAGCAATGATCCGAAAGAAAATCAGTACAAAGTGGAGCAGATGAATTATGAAATGGCAGTTTTAGAATTACTGCATAAACAACTAAACTGTAAAACCATTTGGATTGAAGGCAGCTATCGTTATCGCAATCCAGATGAAGATATGCCAAAAGACTGGAATGATAGACGTGAATATTACTATAATGAAATAAAAGCAAAATTAAATGTTGATGACTTTATCAAGCCGCTGAAGAATTGCTTAGAAAAAAATTTACAACAATTAAACGATACAATTCTTAACAACGAGAAGGTAAAAATCCTTGATAAAAACGGCGGGCATATTAAGCTAACCCCATATGAAGCACAAAAAGAACCAACTAACATTAAGGCATTAAAACACAAGATCAATCGTCGTTGGTCTACCATAAATTTAATCGATATATTGAAAGAAGCTGATTTTCGTATAGGGTTTACAAAACAACTCCATACAATAGCCGGTAAAGAAAGCCTGGATCATACCCAGTTAACCAAAAGACTATTACTATGCATATATGCTATTGGCAGTAACACCGGATTAAAAAGGATCAGCTCTGCTAATAAAGATGCTAGTTATTCAGATTTACGTTATGTCAAAAGACGGTATATTAACGTTGCCAATGTTAAAGCGGCTGTCGTTGATGTAGTAGATAAAATTTTGGAGATTCGCGATCCTAAAATTTGGGGTGATATCACTGTTGGTTGCGGTTGTGATTCAACTCAAGTTAGTTCTTGGGACCAAAACCTAATAGCCGAATGGCACGTGCGTTATCATGAACCAGGAGTTATGATTTATTGGCACGCAGACAAATATGCCACCTGTGTTTACTCACAGTTAAAAACCTGTGCATCATCAGAAGTTGGTAGCATGATAAGGGGCGTTCTTCGGCATGACACCAAAATGAACATGGATAGGGCTTATGTTGACACGCACGGTCAAAGCACGATTGGCTTTGCCTTTAGCCACTTACTTAATTTTGACTTATTGCCAAGATTAAAAAACCTTCACAGACAAAAGCTATATTATTCTAACGCTAAACATAAAAACGATTATCCTAATTTGAAGGCAATCCTAAAAGCATCTATCAATTGGGGTTCGATGGAAGAAAATTACGATGAGGTAATTAAACACGCAGTGGCATTAAAAATCGGTACTGTTGATCCGGACGTATTAATCAAGCGGTTTAGCAAAGATAATTACACCCATCCTGTTTATAAAGCTTTGACTGAAATAGGTCGCGCGGTAAAAACAATTTTTTTATGCAAGTATCTAATGTCAGAAGAACTCCGCATCGAAATACATGAAGCTCTTAATGTGATTGAATCATTAAACAGTATTATGGGTTTTATTTTTTATGGCAAGTTGGGCGAAATTTCTACCAATATCAAAGAAGAACAAGAATTAGCAGTAGCCTGCTTGCACTTACTACAAGTGTGTATGTCTTACATTAACACTTTAATCATACAAGCAACACTGCCAGATTCTGGCATATTACTAACACCAGAAGATAAGCGTGCATTAACAACTTTATTCCATGCACACATCAATCCTTATGGTTTGTTTCCGCTTAATTTAGACCAGCGGTTAATAATATAATTCAATAAAAAAGGAGAACACATGCCACAAATTCGTACACCAGTTCGTCAAAAGGCAAAACAAATAGCCAAAATCCTGCACCAAGAAAATCCTGACTATAACTATTTGCGCGAACTTTTTCGGCATTTGCGTAAAGAATTAAGTGTTGATGTTATTAGGCAACCTAAAGAACTACCATATGTGCCAACTGAGAAGGAAATTCATAAGTACTACCAAGTTGTTTGGCAGTCTAGAAACATGAATCATGTGATCTTAATTAAAACCTTATTGTACACTGGTGTGAGAGTAAGCGAGTTGATTCACATAAAGCTCAGTGATATAGATTTTGATCTTTGCCAAATACGAATAACACAGGGCGTTGGAAAAAAGGATAGAGTGGTTCTGTTCCCAAATGCATTTAAAGAAATATTAGCTATGTATTCCAACGCAGTCAAAGAGAAAGGGAATAAATACTTGTTCGAATCCTCGCAGAAAAAGCCATACACAGATCGCGGCATTCGTAAGATTTTGGCTACATATACTGCACTTGCTGGTATGGAGCATCCGATTTCTCAGCGTAAATTGCGGCATTTTTTATTCACATGGTTAAAGAAACAGGGCATAGAAGACGCGTTGATTCAGCCATATTCTGGGCATGAAAGTATGCGATCCCTTGGGGTATATTCAAAATTATCAACTGAAGACGCGCAAGCAGAATACGATAATGTGATTGGTAAATTTCCTGTATAGGGTCTCTAGACACTTGCCTCATACACGACCACCTAAATCTTTTAGTACTGGTTTTTGCGCGTATTTTTATGTCTTTTTGTCAGCAGCTTTTGCAAACACCTTCAAAAACTCTGAAAGCATTTTAGTTAATACCCCGCTCATTATAAAAAAATCAGCTCTAAAACTTCCTTCTTCTGTGTCGTTTTTATTTTCGTCTGACAACTCAACCACTGTATCTTGGTACTGCAATGATTGGAAGGTAAAGTCATTTTTTAATACAAATGTAATTTGATCATTCCAAGCCATTTTCATTTGCGAAATTTCAAAATTATTTTTTAGAAGTGTTTGGACATAGTTGGCTGATAAATCTTGTCGTTGGATTCTAATGCTTCGTTCTATCTGTTTTGGGTCTTGCAATACGCAAGAATCCTCTATATTTAATGATTTGGGATAACTGTTATTCAACAACCAATCGGTTAGTATCGGAGATAGTTTTTTGATTTCTGGAGATACAATTTTTATTTTACTTAATGAGCGTTTAAAAAACGAAATAAAATTTTCTACTCTTTTAGGATTATTGGTGTCTAGGATTAGCCAATTATTTTTAGTATCGATAAATGCATAAGTACGATACAGCACTCCAAAAGCTTGTGGTAATAGCTCGTTGTAAACTTCGTGCTTCAGGGTGTTTTTTTCTTTGTAGGAAACCTTTCTATCTTGAGTTAATTTTATTTCCTTAATTTTCTCATTTAGTTTTTGACGCACAATTGTTGCCGGCAATAATTTTGCTTCAGTTTGAAGACAAATTAATAAAAAACCCGGAACTGCACAGACCAATGGAGCTTCTTCTTCGCCTGTTGGTGATACCCACCCTTGGGTGATCGGAAGACCAGAAGGACACGGGGTGAAGGATAATTGCTCCAGCTGTCCCTCTAGCTCTCCAGGGTTAAAGGAACTTTTTTCTTCAAACTTAAAAAACTGCGCTTGTTTAAACCACATTGTTGCTCTCCTTTTTCTTTTTTAAAATTGAAAATCTGATATAATTATTGGCATTGTTCTTAATACGTAATCATCTAGATGAATAGTAATTAATTTAAACTTTTCGATTGCTGTTTTACTAAAACACAGTATAAAAATTTTCTTCTGTTACTTGTGTTAAGGGACGCTCTTTAAAAATTTGATAATATTAAATCTTCTGTCGGTTTTTCTACGCAAGATAATTTCTGCAATACTTGCCCCGCGGCGTTTTCTTCAAATCGTTGTGCGGCTTCTATGTATTCCATGACAGTGCCAACTTGTTTCCAACGTCCTTGTCGCATAATTGCCGGCAGAGAAACTCCATCACGACTGGCAGTAGTTGCTAATCCTCGCCGCATACTATGGCTGCTAAAATCCATTGCGTTTTCTATACCTGCTGCGAGTGCGCATTTTTTCAAAATTCCACTGACTGCATCTGGCATGATATTTAAATCACTTATATTATTACCGCGATGAATGCGACGAAAAATAAAGCCCTCTTTGATTTTGGCTTCCTTTATCCAGTCTTTTAGAGCACGTATTGCGCAGAGCCGTTCATTACCATTAGGAATAGCGCAATACTGCCCTTCATTAAGTTGATCTGTTTTAGATTTTGGGATCAGTATTTCTATTCCATTGGGTTGCCAATTAATATTTTCCATGCGGATTTCAACCAATTCACTGCGACGAAAGGCACCTAAAAAGCCAACCTGCAGGAGCGCGTTATTACGGATTGAGGCGATCGTAGTTTGAGACATCAAATACTCTGCGATCTTAATCAAGTGTTCTGGCAATAGTGGTGGGGCTTTATCTTTTGGCTTGCCATGAATACGTGCAATACCTGTTAATGTTTTGCTTACGACAGGATCATCAGTTGGATCTTGAAAATGTTGGTAGCGGTGCCATTGCTTAAGAGCTGTGACATGACGAGATAAGGTTCTTGGATTGAGAGTTGGGGCAAAAGCATGTAAATATCGAAGTACGGCTTCGGTTGTTGCTGGCAATTGACCGCCCCATGTTTCAAAATGCCGAATGTCTGTTTGATATGCGCGCCTTGTGTTGTCACTAGTAGCGGCTATTTGATAATGGTTACTTAGCTGGATACCGTCTACGATTGAAGGCATAGAGGACAGTGTATCTTTTGTTACTGCTTCTTTATCGCTTGAGTCGTCTATGGGCATAATATAGCTATATTTTAAAATAGGACAGCAAGTTGGTATTTCGTAAATTTTACAGTAAAGGTTTTTAATTGCCAGCAGATTAAGCCTGATAACTGTTCTTATCGATAGAATGCTTCATCTAAAAAACTCTTGAAAAATTACTTACATTATGTAATATTACATTTAATGAAATACATCATGAAAAAAAGCAGGAGACGACTTTATGGCGAGACCAGGGGTCACTTACACCGAGGTTTCCAATGCAGCTAAGCAATTAATCGCTACTGGAAGGTCACCAACTGTTGAAACAGTTCGAATTGCATTGGGTACAGGCAGCAACAGCACCATAAATACACATCTACGCGATTGGAAAACAAGACAAACTCAAATACAAAATGTTGCCACAAAAGAAAATCTTCCTGAAGAACTGATCGCAACAATAAAAGGATTATGGAATCAGGTCATGGACCAAGCTGAGGAAAAAATTTTAATGATTCAGCAAGAGACCGGGCAAAATATAGAGAAATTAAAACAAGAGGTTCAACAACTACAACAAGAAAATGCTCGTTGGCAACAGCAATGCCAACAAACCAAGCAAGAAAGAGATGGTTTTGCTCACGAAAAATCTGTCGTTGAACAACTAGTTGCTGATGCAAAAATAGAAGTAGCTACCTTAACTGAAAAGCATGCTGGACTTGAGCAACAAACCCGAGAAAAACAAGCGCATATTGATGAAATGCAACGACAAAACCAGCAAATGCAGGCGAATCTTGAGCATTATCGCGCTTCTGCGCTAGAGCAACGTCTATCTGATCAACAACATCATGAACAACAACAAAGACAATTTGAGCAAACCATTCGGCAAATCAATCAAGAGCTGATAGAGACCAAGCGAGAAAATACGATGCTTCAGCAACAAAATAAGCAAGTTTATTTTGAAAGAGATAGCCTAGAAACCCGGCTCAATAAGTTTGAAGCTCAACATGAATCTGTTACTGCACGTTTAACAGAAACGCTTAATGAGCTAGCAAAAAAAGAAGAAGCCCAACAGCATTGGCAAAATCAGTGTGGCGTTTTAACAACAAAATTTGACGAGCAAAACAAGTCATTTGTTGAGCTACAAGCTAAACACGCCACGCTGTTGCAGCAATTAGAAACATCAAGTGCTGATATAAAAGAAATGCGGCAACAAAATAAAGTTCTAGCAAATGAAAAATGGGAATTAGGGCAGGAAAAAGCCAGATTATATGGACAATTAAAACAAGTGGAGTCTATAAAATTGGCACGAGCTTAAAAAATGGTGCGTGGATGGAAATACAGTTCCTACTTTAAAATAATAAGGAACTTTTAAACGTTTTTCAATTGATTTAGGCTGATTAATTCCAACGAAGTGGCGGCTGGTCGCACGTACCTTCACACCACCCCTAGTACTATGATATGCAATAAGAAAATCTCCATCGCCAGAATCAAGTATTTTGGCTTTAATTTCTTCTTTTAGCCCGCCATCACTTTCGATTGTTTTGCTAATACTTTTATAATTACTTATGTCAAAAACAGCTTGTTTAATAGATTTATTTGCATTTTTAATGCGCGCGGCAATAATGTATTTTATATTGCGTTTATCAAGTTCTTGTAAGTTGATTTTATTCATCAAGGCGGCGTCGGCGACCAGAACTACTTTGCCGATCTCATAGCGTTTTTTTATCTCATTGAGCGCTGGAATCAACGTATGCCCTTCATAGAAATTACCAGGGAACTCTTGGTAGTCAATGGGCAGTCCGTCTGTCGTCACAATTGCTGCCAACATTATCTGAACGTGTTGATGCTTACCGTCCTTAGAAAAACCAAAATCTCTTATTTCGTCTTGTGATGATGTTTCAAAGTATATGGTCGTCAGATCATAAAATAAAACATCGATTGTTTTTTTCTGCTCAGTAAGCAATTGTGTTGTATGCTCATAAACGATCTTTTTAATTTCGTTTATGGCGGGTTCAGTAATTTGATCCATCAACTTATAAATGCTGTCAACCTTACATTCTATACCATATTCTGCGGATAGTTGTGTCGTTCTTAGTTTGCTTGCGGGAGCCGCAACACGCATAATAACAAGATCGCGTAATTGATTTATTAGATTCGGTTTTAAAGTAAGACTAGCAAAAGTATTGTTAAATGCCTGCCCGTAAATATCTGAAAATCCAGTATTGAAAGAGCGGCAGGATTTCATGTCTAAATCAGAAGATATTTTTAATGTTTGCGGTTTTGGTGAAAGCGTTTCTAAACGAGCCTTATAAGTTTCTGCTTGTTTAGTAAGGGCGGTAATTTGTTTATGACCGCGCGCAGACCCAAAGTTCTTTATTGTTCTGGAAACAGGATATTTTTTGTCAGCAATTCTTTCTCCTATTTGCAATAGAATTGAAAATGATCCGCCTTTGTTTGATTTTTTTCTGATAAACATAAATGAGCACCTGTTTTGTATTTTAACATATTCGAAATAAATGTCACGTTATTATACGCTACGAGGCGCTACAAAATCAAGTAATAAAAAAACGAAAGATCTCTGTTTATACTGAACTTTCGCTTTTTTAAGTGAATTTATTTTCCGAACTCAAGACGATACTTTGGTGATGATCTATCTGATGATTCTGATTCAGAAGATGAGAAAAGCATCCGAGAAAAGCCACTTAGAAGTAAACCTATCAAAAAATTAAGGTTTGTTAAAACTTTCTTGAGTTCGGAAAATAATTTACAAAAAATATTTTAAATCAATATGTTGTAAAATTTGAGGCACTACAAATTGGGTTTATTACCAAATTTTCTTGGCCATTTTATCTTTAAGGCTTGATAAACTGGAATCAGCCCGATAGGTGGTTCTTCGCGTAATTCGAACAATTCATTTTTATAGTCAACAATTTGCACTTTGCGCATTTTATCTAACATCAAATGCAGCTGTTCATATGGAATATAATGACCACTATTTTTCAGAGTAAATTCAACATAGCGAACTAATGCTAGCGCTATGTAGCAAATAGCAAAGTGAGCTTTAATTCTGCGCGGACTATAGTGAAAAACTGGTCGTATTTCTAAGCTGGTTTTTGCTATGCGAAACGTTTGTTCAATTTGCCACAAACCCCGATAAGAAGCTAAAAACTCCAGCGGATCAACCCCATCAATGTTTGTTCGCAATCCAAAAAAACCATCGTACTGCTTTTCCATTATTAATTTATCTTGGTCAATTTCTATTTTGCAACCTTTAGTAATTTTAACATATGACTTTCTAAGGCTGCCAGTCAATTTGCCTTTAGCTGAACTGTTAATATGTTTTTCAATCTTTTCAAGATCCTTTTGTCGATCGTACTCATCTTTACGCGCACGCTTAGTACTATGATATGCAATAAGAAAATCTCCATCGCCAGAATCAAGTATTTTGGCTTTAATTTCTTCTTTTAGCCCGCCATCACTTTCGATTGTTTTGCTAATA
>JBAZOT010000019.1:0-10801 GCA_041648575.1 Patescibacteria group bacterium | reverse complement strand
TGTACCTACTTGAGCAAAACCATCTACTACTTGTTTTAAAGTAACTCCTTTGCCACCAAATTTTTCTGCTGCCAATTCCCATCCCACTGGAATAATTCTGGCACGGCGCAATTTTTGCAAATCAGACAAATACCAAGCAGTAGGTGTTTTAACATCGCTGGGACGATCTCTTTCCAGCAGCCTACCACCCAAATAACCCCATTCTTTAGAATTAACAATATCACCCACTGACCAAGCCATGCCTTCCCCAGCTTTTCTTAACAACTGTTCAAATTTGGAATCTATGGTGCAATTATTAACCGAAGCGTATCTAAGATCAGGGCAGCTGGATAATTCTTGAATAATATCAAAATTCTTATCAACCACAAATTGAGGAGTGGAAATAGAAGTGTTGACTTGCCTGGCGTATTCTACGCCATAACTTGGTGGAAAATATCCTGACGGCCCGCCCGGGCTTTTGCCACCGCCGGGATTCTGAACTAATCCTTTTTGAAATAACTGCTTCATTAAACGATTTGCTAAAGTATTGGTAAAAATACCCAAAGCGTCAGCAATGGCATCGCCAGTTATTTGCAAGGGTTCATTAGAAGCTGATTCTAAACCAATGCCAAACTGTTTTTCTAGAAATACTGCCGGAGTTTTAATCCCGCCAGCAATTGGCTCGGTTAATGACTTTAACCCTTTATTAGCTGCGAGTTGTGCTGCTTCTATTGCTTTTTGCGTTTCTTGCTCTTTTATAATATTTTGTTTGAGCCGCAAAGTTACTCCTAAATCATGCTGTTTGGGGTCAAATACTATATTATAATTTTTTAAGAATTTTTTAGGATCTGCCAGAGCTTCTTTCCAATTGCGCTGCATATCTTTAAGCGAACACTTGGGCTTGCGGGGCTTAATTTCGTCAAATAAAGTCAAACCAATTATTAATTTAGCTTGAGGCGCAGAAAAACCCAAACCAACTGGTTCGCACAAACCAAATTTTACATAACCATTTTCTTGAGCCAATGTTTCCAAAAAATCACCAGCAGCTGAATAACTTACATCTTCAAGATAAGCGCCCCAACCCTGGGTTACAAATAATGGCTTCTGACCTTTACCGCCAGAACCTAAATAAACTGCTGAATCATAAGCAAGGCGCGAAGTAAAAGTTTTAACAGCATTACGATATGCTACAGCTGCGCCGTGTTCCCATGCCCACTCATAAGCTTTCCTAAACCAGCCCTTGGCTGCTTCTGCCTGCGCCGCGACGATTCCTGCCTGAATTCCTGCCAAAACCCCTGGATCAGTTACTACCCACTGTGCCTGAACTTGCCGAGGTGCTAATAAAACTGTACCTACACCAATAAAAATAATAAAGACAAGAAGAATGGCGGAAGTCCGCCTTCTTGTTTTAAATGATAATTGATAAAACCAAGACATGATAATAATATAAATCCTAAATCTTAAATCATAAATCCTAATTAGGACTTTCGCGTTTGGTGGTCATTGCGAGCGTAGCGAAGCAATCTCGAGCGTGTAAAACCATATAAACACAGGATTGCTTCGTCGTTTCACTCCTCGCAATGACAGCAAGAGTGGCTAAGTGCGAAAGTCCTACAAATAAATATTTTTGAAATTTAAACATTGGGAATTATTTAGAAATTAAAATTTAGGATTTGGGATTTCTAACTATTTTATAATCCTAAAGTTTGGTTAATAAGTGTTTTAAGCGTATTGTCATCTATATTATCCAAAGTTTCTGCGGCCACGCCGTTTTGTTTTAAATAAGTTCGTATTTCAGCTCCAGACATTTCTCTTAATATTTTTTTTTCTGCTTCGGTTAAATTAGGTTTGCCCGCATCACTAGCAGATTCACTGTTGGTATTTACCGGCTCACTGCCACTGATGGCCTGACCAGTAGTTGAAGTTCCTGAAATTATCTCATTATAAACCTCAAGTAAAGTAGCGTCGTCCAAAGCAGTTAATTGTTCTTCACTTACCCCCGACTCTTTAAGCAAAGCTCTAAGTTCGGTAGTAGTACGCGGCGCCAGAGCCGCGCCAGTGGTATTGGCTGGCGCTACTAAGCAAGTTTGCCCAGCCGGACAAGTGGGGTTATTACCACTGGCAATTTCTGTATCGTCAGTATAGCCATCAGAATCAGTATCTTTTAAATATGGGCTAGTTTTATAAACATACAATTCATCATAATCAGACAAACCATCTTTATCACTGTCCTGATTTTGCAAAACTAACTGATCATCACTAATAGTTAACGCCGAACCAGTATCGCTAGAAGGAGAAATGGCAGGCAAAATAAACGGCAAACGTATGTTATTGGTTATCTGCCAATAACCCAAAATTAAGGCTATTATTGAAACTAAGAACAGCGCAATATAGACTCTTCGCTCCTCCTTGCTTTGTTTTTGATTAATAGCATTAAAGTTTTGTTCCACGGCAAAATATAATAACTAAATTATATCACATTAAATGCTAAAAGTCAAACAAATTAATAATCTAAACTACCTTAACATTTTAACACGTAACACTGTAACACGTTAACATAACAACAATTTGTTAAAATGTTAATGTGTTTAGGACTTTCGCATTTGCCTAATATTCCCTGTCATTGCGAGGAATCCCGATTTCAATCGGGATGATAAAGTCATCCCTTCGGGAAATCCAGTATAGCGGGATAACCTCGGCCAATATTAGCTTTAGATTGCCACGTCACCTCACTAACGTTTCGCTCCTCGCAATGACAAACGCGAAAGTCCTAGTGTTAATATGTTACAGTGACAAAACCCTAGCTAACTGAATCCACTGATCAATAGTTAAATCTTGCGCCCTAATTTTGTGATCTAAACCAAGCTGATTAAATTTATTCTCTAAATCGTCAGCAGCCACAGATAGAGCTGACAGTAAATTATTTTTAAGCTGCTTGCGGCGGGAGGAAAAACCAATACGCGCCAGTTGCCACAACCAGTCTTTATTTACCCCGACTAATTTTTTTTGTTTTTCTTCTAAAGAATAAGGTACCAATTTAACTAAACAAGATTCCACCCGCGGCTGCGGATAAAAACTGGTATGAGAAATTTGTCGTATAATACTGGCCCGGCACTCCAATTGCGCTAAAATGCCAATCAAACTTAAACTGCCAGGCGGCGCTGTTAAACGCTCGGCTACTTCTTTTTGCAATAACAGCACTAGTTGCTTAATTGGCAAACTGGTGGATAAAAATCTGCGTAAAAAAATACCACTAATATCATAAGGTAGATTGGAAACAATACTAAATTGTTCTCCAGGTTTTAAATTTAACTCCTTAATTAATTGCTCATCAGAAATTTTTAAAATATCAAGCGGCAGCACTTTTAGATGGCTGGAAATCGGCAATAATTTTTTTAAACCAACTACTAAAATTTTATCAACTTCCACGCTGACTACTAAACCACTATGCTCTAGTAAAGCCATAGTAAGTACACCAATACCACCGCCTATCTCCAACACCTTATCTTGTTTAGTTAGTTCGGCGGTTTTTAAAATAGCAGCTAAAACTTCGCCATCAACTAAAAAATGCTGACCTTTTTTTTGACCGGCTGCTAAATTGTAATGACTCAAAACTTGTTTAGTCCATTGTTTTAGATTGATATTTTTTTCCATAATTATATTTTTATTCCACCCAATCTTAAAACAGTAACATTACTACCAACTACTTTTACTATTGTAGAAACCGGACGCTCGGGTAAATTCTGACCATTAACAAAATAATCTACTTGCCGGTTTTTTAATTGCGCCTTAGCCAGTTTAAAAGAATAAATATTTTTTTTGCCTGCCAAATTTGCTGAAGTGGCTGTTAAAGGTTTATTAACTTTCTTTATTACTTGCCTTAACCAATAATGTTTAGGTATCCTCATGCCTACCATTTTTTTTAACAAAATCTGCGGTGATAATTTTCTTAAACCATATTTTTTTACTGGAATTACAACAGTCAAAGGCCCTGGCCAATATTTTTTTGCCAAATTTACCGCATCTTTGGAAAATTTTCCATATTGCTGGGCCATTTTCAAATCAGCAACTACCAAAGCCACGGTTTTATTAGCCTGCCGGCCTTTAATTTTAAATATTTTCTTCACTGCTTGATTATTAGTGGCATCAACCAATAACCCATAGGCTGTTTCTGTTGGTGCCACCACTACGGCTCCATATTTCAAATAATTTGCCACTACTGCTATATTTTTTTTAGTGGGCAGCAATATTTTCATGATTATCTAACGTAACAAATTCAGTAATAAAACTGCCAGAGCTGCTAAAATAAAGGTGACTGTTAATGGAATAAAAGGAATAAAAACAATAACCAATAAAATAGTCAATATTCTCCCTATATTTATAGCCATTTCTCGTAATGCAGTATATTCATCTATAAAATGTCCTTTTTCCATAGAGTGCTGATACCACAAAGCGCCCCAGGCGGTTTTAGTGGTAGCTTCAGCCATATTGTGAAAAACTCCTACCAAGAAAATTTGATTAAAAGTTTGAATAAAAATGCGAACTACCCAGGCAATTGATGTTAACAATGTTCCCCATTTTAAAATTTTCTTTGGGCCATATTCATCGCTAAATTCTCCCACAATCATTTTAATCAAGGCAGTCACTAAAATTACTAACGAAGAAACATAACCAATTTCCAAATATTTACCCTGCAAAATTAAAAAAATAAAAATTGGCCAAATAACCGCCGCGGCAACATCTTCTACTCCCTCGGCCATATAGGCAAACAATTCGCGTCGGCGCACTCTGGCAAACAACTCCTTGAATGTTTGCCCATAACCAAAACTAAAACTTTCCTTAACATCTGGTAAAAAATGAAGTGGAATTAATGACACGCATAAGACAATAAACGCTGCTGTCATTAACGAGGCAAAGCCGAATTGACTAATAATAAAAGCGGAAATAATTGGTAAAACAATACCCACGATTAATACTGTACTATCTATTAAACTGACATATCTGGCGCGATTAGTTTTATTAGTAAATTCCGCCAGCTCCACATGATATGGCAGCCAATACAAAGTTTTATAAATTGCCACGGCAATAGCAGCTGCCCATAAAAATTGGGGAGTAAACCAGCCAAATGCTACGCCAGCAAATATTATCAACCAAAAAGCCAAAAACAAAATACCCACCCGCATGGAACGGCGATAGCCAATATCCGAAATTAAATGCGCACCCAAGGGCACTAATAATAAATATAAAACGTAAATTACTAAATAATAAATCAATACCGGCGCTAACTGCCGAGCAAATGCTTCAAAAATAAAAATCGCTTCAAATATTCCCACTACCGCAATCGCCACACGCTTAATTAGGGAATGGGAATATAAAGCAACTAAGGCGCCAGATAAATGTGGAGGAAATAAATTACGAAGCTGCGGCATAAAATTACTGATTAAATATTAGGTTAGTGAATAACAAAATTTATAAGTTTATTTGGCACATAAATAGTGCGCACGATCTTTTTTCCTGTTAAATATTTGGTTACATTGGCCGCATTTCCAGCTAGGGCAGTAATTTCTTTTTCTGTAACGCCAGGTTGGCATTCAATATTACCGCGTAATTTGCCATTGATTTGAATGGCAATTTTCATTATTTCTTGCTGCAACAATTTTTTATCATAACTCGGCCATACCTCATCCCAAATCATGGTGTTTACTTTTAAACCTTGCCAAAGTTCAGCAGCTATATGTGGCACAAACGGATAAAGCAATATTAAAAATTTCTTAACAGCTTCAGTATCAACTTTATTTTCTGCTATAAAATCTTTTTTATTCAAAAACTCCATTAAAGCACTAATAGCCGTATTGAATTTAAATGATTCTATATCATCAGACACTTTTTTTACCGTACTATGAATGATTACGGACTGATGCTGTTCATTTTTAAATTTACCTTGATTAATTCCTGCAGTAATTTCTCCTATAGCTTGCCAAACTCTTTCTAAAAACCGGCGCAAGCCAATTATACTAGATGCATTCCAAGGTTTAGCGTCTTCTAGCGGGCCCATAAACATTTCATAAAGCCGAAAAGTGTCTGCGCCAAATTTCTCCACAATTTCATCAGGATTTACCACATTACCGCGAGACTTGGACATTTTTTGCCCATCTTCACCTAAAATTAAACCTTGATTACGTAGCTTTAAAAATGGCTCGCGAAACCTAATGTATTTTAAATCAGCTAATACTTTGGTAAAAAATCTAGCATAAAGTAAATGCATTACCGCATGCTCTGCTCCGCCCACATAAAAATCTACCGGACACCAAGTTTTAATTTTTTTAGCAGCAAAAGCTTCTTTGTCATTTTGCGGATCACAATAACGTAGCCAATACCAAGCAGAATCCACAAAAGTATCCATAGTATCACTTTCGCGTCGCGCCAGTTTACCACATTTTGGGCATTTCACATTATGAAATGATTTGGATCGCACTAAGGGCGATTCACCGTGAGGTCGAAAATCTACATCATCTGGTAAAACTACGGGCAGATCTTTTTCCAGCACTGGTACAGTACCACACTGATCACAATAAATAATCGGAATTGGCGCGCCCCAATAACGCTGACGAGAAATAAGCCAATCGCGCAGGCGATATTGAGTTTTAAGTTTTGCGCCGATTTTTTTAGCAATCTTCTCCATAGCCTTAACCGACTCCAGGCCAGAAAACTCACCTGAATTTCTAAGTACCCCCTCACCTATATAACAATAACTATCAGAATCCCATCTCAAAATCCAATCATCAAGCTCAGCGTGAACTACTTTAGGATATACTATTTCATTCTTATCAAGCCAAATTACATCGAAACTTTCCCTTTCGTCTGGCGATACCGGAACAACTTTTTCGCTCTGCAACTCAAACATAACAGCCTGGGTAAAAGCTACTCTATTCTCATCCTTGTGTGCAGCAAAATATTCTGCCCTTACCTCACCACCTAAAATTTTTATTAACTTCAAGTCGACAAATCCTGTCTCTTCCGTAATTTCACGCTTTGCTGCAGCCACAACCTCTTCATTATCATTTATTCCACCCATGGGAAATGTGATCCAGGGATATTTTTTCCATCTGAGGCACAGGATTTTACTGTTTTGAGGATTAATCACGATGCAATGAATATTCCGACGTTCGCTAACTTTTTTACCAGAAACCGGCGGGTTATTCTTGTCAATTCTATTCGGGATTACTACTTCGCGTATCGGTAAATTAAATTTCTTCGCAAACTCAAAATCTCTTTCATCATGCGCTGGTACGGCCATAATGGCACCTGTGCCATAAGAAGTTAAAACATAGTCAGCAATAAAAATAGGAATCTCTTCATTGCTAGCTGGATTCACTGCCATTAAACCCTCCAATTTTATTCCGGTTTTTTCTTTAACCTCGGCTTTTCTTTCCAACTCTGTTTTTCCTTGTGTCTTTTTAATATATTTTTCCACTTCCAACCAATTGGTTATTTGCGGTTTTAACTCATTTAATAAAGGATGTTCGGGTGCCAATACTAAATAAGTTGCACCAAAAATAGTATCCAGCCGCGTGGTGAAAACTTCTATAACGTTATCAGTTGTGTCATCGCGAGTCTCGATATCAATCGAGACGTGGCGATCTTTAACTTTATCTGCTACCAGATTGCTTCGCTGCGCTCGCAATGACAAATCCCCAACAACTAAGGGAAACCTCACAACAGCACCATCTGATTTACCAATCCAATTCTTTTGCATCTCTTTAATATTTTCTGGCCAATCTAAATCGTCCAGACCTTTTAATAATTCCTCGGCATAATCTGTAATCTTAAAAAACCATTGCTTCATTTGCCGTTGTTCTACTGGTTTATGGCATCGCTCACATTCGCCACCCACCCCTCGATCCGACTCGGGGTGCCCTGGTTCCACTGAGTCACCACGAAGTGAGCCGTGTCGAATGGGCACAACCTGCTCGTTAGCCAAAACTGTTTGACACGAGGAACACCAATTCACTGGTGCTTTTTTGCGATAAGCCAAGCCTTTTTCATAAAATTTTAAAAATAGCCACTGCGTCCATTTATAATAAGTAGGATCGGCAGTATTCACCTCGCGCGTCCAATCATAGGAAAAACCAAGCGACTTAATTTGCCGTCTAAAATTTTCTATATTCTGCTGAGTAATCTCCCTAGGATGCTTGCCAATTTTAATAGCATAATTTTCAGCTGGCAGACCAAAAGCATCCCAACCCATAGGGTGTAGCACATTAACACCTTTCATTCGCAAATAACGGCAGTAAATATCAGTGGCGGTATATCCTTCGGGATGTCCCACATGCAAACCCTGAGCCGAAGGGTAAGGAAACATGTCTAAAATATAAGCTTTTTTCCCTCCAGTTCTATCTACTGCTTTAAAAGTAAATTCCTTTTCCCAAAGTGCTTGCCATTTGCTTTCTATATTTCGGTGATCATATTTGTTGGCTAACATAATTTTAACTACGATAAAACTTGGCTGCTTTTTCTGGAGCAATGGGATTAATAATAAGACCAGAGCCAATCTCCACTCCAGCCCACGGGGTACCGCGTGGTGTGATTTTTAAATATAAATGCTGATCTTCATCATGTACCACTTGATGAAAATAATAATTATACGGCAATTGTAAATTATGAGAGATTTTAGTTAATACCTTATGTAACATAGCAGCAAAAGATTTTAGTTCAGCTGAATTTAAATTGGTAATATTATCAAGATGCCGCCGCGTCATAATCCATAATTCGTAATTATACATCGAAGCATAAGGAGTAAACGCTATAGTATGTTTATCCAAATAAACCAAACGTGGACCCTTACCCTCACGTTTTACAACATCACAATAAACACAACGGCCGGTTTTTAATTTATAAGCTTGTGCACGCTGCGACTTATCTGACAAATGCGGCGGCAAAAAACTGGTAGCAAAAATTTGCGAATGAGAATGTAATATCGAAGCTCCAGCACGCCCACCATTATTTTTGAAAATCAAAATATACTCGATTTTTGAATTGGCCATAATATTCTTGGTACGGGCAGCATAAATCTTCAATATTTTAACCAAATAATTTTGTGGCAAATCTTCAATATGCAAATTATGATTAGGAGTTTCCACCACGACCTCCTGTTGACCATAAGCTTTAGGATTACTTAAAGTAACAGCTGGAAATTTGTTAGGAATGACTACAGTCTGCCACTTTTTTTTACTACCCACCAACAATTTCGCTTTATTAACATTAAGCGTACAAAACACACAATCTTGATCCAATTCTTTTTGACCATGTCCAATTAAATCAAAATTTACCGGGTCATGATAATGAGGCCGTTTACTGCGGTAAGGCGCAATAATTACGTATTTATCTTGAATATAATCTTTACGAATTTCTGACTTAATCATAGATATTTAAGACTTTAATTATCAGTTAAACTATAACATTTAAAGTTTAACACATTTAATTGTCAAATTGTTGGTTATAAATAAGTTAAGGCACAAAAAGCAATAGCCACAGCATCGGCTGCGTCATCTTGCTTAATCGGTGTAGTTAATTTAAATACTAATTGCAGCATTTTTTGAATTTGCTTTTTATCGGCCCGCCCATCGCCGGTTACTGCCAATTTAACCTGAGGAGGTGTAAATTCAACAATCGGCAGGTGTTTAACCGCAATAGTTACCAATAAAACGCCACGCGCCTCGCCTACTTGTAAAGCGGTTTTAGAATTGGCCGCAAAAAAAATTTTTTCTATGGAAATTAATTGCGGCTGATACCTAGTTAATAATTTTTTCAATTGTTTGGCCAACTGTTCTAATCTCTGAGGATGAAGTAATTTGGCTGAAGTTTCTAAACACCCAAAACTAATAAGCCGTGGTTCGTTTTTAGTACCACCCAACACCGCAAAGCCAGTACGACCAAAACCGGGATCTAATCCTAAAATAATTTTCTCCTGCTTATGCTTCATTGGTATAAATATTATCTACATCGTCCAGGGTATCTAGAGCATTTTTTAAATTATCCAACTTCCTCTGATCACTAGGCGTAATTTCGGTTATTGGATTATTAGCTACCAATTCCACTTGCGCATAATCCACAATTAATTTTTTTTGTTCCAAAATATTTTTTATTTTCTCCAAATCTGCCGGCAAAGTATAAATTACTAATTGATCGCCTGCTTCTTTTAAATCCAGTGCCCCCGTTTCAATTAATTCTAATTCCAATTGCTCATGCTGCTCACCTGTGGGTAGGGTTAATTGAATAATACCTTTGATTTCAAATTGCCAACGCACACTATTAGCTTCAGCTAAACGACCACCAAATTGCGTTAAAACATGTTTTACTTCGCTAAAAGTACGATTACGGTTATCAGTAATAGTTTCAATAATTAATGCCACACCACCAGGTCCATAAGCTTCGTAAACAATTTCTGTTAAAACCGCGGTACCATCTTCGCCGCTACCACGTTTAATTGCCCGATCGATATTATCTTTGGGCATATTAGCCTGATGTGCCCGGTCAATTGCTAAACGTAATTTAAAATTACTTACCGGATCAGGGCCGGCGCGCGCAGCAATAGTAATAGCACGAATTAATTTAGTAAACAACTGACCGCGTTTAGCATCAGTTGCCCCTTTTTGCCTTTTAATTGTAGACCATTTAGAATGTCCCGACATAGCGCTAATAACATTAATAACTTACTTAATAATTATATCAAAATTACAACTAACTCCCTATTTTCAAAATACTTAGTGAATTTACTGATAACTTTGGTATACTTAAAGACAGATAGGAATAGGGTAACATT
>JBAZOT010000018.1:0-11280 GCA_041648575.1 Patescibacteria group bacterium | reverse complement strand
CTATTACTTCCGCCTGCAATAAATTATTAAGTGACCGGTAATCTTGATCATTATATAAGTCAAAAATTACCTGTCGCTCTGGAAAAAAGAACTTGTCAGTAATACCACTAACAATAACAGAATCATCAGGAGTTAAACTTTGCACTAATTGACCAGTTTGATCAAAACGAATTACATTCTGTTTAATTTTCAATAATCCTTCTTCTGAATCATACATTACTAAATAACCAGACATTATCAAAAAAATAACCAGTACGCCAACTGTCAGCCACTTACTCCAAAATTTATCCCACAACCAAGCCAACAGCAATGCCGCCGGTAGTAAGCCAAAAACATAAATCGGCAGCCAATAACGAATATAAGATGTTCCCAAGGTAACTGCTTGGGGATCGGGATTGTCATGAAACAACCAACTGCCATAGACTACCACCAGCCAAATGCTGGCAATTATTCCAACCACAAAATATGAACGCTGAATTTTTGACAACCTTAACCATAATAAACAAACAAATACCAAACCAGCAAAAGCAACTGCCGCCCACCACCACTGCAGATAAATTAGATAATTTTGCATGTTTAGCCAAATCACATTAGGATGGAAACCAAATGGCAATATTAATTCTGGCACTAGTGACAACACTTGAGGCAAATTTTGTCCGGGAAAATCAATTCCCGATCGATAACCAACAGTAAAATAGCTACCATACATTAGATTGTTCATATACAAAACCGGTACAAAGGAAGCTACTGCAGTCAGCCACCCTCCGATTAATGGCCACAATTTTAAGTCACGCCGCTGCCAAACAACCCAAACTAATCCCGCCGCAGTCAACCAAAATATTTCCGACGTCCTAACGCTAACCAGTAAGCCAAAAATTATTCCGGCTAATAAATATTGCCACAATTTTTTCTGCCGTACAATTTTCAAAGATAACCACAGTAAAATACATAACAAATCAAAAAATAAAGCATTATGAAAAAATGCTCGGGCATGGTAATACCAAAATGCCGGTAAGCTGACAGTTAACAAAATAAAAATAACAGCCGCTCGTTTATCAAATAATTCCTTAACAAAAAAATATAAACACCATAAACCAATTATGCCAAACATAATAGTTAAATAGGGTAAAGACCACTCACCCACTACCCGAGCAATGTTGCCATAAATTAACGGCAGACCAATAAAACTAGCTGGCACTAAATTTCCTTGAACTACATTCATGCTACGTGGATGCACAAGCTCGTTTTGTGCTAACTGATTAAGTGGCGCTGGAACCGGCAATGATTCACCACGAGCTAAGCGCAAGGAAAAATAAGCATTAGATAATTCATCTGGTGAATTAAAACGCTGGGGCAATCCCCAGGAAAAACTGGAATAGATCACCGCTGCCAATAAAATGACAATAAAAATATATAAATCCGAGCGCTGTAAGTGCCATTTAGCCATACCTTCATATTATATCAATTTACACTTAAAATCCCCACTCCTATATAAATTCGAGCTAAAAATGGTACAATGATAATTGATGTGGCTTCCATTTTTTTCATTATTTATTGCCTTAATAATCAGCTTAAACCGTGAATTATGGCATAGCCAAATACTTGGTTTAATTACAGGATTTTTATATTTAGGCTCCATTAGTTTTATTGTTGGACAATATATCAAATGGACAGTTTTGGTTTGGGAAAAAATATTATGGGGATTATTAATTGTCCTGGCGGCAACGGCAATTTTGGGCAGTATAGTATTTTATGGCTATAATTTTGGAGATTTATTTTTTTATACCTGGATATTGTTGCTGCCGCTTGTTAGTTTATTTAACAAACAGCTTAACACCACGGTATTAATTAAAGCTTATAGTTGGAAATTCAAATCAATTTTGCTTACCGCTACACTGGCGATTTTATTAATAACCCTTTATTTAAATCAAATTGAAATCGCGATCCGCTCGCCTTGGCAATTGTTACCTGCCCTACCGCTAATAATTTATGGTTTATTGGTAATGGCTTTTATTATTGTCACACGCGAAAAAACTGGGGTTGGTTGGTTAATTCCCTTAGCTTTAGGAACTTGGTTACTATTGCCTGTTGTTTTTGCTTTAACTTATGGATTTGACCCTTGGATTCACCAATCCTCGGAAAAAATTCTGCAAACAACCGGCACTATTTCACCTAAGCCACTTTATTATCTTGGTCAATATGTCAATGTGGTTTGGCTAAGTAATCTTTTTTCACTGCCGATTAGTCTAATTGACAAATGGCTGTTGCCATTAATCGCTTCGCTGGCCTGGGCTGTATCCTTGTTAACATTTACTAAATTATTTATTAAAAATAATGCTCGAATATTATTAATTACTTCTTTGTCATTAATATTCTCTTGGTCAATATTCACTATTACCACGCCCCAGGGATTAGCTAATCTATGGGCATTGGTAATAATTATGCTGCTGGCGTCACGTTACCTAACTAACAACATTTCCTGGTGGCCGATTTTGATACTTGGGCTAGCTAGTATTTTCACCCACCCGTTAACTGGCTTGCCGCTACTCGTGATTATCTTTTTAGCCTGGTTAGTGGAAAAAAACGGCCCATTAATGCCTTGGTTTAAATCTGTAACTGCGTTAGCGTTAGTATTGGTAATTCCTGCGGCGTTTTTATTTTTTTCTCAAGTCACAACCTCAGGAGCTAGCGTACAAATTTCTGGAAACATTTTAAAAAGCCTGCCTATATTGGGTCAGCAAATGTTATCAGCCCTACCAATTTTACCAGCTTATATTGATTTGCTTGATTTATTATATCTGGGGGCAGGTTTTTTGAGCTTAGCATTTTTATTTTTAGCTGGCTGGGGATTATTTAAAGCAAATTTATTTAATCCCCGACTTAAATTATTTGCTTATTTTTTTGCGCTGCTGGCAGCTAGTTACTTATTAATGAAGTTATTTTTTATTTTTCCCTACTTGGCAACTAATGAACAAAATTTTTACACGCAAAGAATTTGGGAATTAAGCTTATTATTTTTATGGCCATTGGTGATGATTGGCATTTATGATTTATGGCAAAAATTTTGGAATAAGGGAGAGAGTATTAGATTAGTAATGATTATTATCGTTATATTAGGATTAACTTCAGCTTGGTATCTAACTTATCCTCGTCATGATTTATATCACAAGGACACTGGTTACAATACAACCTCAGCTGATATAGAAGCAGTTAAACTTATTGATAATGATGCCCAAGGACAGGCTTATTTAGTTTTGGCTAATCAAGCGGTTTCAGCTGCAGCCTTAAGTGAATTTGGTTTTGCTCATTATTACGCAGGAAATTTATATTACCCCTTACCCACTGGCACCAATCCTTTATACCAGGTATTTATTGAGGCGGTAGAGCAACAAACACCCCAACGAGATATTATAAAGCAAGCCTATGACATTACTGGCGTAAATCGCGTTTATTTAGTAATCAACCAATATTGGGCTGATTTTGATAAATTAGTAAAAATCGCCAGCGTCGAAGCCAATCAAGAAATAATCGTAAACGATCATATAGTAATTTTCAGATATGATTTTTGAGGAAATGACATTGAAATTGCTACTATAACGTTCGCGTGTATGAGAAGTTTCGCCGACCTCCTTATTATTTTTTCATAAAGGAGGCGAAATTTGCGTGAAAGAAAAAGTGCAACCTTAAAAATTATTTACGCACTTTTTCTTGAACCTCATACACGCTGTTAGGAGATGTTTTCTCGGGCGTTCATTCTCTTTCAATAATAGCAATAAAAGATGATCTTTCAGAATCAAAATATTTATTCACTTTCCAGCCAGTATTTTTAATAATATTTTCCATTTCAGTTTTGGACACTCCAAGATAATCAAACCAGTCACTGCAATAGTTTCTAAATCTAATTCTTATTCTCCTTTGGCCAGGCATTCTACCTTTCTTTAGGTTTTGCTTTTGGTATGCTACTTGTTCAGCATCAAGCTGTTTAGTTGGGTCGCTGCTTTCGGCAATAATTATAGCATTAGCAGAGGTAATCTTATGCAAATCTTTGAGCACTTTTTGAGCTTTTTTGAAATTTTGTAATACGCCCCAGTTGTTACCCAAGAGCAAAACCGTATCAAATTTTGTTTTCAAGTTGCCAACCCCGACCACGGATAAAACTTGCGATTTTTTCAGCCCCCTCTTTTTGCAAACTTTTATGGCCAAAGGAGAAACATCTATTGCAGTGACGTCAAACTTTTTGTTTTGTAAATAGATTGCGTGCTTTCCTACGCCACAACCAATGTCCAAAACTGATCCTTTTGCGTGTTTAATAGCTTTCTTTTCGTGTGTTAGCCAATCTTTAAATTCTGAAAAATACTGGCTCGTTGTTCCGCCGACAACAAAACCATCATCTCTCTCTACGACCTCAAAGCCATACTTTCCATTGAAAGCTGCCCAAATGGCTTGGCCTGTCGCATCTTTTATTGCGCTCATGGATTTACTCATAATGTTATTTGTAGATAAATATTTTGATTTAAGTTAGCCCGAGAAAATTTCGTACAACGTATGCGACTATACGAAGTTGGCGAAGCCAATTTGGGAAAGCGATGTGCAACGAGCTTTCCGTATAGTCGCTGTTATGTGTCCCGAGCGTAACGCAGTGAAGCGAGAGTGCAACGTGGTCGGAGCGAAGCGGAGAAGTTTAATTTTCAAATCCGCCATATAATTTAATAACTTCATCTTTTAGAACCCCGCCTTTTATTTCAATTTTATTAGCACCTTTTCTATTAAGATAATCAGCACTAACAAGAATTTCTTGACCAAATAATTTTGACGACTCTTTTAACGAAATTCCAAAGACGACTTTACTAATATTTGCCCACCATGCTGCAGAAAAACACATAGGGCAAGGTTCGCAAGTGGAATATAAAGTAACTCCTGACAAGTCTTTGGAATGTAGTTTTTTACAAGCACTCCTAATTGCATTTATTTCAGCATGTGCTGTTGGGTCAAAATTATTTGTCTCTCCAGATTTTCCAGTAGCAACAACTTGATTATCTTTAACTAACACACAACCAAATGGAAAAAGTGCTTTTTTGGCTTCATCAATCGCTAGCTTCATGAATTTTTCATCACTCATATCATTGATTAAGGCGGAGTTCTTTATAATGTTTACCATCAGTAGGATTTGAAAATTAAATTACACATAACTGGTTATTATACGAAGTGTTTTTGTATAATATGACCACAATTGTATGATATGCGAACTTATGGTAAGTTAATGGTAAATCTTATTTAAACTATACTTATATAATACTCGTAAAGTTATGCAACGACAACTGGCACTAATGGAGCGGGAGATGCGAATCAGAAATTATAGCCCTAAAACTATTAAAAGCTATTTATACGGCATTACTGAGTATTTTAAGTTTAAACAAAAAGATTTTGAGTTGTTAGATTCTGAAAATATTAAAAATTATTTACTCTTTGCCGAAAAGAAAAGTGTATCACCACAAACAAGAAATCTTCTTCTAAATGCAATTAAATTTTATTATCAAAACATTATTAGAATAAATGAAAAAATTGAAATCAGATCAGCCAAAAGAAATAAAAGTTTACCCGTTGTTCTTTCTAGAAACGAAATAAATAAAATTATCCAAGCCACTACCAACGCTAAACATAAATTAATACTAGCTCTTAGTTACGGCGCCGGTTTGCGGGTAAGTGAAGTTATTAATCTTAAAATCCAGGATATTGATCTGCCGGAATTAACCATCCATATCAAACAAGCTAAAGGCAAAAAAGATAGAATTACCATTTTTCCAGAAAAGTTGACAGCGGAAATTCAAAGTCAGATTGCAGAAAAGAGTAAAAACGATTTTGTTTTCATAAGTGAACGAGGAGGTAAACTAACTACCAGAACCGCACAAAAAATCTTTACTAAATCTCTTAATAAATCTGGAGTCAGAAAAAATGCTACTTTTCACAGCTTACGACACAGTTTTGCTACACATCTGTTAGAAAACGGCGTTGATGTACGATACGTACAAGAATTACTTGGTCACCAAAATATTCGGACAACGCAACAATATACACAGGTGACTAATCCTAAATTGAAAAATATTAAAAGTCCGCTATAATTTGTTAATAGATCAATATGCTAGTTAATGGCAAAAAAATCGCTGACCTTATTTTACACCACTCCCAAAGGCAAGTGGTGCAGTTGCGGAAAAAAAATATCATTCCTCATTTAGCTATTATTTTACTAGGCAGTGATCAAGCCTCTTTAACTTATATTAAAAAAAAGCAACAGGCAGCAGATAAAATTGGTGTCAAATTCAGTCTGTATCATTTATCAACTAAATTAAATAACGAACAGATAATAAAGAAAATTAACAGCATCCAGAAAAATAAATTATCAGGAATAATTGTACAGCTACCGTTGCTGAAAAAATATGACAGAAAAAAAATTCTTAATGCTATTAAACCGGAACTAGATGTTGACTTAATGACCTATACCACCTGGGGACAATTAGCCAGCGCCGAGAACAGATTAGAACCGCCAACGCCAGCGGCAATTTTAGAAGTACTAAAACATTATAAAATTTCACTCACTGGCAAACATGTAGTAGTAGTTGGTCGCGGGTGGCTGATTGGTAAACCGCTCGCTAACCTACTAATGCAGCAACCAGTAACTTTGACAATTTGTGGCCAGTCAACAAGGAATTTAAGCCACTACACTAAACAAGCTGACATATTAATCAGTGCTGTGGGAAAATATAATCTAATTCGCGGCTTCATGATCAAACTAAAGGGGGTTGTATTAGATGCGGGATTTACTATTAATAATGGGAAAATATGTGGCGATGTAAATACTATAGAAGCCAATAAAATAGCACGATTAGTATCACCAACACCAGGCGGTATAGGACCAATAACTGTTGCTAAACTGCTAGATAATGTGGTGCAAAACGCAAAATTTCTTTATAGCTAAACTATTAATTCAGTAAAAAAATAAGTTTATCTACATATTCAGCCAAAGTAACCGGCTGATAGTGTGTGTTTATTTTACTAGCAATTGCTGATACTATTTTAGGATTAGACAATAAGTAATCTAATTTTTTTATTAATTCTTGCTTGTCTCCCGCTTCAAATAACCAACCAGTTTTTTCTTCTTGAACCAGTTCTGGTACGCCACCTACCTTGGCTGCCAATACTGGAGTACTCACCGACAACGCCTGTTGTATAGAAACTGGAGAATTTTCCATACACAGCGACGGAACAATTACGATAGTTGCTTGTTGATATTTGGATTCAACTTCAGCTTGAGTTAAACGATCATACAATCTAAATCTGATGTCATCATCAACCAATTTATGAATACGTTCAAGATCGCCAGTTTGGCCAATAATAACTATTTCCATTAACCACCCAGGTCGTGAATATGATTTTAAAATTTCTGATAACCAAAATATACCCTTATGTTCCTCTGCTTGCCCAACATACAAAATTTTAAACGTACTACTCGTTGGTTTAATTGAGTGGATATTTTTACCCAACGATGGATTCCGCTGTACAATTTTATTGCTCAGTGGAAAAAAATTTTTACTAGTATACTCTTGACACAGCCACCGCGAAGGAAAGATGACAACTTTGGGTGATCCAAACAATAGGCGTGTAATTAACTGATATAATTTAGTGGCATTGTTAATATATTCATTGCCCGCTATAAAAAGTCCGGAAGGATGAAGTAATTGAACATCATGAACAATATGAAAATGTGTAAAAGCAAGTTGGTACAATAATTTAGGTAATAAAAAAGTTAAACCCATTAAATTAGCAGTTATTACTAGTTGCGGCCTTTCTTTAATTAATATTTTTTTTATTATTTGCCTAGTATTCCAATTGAACAAATTAATAACTTGCCACATCAATCGAATAATTTTTGGATATTTATTGGCATTTAAATAATAATAGATATTAGTAGGACAAAAACGATAAACTGCAATACCACCTTCGTCTAATAATTGTATTTTCTTATTTGCTAATGAAGTTTTAGGCGAACTGGTTATTACCAAAACATCGTGGCCTATTTTTTTTAACTCAACTGCCATTAAATATGTTAACCACTCCGCCCCACCACGAACAAATGGAGGATATAAATTAGTAATAATCGCAATTTTCATAATAGGCTGTAAATTTCCAATAATTTTTTACCAATAGCTGGCCAACGATACTCGTTATTTACTTGTTTAGTGGCATTTTGTCCTAATCTTTTGGCCTGAGAAAGATTAGCAAGCAAATTGCTAATTGCTTGTGCCAAAGCCTTGATATTTCCTGGTTCAACCAATAGCCCAGTTTCTCCATTTTTAACCAAAGAGCGAACCCCAGCTAAATTTGAAGCTATTACTGGTAGGCCGCAAGCCATAGCCTCACCAGCAGCTAACCCAAAAGCTTCGGCTTGATTAAGAGATGGTAAAACAAATACATCAGCTAAACAATAGTAATTAGGCAATTCATCGTCAGATACATATCCAGAGAAAATAATTTGAGAATCAACACCTAATTTTTTAGCCAACCCTTTATAATGATTTTTTAAATTACCTTCGCCAACAATAATAAATTTATAATTCTTACTTGACAACTGGGTTAGTGCTTTAATTAAAGTTTCAATTCCTTTAAAATAATGTGCCTTGTCCAATCCTCCAACAAACAGTAAAACTGGAGTATTCTTTTTAATATTCAATTTTTGTAACAGAGTCATAGACTTAGCTCTCGGAATAAATTTATCGCTGATGCCAAAAGGTAAAATTTTTATCACCGAACTATTGCCTAATCTTGGTTTAACTATACTTTCAGCATAATCAGTTGATGATACTATCCAAGTTATTACTTTGCTTGCTAATTTTTTTTCTGTCCACTGACAATCTGTATTAAATAACCAACCTTTTAAACCAGTGGCTCTGGGCACCATGTGATAACTTACAATCATTTTGGGGTAACGGCCCAGAGCCAATAATTCCTGCACACCAAAAAAAGGATAATGAAGATGAACAATGTCAAATGTCTTTAACTTGGAAATTAGTTGAGGTAAAAAAGCAGCATTACCAATTTTTATAATACTAGGTAACAATTCAACTTGCACGCCAGTTAATTTAATAATTGGCTGATTTTTATTATACCTCGGAGTAAAAACCGTAACCTGATGATTAGCAGATAAAATTTTTGAGTACTCAAAAGCCACCTTGCCAATACCACCGCCATAAGGTGGCCAAACACATGTTAGCTGAGCCACTTTCATTACCAAAGAATTAAAGGTTTAATAATAAACCAAACTACAGTAGAAATTGGATTAAAAAAATTACGAGTAAGCCACCCTCCATCATCATGAAATTCAATCTTACTTGTAGCGTAAGATAATAAATAGCGATCGTTAACAACTCGTACTTTTCCTAATTTTATCCGTCGCTTCCAGATGTTGCGCCAACTACTGATATAAAAAAAATAAATATATGATTTCAGTTTCTCCAATACCCAACCATTAACTATGGAAATCAATAACAGCATAACTTCACTTACTAAACAAGGTAATATCAATATTAGTAAAGTAGTTATTTTAAAATATGATAACCAGACAATGAATCTATTTCGTTCCATAAAATACATCTGCTGCCTACTTCTTGACTGTTCATAATGATGAATAACACCAGCGTTAGAATCTATCTCTAATTTCCACCCCGTCAAACGTAAACGAAAAGACAATTCCAAATCTTCATGATACATAAATAAATCCTCATCAAAAAAACCAACTTGCTTCAACGCTTCACTTCTTATTAAAACTGCAGCGCCACTAAAATAAGGAATTTCCGTTTGTTTCCTGAACCAAGGTAATCTCCGTAAAGCATCTGCCAAACTTAATCCACTACCCCCGGATTCACCAAAACCCAAATAATGAAAAGGATTACCTAAAGAGTTGACTAAACCATTCGGTAAAAAAATTGCTGGCTGAACTGCGCCAACTGGTTTATTATTATCTAAAAAATTTATCAATCGTTCTAAACAACCTTCTTCCAATTCCGCGTCTTGATTTAATAAAAAAACCGCCTCGGCTCCGTCTGTTATAGCCTGCTTAATGCCAATATTGTTGCCTTGAGCAAACCCGGTATTGGTATTTTGCGCTAACAGTTTAACCTGGGGCCAATTTTTAACAATATAATCAACCGAACCGTCGACAGAAGCGTTGTCTACAATATATACTGGTATTCCTTTAGCAAACTTATCGCAACTTCCCAAAACTTGGTCAAGATATTTTAGACCATTGTAACTAACAACCACGATGGCAACTTTCATGTGCTTAATAAAAAATTAATCTTAATTTGCATAATTTATTTATCTTTTTCTTTTTCCCTGATCGCCAGTTCGCTAACAATTTTTGTCAATCTTCGCTCGTTTCTTTCCAACTTCATAAAAATCCTAAACATTAAATAAAAAATAATTAATAAGGCAAAATATACTACTAAATCTGCACCTCGCCCCACGCCTAATACTGAAGCTAAATAACTTGAAGTATCCGGTACTAGAGTTAAAACCGACACCACCAACCAAAAAATGAACCACTCTAAAAATTCCCTCAATGATAATTCATTGCTCTTAAATTTTAAATACAACCGCCACCACATGATTAGTACGAACAACAGTATAATTATTTGAATAGCAGACATAAATTATTTTATTAATTTACCTAAAAAAAGATCACGGATAATTCGCCACACATCAATAATGGAATTGGCTTTGGCTTTATTAAGCGAGTAGTTGGTATAATGTACAGTCGCTGGAACTTCTATAAATCTTAAACCCAACCTTGCCACCTCATCAATAATTTCCGAGGTAGCTGCTTTGCCAGTCTGACGAATATTTATTTGTTTAGCGGCCTCCCTGGTAAATGCCCGAAAGCCATTTTGTGCATCGGTTAATTTTAAACCTGAAAAAATCCAAGTAAAAATAATAGCAGCTTTTAAAATTACTTTTCGCATCCAAGAAATATTTATTGCTTTACCTAGAAAACGCGAACCAAATACTACCTCTGCCTGCCCAGATATTAGTGGTGATAATAGCAGTTTAACTTCTTCAGGTACAAACTGATCGTCAGCATCAAAATGAACAATCAAATCAGCCTGCAGTTTAATAGCATACTCAGTACCAGTAGCCAACGCTGCTCCATAGCCGCAATTAATTAAGTGTCGCAAAACCATAGCTCCGGCTGCTAGTGCCTGTTGTTTAGTATTATCAGTTGATCCATCG
>JBAZOT010000017.1:0-11593 GCA_041648575.1 Patescibacteria group bacterium | reverse complement strand
CAGTATAATTTTTTTAGTCATTGCTTTGCTAGTCGTGTTTAACACCATTCGCATTAATATTTATTCACAAAGAGAAGAAATTGAAATAAAACGTTTGGTGGGCGCAACCAATTGGTATATTCGTGCACCTTTTTGGGTGGAAAGTATTATTTATGCGCTATTAGCTACTTTAATCACGGCGGTAATATTTTATTTTTCTTTAGGCTGGTTAGATCCTTATGTAGCGTCATTGTTTGATAATTATCAGTTTAGTTTAGCTGAATATTTTACTACTAACGGCTGGTTTTTCTTTGGTAGTCAATTTTTAGGCGCAACCGTGCTTAATATTTTAGCGTCTTATATTGCCATGCACCGTTACTTAAAAGTGTAATGTTGACTATAAATAAATATTGAATTATCATAATCAAGCTATTCCAGCTTTGATTATTTATCGTTGGGGAATCTTAAAATAAAAGCTTGTTAATTATTTAAATAAGTCGTGTCTATAACTGGGGGATCGTCTAACGGTAGGACACCACCCTTTGGAGGTGGGTATCATGGTTCGAATCCATGTCCCCCAGTTATAGACAAGAATCAATAGTAGTCGCCTTAATGGCGACCCGCCGACAAGGCGGGGACACCACCCTTTGGAGGTGGGTATCCCGGTTCGAGTCCAGGTTCCGCAGTTTTAGACATTAAGAGGCATAAACATACTTAGGCATAGGACGCCGCGCTCTGGGTGTGGTAGTCATAGGTTCGCCTGACTACCTCGAGTGTAATTTTTATATCCTCTTATTCGCGCGAATAAGGTAATATCACTTGCGGTGGCTTAATTTAATACCATACCCTTATTCGAGCGAATAGGAGATTATGATAGTAAGTGATATAATTAGGTTATGACTATTAAACAATTGGAACGTGTGTTGAAAGCCTTGGCTAACAAACGTCGCTTGGAGATTTTGGAATACTTGAAAAATATCAATAAAGCTTCAGTTGGTGATATCGCCAGCAAGATTAAATTGTCGCTTAAAGCTACTTCCAAGCATCTTAGCGTGTTGTTTAGCGCCGATATTGTGGAAAAAGAGCAAGTGAACGTCGCGGTATTCTATCGGCATGCCAAGAATCAAGACCCGTTGACTGAAAAGTTAATAAATTTACTTTAATTTATATCTTAAATTAAGTTCTGTTAGTCCCAGCCAGTTTTAAAGAATCGCCCTTTTGGCGATTTTTTGATAGAATACAGGTATCAATAATCTGCTGATAATATGATTATAAAAATTGAATCAGGAGCAAACATCAATCCAATCATAAAAACGCTGCCCAAGATCGCCAAAGCTCTTAATGTCGGCGTTGATGATTTAATTAAGTGAGAATATGAAGATAAAAGAACTGCCAAAAATTGTTCCCTGTTTGCGCAAGAGCGAAGCGATTGGCAACAAACAGCAATCCGCCTCTGGCGGAATAGGCCGCGGGATAAATAATAATGAGAAAACATGAGAATTAAGGACATTCCAAAAATAGACCGTCCAAGAGAGAAACATAAAGGAGCCGGACATAGAAAACGGCTACGAAGTAGATTTTTACAGTCAGGACTTGATGGTTTTCTTGATTACGAAATAGTGGAATTACTTTTAACTTTGGGCACTCCACGAAAAGATTGCAAGCAAATGGCAAAAAAAGCGATTAAGATGTTCAAAGGATTGCGTGGTGTGCTTGACACTTCACTTGAAGAACTGCAACAAGTTAAAGGCATTGGTCCATCTAACGCATTTGGTGTAAAACTTTTTCAAGCAATTTCGGAAAAATACGCAAGAGAGAAAATAGCTAAAAAAATTCCACTGGTTTCTCCAGAAGTGGTAGCAAACTATCTCCGAGAAAAATTAGGCAGAGAAAAGAAAGAACATTTTGTAATTTTGTCCTTAGACGCTCGCAATTATTTAATCAGGGAAAATATTGTTTCCGTTGGCACCCTTAACGCCAATCTTGTCCATCCGCGCGAGGTTTTTAAAGAAGCGATTGACAGCCGCGCCGCCTCAGTTATTATCGTCCATAACCACCCCTCCGGCGACACCGAACCATCGGAAGACGACTTGGTGATTACCAAGCGATTAGTAGAAGCCGGCAAAATTATGGGAATTGAGGTAGTTGATCATATTATTGTTACCAGTAAGAATTTTTTAAGTTTTAAGGAGCAGGGTTTGATTTGAAAAATTAAGGAAAATAAAGTAAAATAATAGCACTATGGATAGAAAACAACTTATACAACAAATTGAGGGGTTGCGAAGTTCGCGGGTAGTTACCTATGTAACAAGCGACCGGCAGGGGCCTTTTAACGCCAGGATTGCTATGGATGTTATTCCGCTTATAAGCAAACAGCTTCAAGCAATCAGAAAGACGCAAAATATTGACCTTTTCTTATACAGCGCGGGCGGGGACACGATGGTGCCGTGGCGATTGGTTTCTATGATTCGCGAGTATTGCGACAAGTTTTCCGTGCTTGTTCCTTATAAAGCGCATAGCGCCGCGACAATGATTGCACTCGGCGCGGACGAAATTGTGATGAGCAATCTTTCAGAGCTTTCGCCGATTGACCCATCAACCGTCAATGTTTTCAATCCGACTGACCCGGCGAATCCGCAAAATAAAATTCCGATTTCGGTGGAAGATGTGATGGCATATTTTGACTTGGCGAAAAACAAGTTCGGTATCAAAAACGATGAGGAGCTTGCGAAAATATTTAATAAATTTGTGGAGGCAAATCCGCAAATCCATCCCTTGGCGCTCGGTAATGTCAACCGCATCCATAATTTAATCCGCATTCTTGCGAAACGGCTCTTGAAGAGCCACAAATCGCCGTTCAAAGAAGATGAAATTGAAAAATTGGTTGATTACTTTACGGAAAAATTATATTCGCATCAATATTTTATCGGCAGGAAAGAAGCTAAAGAGGATTTGGGACTCAAAATGGTTGTGAACGCGGATGATGTTCTTTCAAAAGCAATGACTGATCTCTATGAAGAATACAACAAAGAATTGGATTTCGGAAAAATGTGGAATCCGGAAAACGAGATTGGCGTAAACGCGATGCAGAACAGAAAAGATTATAAGATCGCCTATATTGAAAGCTTTCAACTTTCAAATTATTATGATATTTCTGTTGAATATCGTAAACAGCAAGTAAATGTGGTTCAGCAAACCCCGCAAGGTCCGATTCAAGTTCAACAAGAGCAGGTAGGATTTAAAATCATCGGGCAAGGGTGGAAGTAAAAGATTTATGAGCACATCTTATCAAAAGTCAGAAGATACAATCCCACCCACAAATCCATCCGTAACTGGGCCAACACAAATAAATAACAGTGATTTATGGCCAGAAATAGAACGACAAGCAATACAAGACCCAAAGGCCCAGGCCCTTTTAGAGCTTAAAAAACTATTAGGAGAGGAGCTTGTTTTATTAAAAAAAGAGGGAGAAAAATTTAAGAGCCAACTTGAAGATTATCAAAAAAGTTTAAAACGAACTGATAATTTACTAATTGGCATTGTAGTTGTGGTGTCTGTAGCTTTTATTACCACTATATCTTTAGTGTTTTTTGATTTAATTAAAGAAAAAGATATTTATTTGAGATATAACGATATCTATAAGAATAATGCCGATCAAAACAGTGAGATGAATATTCAGATTAATAATATAGAAAACGAACTGCAAATTTTAAGAGCAAAAAATTCTTATCTAAGATAAACTTTTCATGCCCTCTCTAAATTGGATTGGAAAAGAGAAAATTGTAAATCATGATAAGGATGTGCCGTCTCGGTTGTTGCGGAAGAATAAGAAATACTCGCTTAGGGAAACCCAAAAGCAGAACAAGTTCGCTACTGGGCAGGTCTCCAATTTAATTTTGGAGGGTGATAATTTAGTATTATGGAACATATAAAATACCTTTATGAAGAAGAAAAAGAAAAAAACTCTTAAAAAAATAACAAATAAAAAATATACTGTAAAAAGGAGCAAACTTTTGATTTTAAGAGATTCTCCGGTTACTGTTACTTACAGCACCTCTTATTTACAAGCACGTCCAAGGAAGATGCTGTCATATATCAGCGAAACGCCATATTTTCATAAAGATGATTTTGTTTTATATAATTCGGACTATCTCAAAATACTCGAGCAACTTCCCGAAAATTCTATTGATATAAAACATTATGAAATTAACTTTTGATGAACAATTAGCAACTCGTTATAAAAGCGCATCACAAAAAGCGCGCGTTTTGACCGAGCATTGGGTTGATGAGTCGGTGTTTTGCCCGAACTGCGGACGTTTGGATATAGACAAATATGAAAACAACAGACCCGTTGCAGATTTCTACTGCAAAAATTGCCGTGAAGATTACGAATTGAAAAGCAAACAAAATTCAGTAGGAATGAAGGTGCTTGATGGCGCATATCGCACAATGCTTGAACGGCTAACAAGCAGCCATAACCCAAACTTTTTTCTACTTAACTACGATTCGGCGAATCTTTCAGTCACTAACTTCTTTGTTATACCGAAACATTTTTTCGTTCCAGAGATAATTGAGAAGCGCAAACCGCTTGCGCCAACCGCCCGCCGACCCGGTTGGGTTGGCTGCAACATCTTGCTTAATAGCATTCCGCAAACCGGCAAGATATTTTTCGTTCGCAATCGACAAGTCGAACCGAAAGAAAAAGTGCTTGCCGAGTGGAAGAAAACGCTGTTTTTGCGGGAAGAAAAGGAGATTTCGGCGAGAGGATGGTTGCTTAATGTGATGCGATGTATTGAGAAACTTGGAAAGCGCGAATTTACACTTGACGATGTGTATGCGTTTGAAAACGAATTTGGCCTACTACACCCAAACAACAAGCACATTAAGGACAAAATTCGACAGCAATTACAAGTTTTGCGTGACAAGGGTTATCTGGATTTTGTGTCGCGCGGATATTATCGCCTTGCATAAATTTATGGACTACCAAACTCTTCAATCTCAAAATGACAAGATTTATTCCTATTTCAAAACCACTACCTAACTTTTCGATTTTTTGGAATGGGATGGAAAGATTTTGCAAGTTTGGCGAGGCGACGCTATGGTCGAGGTGTATCGTCTAAAAGAAATGGGTGTTATATTGAGAGATAAATAATTATATGAAACTGAAAAAATTTATAAAAAAATTACAGGAAATTAGAAGGAAATATGGAGAAGATGCAGAAGTTATTATGGCTGACTATATTCCTGTTGTTGAGCCAGTTTTTTCAACAAATGAGTATCTGGGAAATAAAGTTGTAATCACTGACGAAAAATAAAATTTCAAAAAGCTGGTGGTTCTGTTGATGAGAAATTACAAACCTGTGATTTTAAAAAGAAACAATACAAAAAGCTTATGGCACCTCTGAATATTGAAGTGGAGTATGTGTATATTTTGAGCGATTGGTTCAAAAAACCGGAATATAAAGATACACTAGATTATATTATTTCGGTGGGATGCTACTATTATTTTCATTATTTACCGCTTCATAAAATAGGATTACCCATTGCGACGTAGTTGTTGGTTTTTAAGAAGATTTTAAAAAATTTCAAAATAAATAAGTGGTGCGCTCCGTTTTGCGGAGTACACTTGCCCGCCTCTGGGGGGGGAAATTTGGCGGCGGATTTAATTCTCGTTCATTCTCTAATTCGCGCGAATAAGCGAATAGTTTTGTGACGCAAATTTAATGATAAAAAAATTGAACTTTGCTCTAAACTAACAATTAAGTATATAATTAATATCTAAGTTTTTAATCAATTGATAACACACTTATGAAAAAAGGATACAAAGACAATATTGAAAAATTAACTTTGGAAAATAGTAATTTTCGCAAGGTGCTTTATTCAGGCGTTCATAGCCAATTAGTATTAATGTGTTTAAAACCCAATGAAGAAATTGGCATGGAGGTGCATGCAGATAATGACCAGTTTTTTAGATTTGAGCAAGGGGCGGGTAAAGTCATTATCAACGGTAATGAATACAATGTGGCAGATGGCGATGCAGTAGTTGTGCCAGCAGGCGCGGAACATAATGTGATTAATATATCAGCAAACGAGGATTTAAAGCTTTATACTCTTTACTCGCCAGCTCATCATAAAGACGGCATTATGCGCGTTACTAAACAAGAAGCAGAGGCCAACGAAGCAGAATTTGATAACCAAACTACTGAATAATTCAATCATGGTTTTATACAAAAGCCACTCGCTACAACGGGTGGTTTTTATATCTCAGACTTCAATTCTATTTTGATGATTACAGGGAATAGTAGTACAATCAAAATATAATCAATATGAACTTACTTCCCACACGCATTATTAAGTCTAAACCCAAAAAACAAGGCAAAGCCCAATTTAGCTGGTGGCGTGTTTCAGCTGTTGTGGGTTTAGTCATTATGTTTGCCTGCACTGTCGCTGTAGTTGGAGGATTAGTTTATCTTTATAATTATGACGACGAATTTTCTGATGACGAAGAAAATTGGGAAACCTCGCAAGAATCAACTGATCAGGGAGTTTGTAATGTTTATGCAGAAAAACTGCATGGACTGCTTGATACTTATGAGCCGCCGGAAGGCAGTGAAAATACAGGAGATATCGTTGGATCAGAGGATATAGTATTTAATATTGAATCCGCAGAAGATGACCCTGAAATTAAAGCCGTACTTTTAGATATAGATTCAACTGGCGGTTATCCAGTGGCAGCAGATGAGATTGCCAAGGCCCTTAAGGCATTAAACAAGCCCAGCGTAGCCGTGATTCGCGGCTATGGAGATTCTGCGGCCTATTGGGCAGCTACCGGAGCTGATATTATTTTTGCTTCGCCATTGTCTGATGTAGGTTCTATTGGCATTACATCATCATACTTAGAAAACGCTAGGTATAATAATCAGCAAGGTTATACTTATCAGCAGTTAAGCCTTGGTAAATACAAGGATATGGGCGACCCTGACAAGCCTCTTACAGCAGAAGAAAAGCTGATAATTATGAACCAGCTGGAGCAGGCATACAATTATTTTATTCAGGTAGTGGCTACTAATCGCAATTTGCCAATTGAGGATGTTAAAAAACTGGCTACCGGCGCAAGTTACACCGGCACCGAAGCCTTGGAACTTAAACTGATAGATGAGCTAGGCGGACTGCCCGAAGCCAGAGCTTGGCTGGAAAAGAAAATCGGTACCAAACCTGAATTATGTTGGTAATAAATATCTGATTCAAGCCGTCGCGAGTCCTCCACGGCGGACGCAAATAGTAGAATAGTACAAATTAAAAAGATGTTGATAATAAAAAAGAAATAATGTTCTATATTTGCTTGTAAGGGAATAGTAGAAGAACAGAAAGTCTGTTAAGGTAAATTTATGATTGTTTGGAAAGTGTGGTTTAAAAAAGTATTTTATAAGAATTCTCCGGCAAACAAAGTTGTTGGTGTTTTTTTAATCATTATAGGAATAATAGCGCTCGTTACACCCTTAAGTCCTGGTTCCTGGCTTATTTTCATTGGTTTAGGTCTCTTAGGCGTACGCCTAGCGTTCTGGGAGCGTTTCAAGGTGATATTAAAAGCTAGATACACCGCCTGGAAAAACAAGTAAGCCCCTTTTTCCAGTTCACGCATCCACCGTGATTGCATCTAGCTCCAATTCGCGCGAATTGGAGAATAATAATTCACAAGAGGGGATCTTGCTATTTTTTTTACCTAATGATAAGGTGAAACGAAACAAAAGCAAACAAAATACTTTAAAAAAACAATATTTATCGATTAAATAGGAGATTGTCATGAAAAAGTTTGGTGGTTTGATAATTATTTTTACTGCCTGCATTTGCTGGTTTATTGGATGCAGTATCGAAGGAGATATGGACGATATGTCAAAATATATGATTTTTACTGATCACAGGGGGTTTGATGAAAAAATCATCATAGAAGATATTAAGCGGTTAAGTCAAGGTATTGATGCCAATCCTAAAGATGCCAAAATGCTATTGGCGCGGGGTTTTGTCTGGGCATCGATTCACCGATATGGGAAAGCGATTGATGACTTTAAAAAAGCTGAATCCTTGGGTGATGTACCTGATGCTTTTATTTTAAATACTCCGGTAAAAAAACAAGCATGTTTTTTAACCTCCTTAGCTTATTGGCAGGATGGTGACAGAAAAAATGCTTTGATTAGATTAACAAATGTTATCAATCAAAACCCAAAACATGCCAGAAGTTATTTTTATCGGGGTATTATAAATTTGCAAGAAGGTAATAGAACTATTGCTGGTAGAGATTTGGTTGATGCTATAGAGTTTGGTGATAGCCATGAGAAACAGTTTTACAGTCACGTACTGGCCGAAATTCAGGATATGAATAATACCAACGAAAGTACCCATAGCAGTTTTATTACTAGCTTTCTCTCCAATCAACCACCTCAATCACGGCCTTTTGGCTATGTGTGGCAAATTGTACATGAATTAAAATAAATTTAAAATACAACAGTTTAAACGCCTGCATATTAGTCAGGCGTTTTATTTTTTAGACCTATAACATAATCGCAAGAAATATTAAGTAAATATTTATTTATAAAAAAATCTCTGGAGTTGCGTCCAGAGAAGTTGTTGTTGGTTTTATTTATAATTTATTCATGAGTTTAATGAATGCCCAGATGCCAGTTACTATGAGGTAAAACCAAACACCCACACAGGCCCAGAAGCTTTTACTTATAATATCTGGCCAATAAATATCTGAACTGTACATTATGTCATATAGTATGTTGCCTGCCCAAATTAAAGCACTGACCACTAACGCGATAATTATAAATTCACGAATTTTCATTATTTCTCCTTGTTCGTTGTTTGTTTTTAATTAATTTTGTTTCACAATCTTAGCAGTAAACATACAGCTAGTCAACGCCTGATGGAATAAAACGGTATTTTTTGATAGAATTAAAACATGAAAAAGTTTTTTTATATAGCAGCTTTTACAGTATTAGGTTTATTGAGCCAGTTTTTAGTGCATGCTTTAGTGGAGATTTGGTATATTAATTTATTACTAAACGATTTTGTACGATATGGTTTTGGTTGGTCATGGGACACTTGGTATGGCATCCATACCGTCGGTACTTGGATTTTAGTACTATTAGGCACGGCATTTGGCTATTGGCAGGGGAGGTATTGGTGGGTTAGGCTTTATGATGAACAAGGTAAGCTTAAGTATTTAAAGTGTATCAGTAATGATTGAGTCTAATCAGAATAAAAATAAATTGAAGAAATTTCTTAAGTTATTAGGCCCCGGGTTTATTACTGGCGCTTCTGATGATGATCCGTCAGGCATTGCCACTTACGCACAAACTGGCGCTAGATTTGGCTATAGCCAAGTTTGGACTGCCTTGTTTACCACTCCGTTTATGATTGCTATTCAGGAAATGTGCGGTCGGATTGGCATGGTTACTGGCAGAGGTTTAGCTGGGGTTATTAAACTGCATTTTGCCAAAACTATACTTTATGGCGCAGTTTTTTTATTAGTGCTGGCTAATATAATAAACATTGGAGCAGATTTAGGCGCCATGGCTTCGGTAACTAAATTAGCATTTAAAATGCCTTTTATTTTATGTTTGGTTGGTTTTGTATTATTAACTTTGGCTTTAGAAATTTTTGTTAGTTATAAAAAATACGCCCGTTACTTAAAATATTTAACATTTTTTTTATTAGCTTACATTATTACAGCTTTTTTGATTAAACAGGATTGGCTAACGATTTTTCAGCATACGATAGTGCCCAGTATCAGTTGGAACAAGATTTACTTGCTCAACATTGTAGCTATTTTAGGAACAACTATTTCACCATATTTATTTTTTTGGCAAGCGGATGAAGAAGTGGAAGAGGAAATTGTGCATCGCAAATTAAAAATGATGGGGCAGGGAATACCACGCATTCATAATCAGGATATACACCGGATGAGAATTGATACTGTTATCGGTATGATTTTTTCTAATATTATCATGTTCTTTATTATTATCACCTCGGCTGCAACTTTGGGGGCTAATGGTTTTTTTGATATTCAAACTGCTGATCAAGCGGCGCAAGCTTTGCAGCCGTTAGCTGGTAGTATGGCATTTTATATTTTCAGCCTGGGCATTATTGGCACAGGACTTTTGGCTATTCCCATCTTAGCTGGCTCAGCATCATATGCAGTATCAGAATCTTTTGGTTGGCCTGCAAGTTTGGGAAAAAAATTAAAAAAAGCCAAAGCTTTTTATTTAGTAATAGCTCTGGCTACTGTGATTGGCTTATTTATAAATTTTTTGCCATTTAGTCCCTTTCAAATTTTATATTATGCGGCCGTTGTTAATGGATTATTGGCGCCACCACTATTAGTGCTTATCTTGCTAATCGCAAATAATAAAAAAATAATGGGTGATTATGTTAATCGTTCTTGGTCAAACTGGTTGGGTTGGAGCATAACAGGTATTATGACTGTCAGTGTATTAGCTTTAATAATGATTAATTGATTTGTATGTTTATTAAATTGTTGAAAACTAAAGATTTTAGTAAGTTTATAAGTAACCAACCACAATTGGAAAATATTGTGCGCAATTTGCTAATACGACGCACTAGCAATCAAAAATTTCCGCAGCAGCCAACCTCACATGCACAAGTAAATTTAAGTTCATTATTTTCTAAACCACAACCGAGTATTAATACCACCCAGCAATCAAAACAAGGAGTATGCTGGTTTAAGCGAAAAAAAATAGGTTATGGTTGGACTCCGGCCAGTCGCGAGGGCTGGCTGGTTACTATTATATATTTGGGAGTTATTTTTTGGTTGATAAAACCGCTGATTTATCAACAAATGGAGCAAGAAATATTTTGGGATTGGTTCATGCCAAAATTTTTACTGACAACTGCCATACTCATTTTTATTTGTTATAGAACTGGACAAAAGATGAATAATTTATCAGCTAGTTGATAGTTACTCATCACTTAACTATTGATTAATATCCAGATTTAGATTATTTTTAATTTATGAAAAAATACGTCGTAATTTTAGGCTTGTTATTAAGCTTAATGTTATTTTATCCTGCCAATGCGGCTGATAATCAGGTAACAATTCATGTATTTGGTTTAGCTACTTGCCCTCATTGTGTTGTTGAAAAAGCTTATTTAACTGAGTTAGTTAATCAATATCCGCAAATTCATTTGGCTTATTATGAAATCAGCGCTAATCAAGACAATGTTTTATTACTACAAAAAGTAGCTAATGAATTGAATGTTGAAATTTCTGGTGTGCCCTTTACAGTTATTGGTAATGAATATTTTATTGGTTATTTAAATGACGACACTACTGGCGAAACCTTAAGACAGACAGCTCTAAAATACGAATCTGGTGAATATGATGATTTAGTGACCAGATTAGCAATGGCTAATTCTGATCAAACTGATAAAAAAATAGTCACCAAGGATTCTACCGAACCATTATTGATTGATTTACCAATTTGGGGACAAGTTGATGTAAAGAAAATATCATTACCGATTTTTACTATATTGATTGCCGCAGTTGATGGCTTTAATCCCTGCGCCATGTGGATTTTACTGTTTTTAATTAGTG
>JBAZOT010000016.1:0-11721 GCA_041648575.1 Patescibacteria group bacterium | reverse complement strand
AATTGATAACCATCAAATAATGACGCTACATAAGGATCTAGCCAACTTAATGAAAAATAAAATATTACCGCCGTGATTAAAGTAGCCAATAGCGCATAAATAATACTTTCCACCCAAAAAGGGGCACGAATATACCAATTGGTTGCGCCCACCAAACGTTTTATTTCAATTTCTTCTCTTTGTGAATAAATATTAATGCGAATGGTGTTAAACACGACTAGCAAAGCAATGACTAAAAAAATTATACTGATTCCAATGCCAACATTTTCAACTTTAACTGCTAAATCATTTATACCGGAAATTACCTGACGGTAATCATCAAATCTGGCTTCTTGAATTAAATCTGTGTATAGTTCCCCTTCTAAGCTGTTTAAGATTGTCTGATAACCTTGCTCCGAATAGGCCTTGATATTTAAACTAGCACCCAAAGGGTTTACACCCAACAATATTAAAGCTTCGGCAATTGATTCATTGTTTTGATACTTTTCCTTAAACTTAGTAAGCGCTTGGTCTGCTGTAACATAATTAACTGCTTTAACGCCCGGCAGGGCCTCAATTTCGGCCTTCAGCGACATAATACTGGCCTCATCTAGCTTGGGCTTTAAATAAACACTAATATCTATTTTTTGCTCTAAATTTGCCAAGGCCTCATTAGAAATCACTGTGACTAATCCTAAAATGCTAATTGAAAACAAGCTTAGAACGATAATAGTAACAGTTACTAAAGACAGCCAAAAATTTCTAGTAAAATTTTGGCCGCCGTATTTAATTATTCGATATAGTGATAGTAAAAACATAACCTAATTATAACAAATAGCGACCATGTTCTTGATCAGATACCAATTCACCATTATCCAATGCCACTACCCGCCGTTTTAGCATATTAACAACTTCCTTGTTGTGACTGACTAAAATAACTGTGGTTCCAAATTCGTTTATCTTTATTAATAAATTGATAATATCTTTAGTGTTAATTGAATCCAAATTTCCCGTTGGCTCATCAGCGATTAATATTTTTGGTCGATGCGCCAAAGCCCGAGCAATAGCTACTCGTTGTTTTTCCCCACCCGATAGTGAACTGGGCCAGCGCTTACTGCTTTCTTCTAAACCAACGATTTTCAACAGTTGTGGCACAATGCTTTTAATTTTGCTAACATCCGAACCAGCCATTTCTAAAGCAAAAGCTATGTTTTCAAACACTGTTTTTTTTACTAATAATTTAAAATCCTGAAAAACAACGCCGATTTGCTTACGCAAAATAGGCACCTCACGCGATTTGATATTGGTAATATCCCAATCGCCCACTATTATCTTACCCTGTGAAGCCTTTTCTTCGGCAATTAATAATTTTACTAAAGTGGTTTTACCAGCTCCTGATTGCCCAACAATAGAAATGAACTCCCCTTCGTTAATGGATAAATTAACATTCTTTAGAGCATTGACTCCGGGATAAAACTTACTAATATTTCTAAACTCTATTAAGGGCATAGTGCGATTGTTTACGGTTCATTAGTAATTAAATTAAACTGGCTCAACCCGAACATAAATTAAGCCGCGCCATAGTTTATCTAAATAAGCAAAAACTTTACTATCTAAGTCGACCAGCCGGCCAGTCCATTCCTCTGGGCCATAATCATTGACTTTAACAATTTGACTTTTATTATTGCTTAAATTTGTTACTTTCAGCTGTGACTGCTTGGGCCAAAAACGAGCAGCGGCACAATCGCAGTTTTTCCATTTATACCAACTAGCTATTCCATCATATACTTCCGGATTTTCAACTACAGCAATAATGACATAAGTAAAGGGTAACCAGGCGCTAACTGATTGCTGTTCAATATTGTGAACCGAAGGAATTTTTCTCCACTCGGCCAAACGCTTATCATAATAAATTAAATCACGCCCTAAATATGAAGTAGTTGAATATGCTAAAGTAACTTTAAATAATTTTTTTCCTAATAACGCTGGACTAATTCCTTTAAAATCATACTGATAAATAAATGATTTTAAATTATCAGGCGGAGGTACTAACTCACTAGTTAAGGGTGTAATAATCAGTTCTGCATTATCAAATTCTATTTCAGGCAGACTAAAACTAACATACGGCACGTTAATACCTACTTTGTGATTGTAATTATCACTGGTAATACCAATAGTAGCTTCTATTGCTTGCATAATAGCTATCTGATATGTACCTGGTTTATCAACCTGCCAAACGCTTGTTATTTCATTCTGATTCAATTCGTATGTTTTACTTTTTATCCATTCACTATCTACTTGGTACCAAATAGCGGTTGGAATACTACTGTTAATTGTATATTTAAATTCTACTGGCAACTTAAATTGTTGTTCATCAGATAATATTTTTATTTTGTAACTAGCAAGTATACTGCTATATGTTAAGTATGCAGTATCAACTGGCAGTATCTCTACTTGAACTTCTACGGCTTTGGTTAAACCGTTAGCTGGAATTATCATCTGCAAATTATCGCTAATTGACCAAGTAGAACCGATAACCGCTTGCTGTTGATTAACAAATAATAAATTATCCGCTGCCTGGCTTTGCGCCAAGGGAATAATAATTCCCAAAATAGAAAGTATAAATAATTTGTTCAGTTGCATAATTTATAACTATTGTTATACAATTTTGGGAGAGGATATTTACTCTGCTATTTTTATATATAGATGTAGTATAATGGTAGTATGCTAGTTCCTCCATCCTTCGTATCAGTCAGCGGGATTAGTATAATGGTAGTACGTTTGCTTCCCAAGCAAGAGGCGCCAGTTCGATTCTGGTATCCCGCTCCAGTATGATATAAGTAATGTTGGCCGAAGTAGCTCAGTTGGTAGACCTGCCCGCCAGCCGCTCAGCGCCGATGTAGCTCAATTGGTAGAGCAACGGTATCGTAAACCGTAGGTTGTCGGTTCAATTCCGACCATCGGCTCCAGACAATCAGAGGGCGAGGTAGTAGATTTTCACTTACCGCAGCTAAACAATATTATCAATAAAAACTGTTAAATCCTTGATGGTTAGTTTTTATTATTATCAATTTTAAGGAATATTAAGGGCTTACTTTTTTCCCGTTCGCTTTCTAACCACTTATCAAAGTTAAAATCTCTAATTAAAATATGGCTAGCGCTGGCATAATTTTCAGCATCAGTGGTATCGGCCGGTAAACTGTCGCGTCTGATAATATGCCAACCAAATTGTGTTTTGACCGGATCGCTAATTTCGCCGACAGCTAACATTCTGACAGCGTCTTCAAATTCTGGAATCATAGTTCCCCAAGTAAATACACTCAGACTACCTTCTTGCGCTGCTGAAACTAAATCGTCTGAATACTTGCGTGCTGCTTCGGCAAAGGTAATTATCCCATTGCTAATATCATTTTTTACTTTCAGTGCATTGTCTTGTGCAGCAATTTGTACGGACTGGTTATCAACAAACCAAGCCGTTACCTGCTCGCGCTGTAAATAAGGGACAATGATTTTATTTTTAAAATCATCCAAACTCCAGTTGTAATTGGCAATAATAAATTCTTTTAAGCTATCCTCGGTACCAAAATCAGTAATAATTACTGATAATTCGGAATTAACTTGCTCGTTAGTGACGACTATATTGTTCCTCTGAGCAAAATCACTCACAATTTGTTCACGAATCATTCGTTCTAAAACCACATTTTCAATTTCATTTAAACTAATCGTCTCACTAGAACCATTCTCGGCAATAATACGATCATAATATTTCTGCAAGGTCATTACTTCTGAATTAAACTCAGATAAAGACAACATACTTCCATTTACATATGCCAAAGGCAGGGGTAAACTATAAACAAAATCAGGAATCTTTTTATCAATTCTAAAACTATAAACAGCTGTTAAAAAAACAACCAATAATAACACTAAAGAGCCCAAAACAATACTCAACCATATTTTCCAATTTAAATGTTTTACCACCTTATCCTTGGTCAACGGTTCTTCATTGGTTGCTAGATTAGATAACTCTAACTTAACATCTGGTAAAACTTCCGTTTCCTTTTTCTTGATTGTCGTGTTATCTTTGACAACAATCTTGCGCGGCTCACTCCTTACAAATCTTTTTATACCACTGGCGTGTTCTCCATAGTGATATTTTCCTATTTCATTTAATACCCCACTCCTTAAGGCATTATCTTTTTTTTCTAGCTCACTATCTGTTGGATTTTTTTTTTGTTTATTATTAGTCATGAATATATTAATTAATTCTTATATTTTAAAAAAATAGTTCCACCACTTTTGCCAATTAGCTTCATCCATCTTGGGCTGCATACTAGATAAATCCCCTTCTACGTTCTGGCTTTCATTAGGTAAAATAATCACCTGTTCATCTGGCTTACGCAAACCCATTCTTAATCTAGCTTCCTTTTCCTGAAATTCTGAACTTTTCAAATATTCAATCAAACCAGATAATTCTTGATTTTTTTGTTCAAAACTTGCTACCTTGGAGTGCAATGCGTTGATTTCCGTTGTTAATTCAGCGCGTCTAACTAAATTTTTAGTAAAAGCTACGCCAATGATTACTATAGCAATAATAGCGATGATGATAAATAGCCGCGAAGTGATAATGCTCCAAAAGCGTATTTTTGAATCCATAGTGTTGTTTATTATAACATTTATTCAAAATAATTATAAACTTCTGCATAAATCACAAATATAGTATATAATTATAATACACTAATTGATTAAAGTTCTATGCGTAATAAAACAAAAAAAACCATTTGGATTATTCTAGCCGTCTTTGTAGCCTTTAGTATGGTATTTTTCACTATCGCACCAGCTATTGGTTGGTAGTATCTTTGCTTAATAAACTTAAATAAGCCTCAGTTGGTATTTCAACACTTCCATGTTGTTTCATTCTTTTTTTACCTTTTTTTTGTTTTTCTAATAATTTGCGTTTGCGAGTAACGTCACCGCCATATAATTTAGCAGTAACATCCTTGCGTAAAGCAGGCAAACGTTCAGCCGCTATTATTTTCCCGCCAATTGCTCCTTGTATTTTTACTTCAAATAATTGCTTTGGTATAATTGTTTTTAAACGGCCGACAATATTTCTGGCTTTATAATAAGCGTCATCTTCATAAACAATAGTAGACAGTGACTCCACTATTTCATCCGCTACCAAGATATCCAATTTTTTTACCTGACAAGTTTGATAATTAAGAAATTCATAATTTAATGAAGCGTAACCTTGGCTAACACTTTTTAGACGATCGTAAAAATCAAACAATATCGAGGATAATGGTATTTGATAATGTAAAATTGCCCGCTCTGGTGTACTTCCTTTACCTAACAAATAATCAGTTGTCTGCCACACAGCGCGAGCCTCGGTAGTTAGCATCATAATTTTTCCCACATAGCCAACTGGAGAAACTATATCTAATTTCATAACCGGTTCCCAAACTGATTCAATTTGATCATGGGTTGGTAATTCTAATGCACTTTTTATAATTTTTTCTTGTTTATTACGGGTAACGATTTTATAGGCAACTGAAGGTGACGTAATAATTAACGATAAATTGTATTCACGTTCTAACCTTTCCTTAGTGATTTCTAAATGCAGCAACCCCAAAAAACCAATCCGAAAACCATAACCGATAGCAGGTGAATGTTCCGGTTCAAAAAATAAACTGGCATCATTAAGCTGTAATTTCTCTAAAGCTTCTCTTAATTGGTTACTGGAATCACCTTCTTTGGGATAAAATCCCGCAAAAACCATGGGTTTAACTTGTTGATAACCAGGCAGGGGAGCATCATGACTATTAGTAACAAAAGTATCACCCACACGAACCTTATCAATATTTTTTAAACCAGTAATCAAGTAGCCTATTTGTCCGGCTTGTAATTTTAGCTCGGGTTTTAATTGTGGCTGATACACCCCGACTTCTAGCACCTCACCGCTAATTTTTCCAGCTGGTAAAAAATACCTATCGCCCTTGACAAGTTGTCCCGACATAATTCTAACTGCGGCGACTACACCCTTCCATTCATCGTATCGTGAATCAAATATTAAAGCCTGTAGTTTAGTACTTGCGACATTGGGGTGTGGAACATACTTAATTACGCTATCAAGCAATTGTTCAACGCCAGCACCTGTTTTACCAGACACTTCTAAAATCATATGCTTGTCAATTTTTAATAAAGATGCTAATTCCTCTTTGGTTTCATCAATATGAGCATTCGGCAAGTCTATTTTATTTATGACTGGTATAATTTTTAATCCAACTTCTTGCGCTAAGTGTAAATTGGCAATTGTCTGCGCCTGAATTCCCTGGCTAGCATCAACTAACAAAATAGCACCTTCCACGCATACTAAAGAACGCGACACTTCATATGAAAAATCAACGTGTCCTGGGGTATCAATTAGATTCAACAAATAATCGCCATAATGCATAGTTACCGGCGCTAACTTGATGGTTATTCCTCTTTCACGCTCTAAATCCATTTGATCCAGCATTTGATTTTTCATTGCTCTTAACGGAACAGTGTTGGTTAATTCTAATAATCTATCAGCCAAAGTTGATTTACCGTGATCTATATGGGCAATGATGCAAAAATTTCTAATTTTATTTAGATCCATACTTTTAACTTTAACCACAAGGTACTGAGAAGATTATTAAAAAATTTAACTTCTTCTAATTTTAAATAGTTTGCCAAAACTATATAACATATGATGCCGCCGCAACCACTAACTAATCCTTGTATAAAAATACCAACAAATGTGTGCATATTTACTAACGGAGCTACTAGCTGTAATAGTGCGTATGTCACCAATCCAGCAGGAATTGCAGCCTGTATAATTTTAAACACCGTTGCAATAATATATTTTGATTTTAAATCACCCAAACGATCGCCCAGTAAAATAATCAGCAATGAAAAATTTATAACGCCAGCTACAACATAGGCGAACGCGAGTCCGGTCAAACCAAACGGTTTAATTAATAACCAGGACAAAATAATATTTATAACTAACGACACGGTACTAACTAAGACCGGAGTCTTGGTGTCTTGCAAAGCATAAAAAGCCCTTGCCACCAGTGGTAATAAGCTTTCGGCAACCAAGGACAGTGCTAGTAAACCAAACACCTGAGCCGTGCGAATGGTATCATCCCAGCTAAATATCCCGCTGCCCAAAACCACACGTACAATTTGCGCACGTAACAATAAAAATAAAATACTTATAGGAATAGTAAAAAATAAAACTTTTCTTATACTAATACTTAAATGATCTATCAAATTCTCTGGCTTGTTATTTGACCAAGCTTCACTAAATAAGGGAAATGCGGCAATAGCCAAAGATACGCCAAAAACATTTATAGGAAAAGTTTGTAAATTTAAAGCTAAGGTAAAGGCGGCTAAACTACCACCAGCCAAGGTTGAAGCAAAAATAGATATTACTATTTGATTGAAAGAGTGTACAGCCAAACCAAACGTGCGCGGCAAGATTAATCTTACGATTTTTCTAACCGACTGATTGAAAATCTGTAAACATAAACTCCAGCGCCAACCCAACTGCCAAACACTAGGTAGTTGAATTAGCATATGCATAACACTTCCAGCTAATACACCAATTGCTAAACCATTAAGTCCCAGCCACGGCACTAAAAATATAATACCTCCGATGATTCCAACATTATATAAAACAGGCGCTAAACTATAGACTAAAAATCTTTTAAATGAATTTAAAACTACGCTAAAAACATTACTGATGCCAAAGAATATTACCGCCAGCATCATTATTCTGGTTAACTGTACAGTCAATGCTAATTTTTCACCATTAAAACCTGGGGCTATTAATGGTACTAGATCGTTAGCAAAAATTATTGCCACTACTGCACAAACAGACAATACTATAAACAAAATATTGAAAATAATATTGACTACCTGCCAAGCCTCACTCATACCCTTGCGATTTTTCAATTCGATAAATACCGGAATAAATGCAGACGCTAAACCTCCTAAAACCAAAATATTAAATACAAAGTCAGGAATTTTAAAAGCAGCATAATAGGCGTCTAATGTATCGCCGGCGCCAAAATTAGCCGCCAATAAACGGTCACGAAACAAACCAAGCAATCTGGAACATATCGAAAATAAACCAATAATTACTGCGCCTTTAGTTATTTTTGCTGGCGTACTTAAATTGTCAGTTTCTGTCATATACTTAATTTATTATAACGGTTTTTCAAAAAAAAGATTAGAGTGACAAAACAGCAGGCTACCCTCTAGCGGTTTAACTTTCGTCTAAATTCATTTCTTATAGGTTAATTACTTATTAAGTAATTTTTCCTGAGAAGAGAGTTGATTGTGGCCATTTTCGGCCTACCCGCATTTCGGGTATGAATTTAGTTAAATGTAACCGTTTGAGTGGTAGCCTGCTGTAAATATTTGATAAATATTTTATTAATTTTAAAGAAATGGCTGGAGGTGAGAAAGGCTTGAAGGGACCTACAATAAAAGTGGTGTTCAAACAAGTTGAGGGCACGATATAATTAAATAAATTATACCGTACTTCTCCCCTATCATTTCTCATATGCCTCCACCCATCTCTTTAAATTATTTTAAGGTACTATTAAAAACCATCAGTTATGCTAGTTCAATTTTTCAATTTTGTCAAGCTATTACCTAATTTTTTCAATAATCGCGCCGTAAAATATATCTGTTAGCCAACTACTGGACATGCTTGTTCCACCATTCGTTAGCAACATATCATCCGATGACTCATACCAACGCATTCTAAAGTTATCGGGCAAAATTAAACTGTTTTTAAATTCCAAAGGTGGGGCTCCTGATTGTTTTTGAAAATAAATATTATAATCCCGTAAATCTTGAGACCCTGTTTGATTCTCTAAAGTAAAGGGCAGACTATATTTTATTTCCACAGTTTTTTGCTCTCCAGGTTCAACGGCTAACCAATTTGAAAAAACCATTTTGTTGAATTCCTCACTAATCACAGTTGACGAATCAAGATCTAAACCTACTACATTTTCAATATTATTTAAATCAATATCATCAACGGCATCATTTGGCACGACTCGATAATCACTAGTCAACACATTACTAAATCCGCTAGCTGATATTAATTTGCTACCCAAAGGAAGATAAAATTTGATCCAAGATAAATTGCGACGTTTATAAAAAATATCCAGCGGATCGCCATTGTGCGTTCTGGTAAAAATCACTTTTCCCTCCACTTCACCAGTTGGTAATACTAATGTCTGATGTTCAACTTTTTCAGTCATCACTAAATCGCTCTTCCCGCCTCCGATATTTATCCTGACAATTGCTAAATAATCGTCCAATACCGGTCTAACAGATCCAGCCCAATTTTGATTTACCATCTGTTGTTCTAATTCAGCATCTGTAAAAAACATTTGCATGCTTTTTTGCTGTAAACCCTTTTTAAAAATATCTAATACTTGCAGTTGATTAATGGTGTCAAACTTCGATATTTTATCAATTAGTAAAGGAGCTAGATCAGCAATAAATTGTTTAGGCCGATTAGACGTGCGATTATACTCGATATCAACGGCTTCCTGTGTTTCACGAATAAAATTTTCCGCTGTAATATGTTTTTGATATTGCGACAAATCAATTGGACCGGTTAACTTTAACAGTTCAATCACAATATCTGGATTAATGGCAATTATACCGTCTAATTCTAAATCGCTACTTTTGTCTAAAAACCACAAAATCTTTTTGGCAGAAGTAGGAAAATCAAAAAACCAATTCGCATCCTGCAACTGCCATAGTGAATTAACTAAACGCAATGGTTCTGGGGGTTTTACCTTTATTTTTAACTGACCTTGAAAATCATAAGGTCCACCGCCGGGGATAGCTATTTGTTTAATTTTACCGTCTACTATTTCAATAATAGCTAAACTACCCATAAATCCACCGGTGGCACGTAATTCAGAATAATTCTGAAATATTAAGGCATAGTTATAACTACCGTTTTGTGGAAAAATTTTATTTAAAACATTGGGTAGTTGTGATATATCAGCAAACAACAACTTAACCCTAGACAATTCGTTATTAAACTCCATAAAACTCTGTTTTAAGTCATCAGGAAAATAGTTTTGGTTGATAGATTGCAATAAAGTTGAGGCGTGTTCAATTTTGGGATTGATTTGATTAATACCCTGTTGTAATAATAATATCTTTTGGGCGATGTTAATACTGTCAGTGCTATCTACCGGGCCGTCTAGTTGTCTTAAAGTTTGGCTTAAAATTATTCCGCTATCAGATATTTCTTGACCAACGGTCAATAAATTATTTATCGCCTCGATTCTGGACGCGGAAACGGGTAACTTGGCCGGCAGTCCAGCTAATCCTTCATTAATACTGTTTAATAAAGTTTGAGCCTGACTAACTAATTTAGTGGCTTGCTCAAAATTAGCTGTAGCGGTAAAAAAATCTCCACTACTTAATTTGGCTCCGCCACTAGAAAACTGTTCAAGCGCTGCATAAGCAAAAGATAATAATTGATCTTTTTTGAGAGAAAAGGTTTGCTGTAGTGTAACCCATTTGAGCGGTAAAACCAAAATCATGGCAATTAAAATAAATATTCCGACCTGTCCTAAACGAGGCATAGTAAATGACATTCGTTGATGATAATTAGTCTTAAATAACTTCCAAGGGGTAAATATATTAGTCAATACTTTCCAATTTAATTCAAAATAATAAATTAAATCTTGCGCCACGCTAATACCGACCTGTCGAAAATTGACATAAATTCTATAATAAAAACGTCCTACCGTTTTTATAATTTGGTAAAGCAAAATATAAATAATTTCTAGTACAAAGAAAATTGTTAACTCGCTAATTACTGGCAACTTTTTTTCTAATTTCCACCACGGTACCAACAAAGCGGTAATGGCTGGTTTAATAAAATTAATACTTGTCATAGCTCTATTGGCTATTACAGCATGATGAGCTGAACCTGATTGTGTTAAATTTGGTTTAACCAAATCTCGCCTTAAATTTACAATATGCTGAGACAGGTTATGCAAACCAGCGGTTTGGCGTATTCTTAACTGATTTATTTGATTATTACCTCGTAACAAATTATCGCTTATTAATTTACTTTTCGGACCATTAATAACATTACCGCCATTTTTACGGTTTTTTCCAATAAACTTCTGCTTAATAATATTTTCTGACATTTGATACTAACTATCCCTATTATAACCCATTGACATAATGATTGTAAAAATTTAAATAACTGACTGATAACAGGCAATGGTTTCGCGTGCAGCCTTTTGCCAGCTGTAATTTGTAATTACCGCTTGTGATTTGGCTGCTAGATTCTTTCGCAGGTCGGCTTGATTAATGATTTGTAATAGCTGTTCCTGTAAATTATCCGCACTTAAAGGATTAAAATAAATAGCTGCATCCTTTAATATTTCCTGATGTACACTTATATTACTTGCTAATACTGGAGTATTAAATGACAATGCCTCCACGGCGCCTAAATTAAATCCTTCCGCTAGTGACGGGGCAATGTAACATAACGCGTACTTATAAAGTATAGCCAAATCTGGCTCTTGAGCTTCTCCCCAAAATATAATATTTTTTTCCAGTTGTTGTTTAATCACTTGCTGTTGCAAGCGCTGATAAAAAAAATCATGACGACCAACTAATACCAATACCAAGTTTGGATTATTTTTTACTATTTTAGAAAAT
>JBAZOT010000015.1:0-11844 GCA_041648575.1 Patescibacteria group bacterium | reverse complement strand
TTTACTGTTTTTAATTAGTGTGGCTTTGGGTATTCAAAACCGTCGGCGCATGTGGATTTTGGGTATGGTATTTATCGCCTCATCGGCATTAGTCTATTTTTTATTCCTAGCAGCCTGGCTTAATGTGTTTTTATTTTTAGGCTATGTTACCTGGATTAGAACTATAATCGGCTTAGCAGCCTTAGGAATTGGTATATATTATTTATGGGATTTTACCACTAATAAAGAGGGAACATGTAAAGTAGTAGGCTTGGAGAAAAAAAGGAGAGTATCTGATTGGATCACCAAAATCAGTCAGCAAGATAAATTTATTTTTGCACTATTAGGAATTATAGCGCTGGCAGTAGGAGTTAATTTAATTGAATTAATGTGTTCAGCTGGTTTACCAGCAGTTTATACTCAAGTGTTAAGCTTATCTGCCATATCGGGTATTCAGCATTATTTGTACTTATTGTTGTACATATTTATTTTCATGTTAGATGATATGATTGTGTTTATAATTGCCATGACAACGCTTAAACTGGTTGGCACTAGCGGCAAGTTTTCACGTTATGCTCATTTGATTGGTGGCATTGTGATTCTGTTAGTTGGGTTGTTAATGCTGTTTAAGCCAGCTTGGTTAATGTTTGGATAATATTTAATGAATACTAGCAGTAAAATTATTGGAATTGATATTGGCGGAACAAAGATTCGTAGTCTATTATATTCGGACGGTAGAATTAAGCTGGTAAAACAATACAAAACACCTAAGTTGCGAAAAGAGTTTGTTATATTGTTAAATAAAATAATTAAGTCTTATACTGCCGCGCACAGAATTAAAGGAGTAGGAATTGGTATTGCCGGTAAAGTGGAGGGTAAAATCGTTATTTCTTGCGCCAATATTCCTTACATAAAAAATTTAAATTTAGCTAAAGTTATTATTGTGCAGAATATTAAAGTAGATAATGATGCTCGTTGTTTCGCTCGGGCTGAATATTTATATGGCGCAGGCAGAGGGTCGCGTAATATTTTATTTTTTACAATTGGTACTGGAGTCGGTCGCGCTTATGGTTTTAATAATAAAATTAGTAAGATAAATAAATTTGAGCTGCCAGAAGTGTGGGAAAAAAAATATCAACAGATACGCGATCACAAAACCCTTAATGAGTTGGTGGTATATTTAACTAGCAAGTTAGCTTTGCTTATTAAACAATATCAACCACAAGCTGTGGTTATTGGTGGCGGGGTAATAAAGGCTCAACATGGACAACTTTTTTCTAAAATCAAGCATAAATTATTGGCAGATAGCGCGACTAGTAATATCCAAAGAACACGATTAAAGGATAATGCGGCTGCTTTGGGCGCTGCTTTATTGTTTGCTAAATAACGTGGTATAATAACTTCATAATAATTAACACACAAAAATATGTATTATTTTATAGGCATAATAATATTCTTAATCATTATCTCTATTCGTCAAATTAATCAATATGAACGGGGGGTAAAATTTACTTTAGGAAAATTTACAGGAATTATGGATCCAGGCTGGCGTATAATTATTCCAGTTTTCCAATCATATATCAAGATAGATATGCGCGTTAAAGCTGTTGATGTGCCAGATCAAGAGGCAATTACCAAAGATAATATTTCAGTGCGCGTTAATGCGGTTATTTATTATCGAGCGCAGTTTGCAGAGAAAGTGGTTTTGGAAGTGGAAGATTTTATGTATGCTATTTCACAACTAGCGCAAACTACCATGCGTAATGTGGTTGGTGAGGTGGAACTAGATGAATTATTATCTAACCGAGATAAAATATCTGAACGTATTCGCGAAATAGTTGATAAACTAACTGATCCGTGGGGAGTTAAAGTAAATTCCGTGGATTTAAAAGATATTACTTTACCAGAAGAAATGAAACGAGTTATTGGCAAGCAAGCCGAAGCGGAGCGAGAAAAGCGAGCGGTTATTATTAAAGCAGAGGGTGAAGTGATTGCGGCTGACAATATGGCCAAAGCAGCTATGATTATGACTAATTCACCTGGAGCTCTACATTTAAGAACACTGCAGTCGATTAATGATGTAAGTTCAGATCAATCTAATACGATAATTTTTGCAATACCATTAGAAGTTTTAAGGGCATTTGAAAGGGTTGGTAATGAAAAAAAATAAAGCCGTTTTTACTACTAACTAATACCTATATGAAAAAGCAGACTTTAATCCTCATAGTTATAGTAATTTTTAGTTCTTTTTTACTTTTAACTGTCTCACAAAAACAGCCTACTACTAATACACCAAATTTAAATACTAATAATCAATTAAATAATATAGATAAACATTTTTGCCAAACCGAAGCCGACTGTGTCTTAACCAGCTGCGATCCGGATGGTTTTGCTACCTGTACAAATAAAAAATGGGATGAAATTTGGGAAGCTAATCCGTTATCAAAAAATCATACATGGAAGTGCGAGCTTTCTGGAGAAGAAAAATGCGGTTGCATTAATAATAATTGTCAGAGAATGGATAATAGTAAGAGTTGTGGTGTAGAAGAATTTTCGCCATTACCAGATAGAGTGAGTGTGAAAATGGCGAAAGGTTTATTTACTCAAAATGACGATATTGTAGCCGAGATTTATAATACTTTGAATAAGGAGATTGGTTTTGACGATTCTTGGGTTTTACCTTTTTCTACACTTTCATTTGAGAAGTTAACTGACAATGAAAATAATCCATTTGTATCCTATACCAAAAACGACTCACTATATTGTTATGCTCCTACGGTATTTCCTCCAGATTATAATCTTACTCGAAATTGGCCAGTTATTTTAAAACCCAATCAGTCTTATAATCTAATTTGGCACCAAAAAATAAGCGAAGAGAATATAAGAGCTTGTGGTGGTACTAACCCCATGTTTGAAGAAGGCACTTACATGATGATTTTGAATTATTGTTATCCTAAAACAGATGAATGTTTTAATACTTATTCCACTGAATTTTCAGTAATAGTTGATCATCGTGACTAAAAAGCAATTATGGTAATCAATTTTGAGAGAAGTAATAGATGAATAGCTATAATACCTAAAGGATTTATATGTTTAAAAGAAATATCAAGTAGTGCCGATTGGTATTACCAAGGCCGGCAAATGGATTGCGGGTCCGCAATCGCTGCAGCTTTTGAAAGGGTTAGTAATGAAAAAAATAATATTATATTTAGCATCGGTATTAATTAAAAAGGGGGTGAATATATGTCAACAAAATTATGGGTTAGTATTGTATTAATTGCACTTGGTTTAATTGGTATTTTTACTTTAGCAGATTATTGGCAGATGATAGCGGTAATAATTATGGTGGTTGGTTTGATAATGTTAATAATGGTGACGGTTGGTGCAAAAAGGGGTACGCCACCGCCTACAATTCCTCCTGCGGTATAGTATTAATTGCTTACATTAATTGATTATTGAAGTTTAACTCGTGGAATTTGCCAGATCGAGTTAGTTTAAATTGGTTAATATGGACTTTAAAGGTAAAAAGAAAATATATAGGTTTTGTGAAATGATACCAGGTATATTAGTATGGTCGACGTTTGCTATAGCCATTCTAGTTTCGATAATAAAACCGTTGTGGGCAATATATTTTATCATAGTGTTTGATTTGTACTGGTTATTTAGAGTCGCTTATATAATGATTCATGTCTTAATGTCTTGGCACAAATATCGCCAGAGCATAAAAATAGATTGGTTAAATAGGGTAAAGAATCAACCATATTTCCATAATATGTATCACATAATTTTTTTACCCACTTATAAGGAGTCACTAGCTGTAATACGATCAACTTTTGAAGCTCTAATAAATGTTAATTATCCACTAGATAAACTAATTGTCGTGCTAGCTGGTGAAAAGCGAGATGAGATTAATTTTTTAAATAATGCGCAGCAAATTAAGAGTGAATTCGGTGATAAATTTTTTAATTTTTTAATTACTGTTCACCCCGATGATATAGTAGGGGAAATAGCGGGCAAGGGTTCAAATATAAATTGGGCCGGTCATCGCTCTAAGGAATTAATTGATTCAATAAATATTCCCTATAAAAATATTATTGTATCAACATTGGATATCGATAGTTGTGTGCACCCAATGTATTTTGCTTATTTAACATACACATTTTTAAACCACGCTAACCCATTGCATACTAGTTATCAGCCGGTGGCTCTATACAATAATAATATTTGGGAATCATATGCTATTACAAGGGTAATTGCTAATTCAACAACTTTTTGGTTGTTGTCTGACATGGCGCGCCCCGAAAGGTTATTTACCTTCTCATCTCATTCAATGCCTTGGCAGGCATTGGTAGATGTTGATTTTTGGCAAAATGATATTGTCACAGAAGACTCAAGAATTTTTTGGCAATGCTTTGTGCGCTACAGTGGAAACTATTCAGTAACACCGTTATATATTCCAATCTCTATGGATACGGTATATACTGGTAGTTTTTGGCAAACTATGGTTAATCAGTATAAACAACAGCGCCGATGGGCTTATGGCGCGGAAAATTTACCCTATTTAATAATTTATTCATTATGGGAAAAAAGTATTCCGTTTGTAAAAAAAATTAGATATTTATGGAATATGCTAGAAGGTTATTATTCTTGGGCTACGGCACCAGTGATAATTTTTATATTAGGTAGATTGCCAATTTATTTTTTGGATGATACCGAATCAAGCAGTATGATTGCCAATAACGCGCCAATTACTTTGCAGTGGCTAATGGGTATAGCCATGTTTGGATTAATAGTTAGCGCCATTTTGTCAACTATTTTATTACCGCCACGACCGGCAAAAACTGGTTATTATACGTATATTGTTATGATTTTACAATGGATATTGTTTCCGTTTACTATGATAATTTTCGGCGCCATTCCAGCTACTGATTCGCAAACAAGACTATTATTTGGTAAATATCTCGGATTTTGGGTTACTACCAAAGAAAGAACCAAGTCTTAATTGAGCTAGTTTATTTACTCATAATTTTTTGTAATAATTACTAAGCTATTTTATTAGCTTGGTATTTATAAAATTTTTATGACCGTGAATAAAATCAATGGCGGTTAATGGTTTTCCCCCAGCTAATTGTAGTTTATTAATTATCAATGAATAATCAGTAGTATCAATGTACAGAATATTATTAACAAAATGTACTAAGCCAGCAGCTACTGATGGTAATTTAGTAAACTCAATATTTAATAGTTTTAAATTTTCATCATTCCAATAAGTAAATATGCCAGGCCAGGGAAAGTATGCTCGCCATTGATCATAAATTAACTTGGCTGATTTTTGCCAATCTATCAAACCATGTTCACGAATAATTTTTTTAGTAATCGTTGCCTGTTGATGATTCTGTGGAATGAGTGTAATTTTATCAGATAAATAAACTGGAATTGTCTTAATTAATAAATTAGCACCTAATTCAGCTAACCTAGCTTCAAGGTCAATGTATGTTTCATTTGTCTTGATAGCAGTTTTGGCTTGGGCAACAATAGGACCGTGGTCCAACTGCTCATCTAATTTAATAATGGTAATTCCTGTAGTATCTAAACCATTCAATAAGGCGTATTGAATAGGGGATGGCCCCCTGAACATTGGCAATAAAGATGGGTGCAGATTAATAATTCCATAGGGAAAAACTTGAAGTAATTTTAAGGGTACAATTTTTCCTAAAGCAGCTAAAATTCCTAAGGGGCATTTTAAACTGGAGATTTCTTCAATTAACACATCGCTATTCAGACTATCAATTTCCTTTACGGGCAAATCGTATTTTAAGCATAAATCAAATACAGCAGATTTTTGGATTTGTTGATTTCTACCGATTGGTTTGCCACTAACTGTGACTACTAACTTTGGCGCAATATTAGAATTTATTAATTTATCCAAAATTACTCCAGCAAACCTGGAGGTGCCGAAATAAACATAATCAATTTGTGGCATATTTTTTTAGCAGTTCTTGCCCGACAGTTATGTTTTTTACCTGATCAATAAATAAAATACCATTTAAATGGTCTAGTTCGTGCTGATAAATTCGCGCCATTAAACCATGATAGGATTGTTGTTTTTTAATTCCCTGATCGGTAAAGTATTCTACTTTAATACTGCGCGCGCGTTTAACTATTCCAAATACATGAGGCACAGATAAACATCCCTCCTCCATTGATTCGTTAATATAGGAAAATTTGACAATGCGTGGATTAATGAATGCCTGTGGTCCTTGGGCAGTAGCAATAACCATTAAATTGATGTTATGACCAATTTGAGGAGCAGCCAATCCTATGCCCTTAAGATTATTCATTGCCTTGAACATCTCTGGAATTAATTCAATAATTTCTGAAGATAAGGGAAATTTTATAGCTTCATTTTTAGCACGTAAAATTGGATTTGGGGCAATAATCAGTAACAACATGTTTTTAGCTTAGTATAAATCTGGGCTGTCTGTCTATAATAATATCATCTGGTAATTTTGACCAGAGTGAGATTGGATTAAAATCTGGGCGGTATTTAATTAATAAATGATAAACATACTTATTTGATCTTTTGATATGCAAATCGGAATAAAAATTATTTAGACTGAACATTTTATTATGTCCTATTTGCTTAGTAATAATCTGTTCTATTTTTCTCATTTGCAATTCAGCATGGCTCGACGAAATATTTTTAGTAGTCAATTTAAGTAATTCTACAAAAGGAGGCCAATTAAATGTTTGACGTTGAGTTAATAGATGGTCATAAAATATATTATTATTTTTTACTAAATACTTTAAACATACTGCTTCAGGCTGATATGTTTGAATAAATAATTTAGCATTGGAATTTGTTATTAAATATCTTAATTTTTGCCAAACAAATTCCTCCGCCCTAAATTCAGGTACGGTGAACTCAGCATCTAATGACACTATACCAATTAGGGAAAAAATACTGAAATTTACGTATTTCCAGGCTAAAGCTGTTCCTAGTAAAATATCTGCATTAGCTATATTTAGTGTGGATAATTTTTTTTGTGTATCAGTATCAATACGGCAAACACTGTACTTAGAAAAATTTAGTTTTAATATTTTTTCAATTTTTTCCGTGCCAATACCTAAAAAAGTAATATTATTGCCCCGACAAATAGGGCAGGGTAGTGTTAATAATTGTGTTTGACCGCAGTTATGACAATATAATTTTTTTTCTGCTTCGTGCCAAGTTAATACTTTATCGCACTTAACGCATTGTAATGTTCGCTTACAATCCTGACAAATTACGGTTGTATTAGAACCGCGCCTATTTAGGTAAAGAAAAACTTTTTTATGATTCCTTAGGTATTCGTCGATTTTAGACAATAAATTGTCAGATAAAGGAAAATTGTTTGAGTCAATTTGTTCGTTAGACATATTGATAATATTAACCCTATCTTCTGGTAGCGAGGGACTAACCGTTTTAGATAGATAATATCCATGTTTGGCCTTAAACCAATCTTCTAACCGTGGTGCCGATGACACCAAGGCCAACGAACAAGCGTATAAATTTTTAAGCCATTGCACTATTTCAATACTGTCAAAATGTGGACTTTGGTCATATTGCTTATAGTTTTCATTTTCTGCGTCATCAACTATTATTCCACCTAAATTATTAAAAGGTAAAAATAAACCGGAACGTGTGGCAATAATTATTAGATCATTTTTTTGTACAATAGTATTCCAAACTAGACGCTTTTCGGAAGATTTTAAATCTGCGTGCCAAACAACAACGTTTGAATCGATTAACTTTATCCAATTTTCCAAATATCTTTTCTCAGGTACTAGTATAAATAGCTGCTGCTTTCGTTTAATCACCTTAGCAGCCATCTCCAATATTGTTTTATATTTGTCGGTTTGATTATTATAAGTTATTAATAATGCTAAATTAGTTTGTTTTTGAACAATAGATGAATTAATCGAATTAGCCAATGATTGTTTTTTTTGAGGCAATATTGGAACAAATAAATTAATTGCCATACTTAATGAGGTGCCATAATAACTGGCTATCTGCTGCGCCAAAATAATTTGTTTTTTGGATAAGATTTGTGAACTTACTACATCTAAAACATTCTTTAATGTCCCATGATATTCACTGTGTTTTCTCAAATCAATAACCACTCCTAGTTTTTTAGTTTTACCAAAAGGTATACTTACTAAATCACCTATATTGACTTTAATGTTATTTGCCACTTGATAATCAAAAAAACCCATTCTTCTGGGGAGATGTCTTAGAATTGCCACTTGAGCTATTTGTTTTTGCATACTCACCAACTAATGTTAGCCAGTAAATGATTTATGCCGTGGGTAAATTCTAGAGCGATAATTGAGGTCTTAGCTTGATGACTAGGAATTAGATTGTAAATAAATGACGCTGGAGCAATTAGTGATTCCTGAACCTTGACTCTTAATTTCATATCAATGTTATTTAAATTATCATATTCACCCTGTTTAATAGTTTTGAAAAAAATATTACTTAAAATCTTCTGATTATCGCCAAAATATGAACTTTTTCCCCTAGCTAATACACCAGATGCCAAGATTGCAATTCTAGCTTGCAGACCATTGAAATAATCAGCTATCATTTTTGATAAATTAATGGTAACAGAGGCAGATGGAAATTGAGGAATTACTAAACAAGATAAACCCTCACGCACATTTAAATTAATCAAGGGGATAGCCTGCTCGATTGGTAATCTTTCTGGGGTATGTAAAGGAATTTTAAATTGGGGTTCAATAAACTCTTTTAAGCTGTGAGTAAACCATATAGCTCCATTGGCTTGATATTGTGTTAGTAAATCACCATACTCTTTAGTTTCAACTACAAATGTTTTGTCCTGATATAAATAATAATCATTGTCGCTATTAATTAGTGATGAAATATTAAAAATAATTTCTACTTTAGCCGATTTTAAAATTCGTGCTAATTTATTATAGCCCGCTAATGTTTTGGATAAATCTTTTTTAACCTCCGTGTTTATACCAGGCAATAACAAGGGCGAGTTAGGAACCAAAGCAGCAAATACTACTGGCATATAATTTAAAATGGTTCTAAAACAGGTTCACCTAATTGATGCAATCCCAAAGAAGCGACGTTGGTGACTATTATATTGTCCCAATCATATCCCAGTTTTTCAAAGGCTAAGGCTGAATATATTGGCCTTTTGTATTTATCAGATATCACATAAACCGCCGGATCATCAGTTGATCGCAGTAAATCTCCTTCTTTAAATAAAATCGGTTCGCCGGTAGTAAAAATTAATAATCCTTCCGAGGTCATTCGTTCAGAAATTCGTAAACTGCCAAAATTTGATTTTAAAATTTCTCGTGAAAAAATTGGGTGTTTGACAGAATCCTGCACAAAATAAACCCCACCGCTTTGTTTATCTTGAATCAAGGTACCTTGCGGATAACTAGAGGCAACAGTAATCGGCGCTCCTTCACTATACTGGGCCAAGTCCTCAAAACTAACATCAACGATTTCCTCCGGATTAATCCCAATTTGCCTTAAAGCTTTTTGCGAATCAAAGCCTCTAATTGTATCATTAGTTAATAGTAAATAAACAGTTCCGCGTGGAGAACGTAAAAAAGAATATGCTGGAAATTTGATGTCATTACCAGACGGATATTTTTTCAATTCCGAATCACTTACAGTTAAAACCCGATCGAAATTTTGATAATAGGATAAATAGACAGCCTTTGAAGCAAATTTTCTACGTAAATTATTTTGGATTAACCAAACTTCTTTCTGTCCTTCAATATTTAGCAACGAGCCATCGGGATAACTACGCGAAAAATACCTGTTCCAAACATTCCATAACAGCTCATTACCTTTAAGATGAGGCGTATAAGTATATAAAATTGCGGTTGCTTTATTAGCTGGCGTAATAGCTAAGCCATCAACTGTTTTAGTAATGCCAGGCCCAAAACCAGTAAAAGTTTTACCATTGTTTTGAATTTCAACCACGTATTTAGTTCTGATTACTTTTGCCGCCCAAATTACTTGATTGAAAAATCCCTTGAATTTTAATAGCAAAGGGTCGTTCATACTGCAATCATCACATATTCCATAACCAGCAGCCCAATCATAATTCTTGTTTAAGGGGCTACCATTTTCAATTAAGCTTTGCTCTTTTTGCAATAAAGTTAGTAAATATTTCGGATTGATTTGATATTCTTGCGCCGCCCGATGAATTATATCAGCCGCTAACATAGAAGTGATCGGATCCTTGTAATTAGTTAAAGCGCTGCCTTTATCTTCTAGGAATTTTTGTATTTGTCCCAAATTTAAAGAATTATAATCAAATAAATCTTGATCTGAAATAATATATTGAGGATTAAAATTAGTTTGCGACCAACAAGTTGATAATGGGCTAAATATAGTAATAATGACAACTAATAAATATGCTATTTTAATTTTATTCATGTAATCATTATATATCATTTAACATCAGGAAACAATAATAGCTGGTAAAAGTGTATAAAAAATGGTATAATTGTAACAATGAGATTATTTTTTGGCTGCTATGCGACGCCGTCTGCTGTACAGGCAGTCCAGCAACTAATGCCTTGGCTTAAAACCCTTCCGGCGAAGCTGGTGGAATTGCATAATTTACATTTTACAGTGGTATTTTTGGGTGAAGTTTCTGATGATAAACTTGATCAATTGTTGGAAATAGGGGAGAGCGTAGTTAATAAAATTTCACTACCACAAATATCGCTAACTAAACTGGAATTGATACCATCTGAAAAAAATCCTCGCGTTTTATCAATTCATACTATAACAGACGATAATTTTATTAAATTACAAGAGGCGTTAATTAAAAAAATAAAAAAATTAAATATTAGCGACTTGTCAGCTAAACCGCCACACTTCGCTTTAGCGCGATTAAAGTCTAAAATATCAATCTCTAACGTTAGTTTTACACCTCAAAATTTTAAATTAACAGAAGTTAGCCTGATTCAAAGTATATTAAACTCAACTGGCCCCATATATAAGGCACTTAAAACCTTTAAAATAGGCTCTGGTGAGGTATTAAACAAATATAGGCCTAATGTGTCCATATGTTTACTTAATGATAGAAATGATGTGCTTTTAATAAAAAGCGGTCTATTTCCAGGTGAACATTGGCAGTTGCCACAAGGCGGAATAGAACCGAACGAAAATCTAGAACAAGCAGCAAGAAGAGAACTTAAAGAAGAGTGCTCAATAATTAATGTTGATTTACTTGGTATAGGATTAAAAACATTTAACTATGATTTTCCTAGAATACCCAAATCAGCTGACATTATTGGACAAGAGCAGCATCCGGTTTATTTGAAATTCAAAGGAAATGATACAGAAATTAGATTAAACGCTAGAGAAGCTATTGATTATAAATGGGTTAAGATTGATGATTTGGTTAATTCAGTTTATCCTAAGCGTATAGAGTTCACCAATATTGTTAAACAAGAATTAAAAAAATTAATAAAATATGATCAGAGTTAGATTTGCGCCATCACCAACAGGGGAGCTTCATATCGGTGGCGCCAGAACCGCGTTAATCAATTACTTGTTTGCTAGACAAAACCAAGGTAGTTTTATTTTACGTTTAGAAGATACCGATAGAGAACGTTATGTTGCCGGTAGTGAAAAACGTTTATTGGAAGATTTAAATTGGTTGGGAATTAATTGGGATGAGGGGCCAGATAAGGGCGGGGATTTAGGACCATATATTCAATCTGAGCGTTTAGATATTTATAAAAAATATGTTGATGAATTGTTAGAAAATAAAAAAGCTTATTATTGTTTTTGTTCCAGCGATCGGTTAGAACAACTTAGAC
>JBAZOT010000014.1:0-11989 GCA_041648575.1 Patescibacteria group bacterium | reverse complement strand
TCATGTTGATAGATCAATTTTAAATCCTCGGGATTTTATCATGACCGATATTGTGGGAACTTATAATTTATTAGAAGCAGCTAAAAAATATAAAATAGCGCGTTATATTCAAATTTCTACTGATGAAGTTTATGGATCAACTGAAACTAGATTTATTGAAGAAAGCAAATTTGACCCCTCGAGCCCTTATTCAGCTTCCAAGGCTGGTGCTGATTTATTATGCCAGGCATACACTAAAACTTATCAAATGCCTATTGTGGTTACCCATAGTTGTAATAACTATGGCCCATATCACTATCCGGAAAAATTAATCCCGCTGGCTATTACCAATTTGTTGGAAGAAAAAAAGGTGCCAATTTATGGCGATGGCCAGCAAGTACGGGAATGGATTTATGTGGATGATCATGCCAGTGCCATTGATTTACTAGTGCATAAAGAAGATGTTGATACGGTTTATAATATTGGCACCGGTGAAGAGCTTACTAATTTGGAATTAATTAACATGATTTTGAAATTGCTAAATAAAGATGAAAGTTGTTTGGAATTTGTTAAAGACCGGCCAGCTCATGATCGGCGTTACGCGCTAGATAGCAGCCGCTTACGCGATTTTGGTTTTAAACCACAAGTAAAATTAGGAGAAGGTCTGTCGGAAACAGTAATGTGGTTTAAGGAGAATAAATGGTGGTGGGAGAAAATTAAAAGCGGGGAGTATTTAGAATATTATAAAAAGCAGTATCAATCATAAGTTTAATGTCATTGCGAGTATTAGCGAAGCAATCTATAAAATTTAATAAAAAGTTTGCATGGGTAAAATTTTAATTTTAGGGGCGCGGGGGATGTTGGGGGCTGATTTAGCGCATGAATTTACCGGCAAAAGCGAATTGTATTTGTGGGACAAGGAAGAAGTCGATGTAACACAAAAACAGCAAGTTATTGATAAAATAACAGATTTAAAACCCGAAATAGTTATTAATGCTACGGGTTATACTAATGTTGATGGTGCAGAAGATAATCAAGCAGCAGCATTTAAAATAAATTCTGAAGCAGTTAAATATATTACCCTAGCTTGTGAACAAGTTAATGCTCGTTTAGTTCATTTTTCAACCGAATATGTTTTTGATGGTACTAACAAATTGGGGTATGACGAGACGTCAGTCGTAAATCCACTGAGTGTATATGGACAGTCCAAGGCTCAGGGTGAGAAATTCGTGTTTGGTTACACAAATGGTTATGTAGTCAGAACTTCTTGGCTTTTTGGTAGAGCACCACAAAAAGGAAAACCACGGGGAATAAATTTTATTGATACCATGATAAAGCTGGCTTGCGAGCGTCAAGAAATAAAAGTAGTTAATGATCAGTTTGGTAAACCAACTTATACCAAAGATTTAGCTAAAGCAGTGGAAGGGTTGTTAGTTGGTAATTATCAGCCGGGTATTTATCATTTAGTAAACGAAAATGTTTGTTCATGGTATGATTTAACTAAAGAGGTTTTTAGATTAAAAAATATCAAAACGCCTTTACTGCCGATTAGTTCCAGTGAATACCCTGTCAAAGCCAAACGACCGCAATATGCGGTTTTACTCAATACTAAATTTCCAGCTTTACGCAGCTGGCAGGAGGTGTTAAAAGAATATTTGATTAAATAGATATGGAACAAGAACAATATATACCAGGGGAATATCTAAATTCTAAAGAAAACGAAAGCCAACTACATGAGTCGGTTAATTTGAATGAAGAAGAAAAACAATTGCTAACAATAAAAGAGTCTATTCCAGAGGATAAAGATCCAACGTCTAAACTTCAGACTCGGGATATTTTATTCAATGGCGAACGTATAGGCGGTTTTTCCTACCTTTATGATAATAAGCCCGGTGGTTATACGACGTTTCAAGGATTGGAAATTAATGAAAATTATAGAGGGAGAGGAATGGCCAAGGAGTTATATCGAAGATTAAATGCGGAAGCCCAGACCCGCGGTGAGGTTTTGGTTTCCGATATGATAGTAAGTGATGATGCTAAAAGAGTTTGGGAATCGTTAGTGCGAAGTGGAGAAGTAGAGCGCTTGGAGGGAGATATGTATGCTTTTAAGCGTCCAGAAGTTAAAAAGTCAATACTCACATCTTAATATTAAATTATAGATCTTTTATCAAAGTAAATTAATAGCATTTTTATGAAAGGAATTATTTTAGCAGGTGGTGTTGGGTCGCGCTTAATGCCGCTCACCAAAGTAACCAATAAGCACTTGTTGCCGATTTACAACAAGCCCATGATTTATTATCCTTTGGAAACTTTGGTTAAGGCGGGGATTAAGGATATTTTAATTGTATCGGGACCAGAGCATGCTGGGCATTTTTTACAGTTATTAGGATCGGGGAGAGAATTTGGAGTAAAATTTTCCTATGAAATGCAAGAAGAGCCAGGTGGTATTGCTCAAGCCTTAGGACTAGCAGAAAATTTTGCAGATTCAGAGCCAATTGCTGCAATTTTGGGTGATAATATATTTACTGATGATGTTTCCTCGAGTATTAAGGAATTTGTGCAAAACCCAGTTGGGGCGCAAGTATTTTTAAAACAAGTACCCGACCCCGAACGTTTTGGTGTAGCAGAGATTAAGGGTGATAAAATTATTTGCATTATTGAAAAGCCCAAACAACCAGCTACTAATTTAATAGTTACTGGTTTGTATCTTTATGATGCGCAAGTATTTTCCATTATTAAAAAACTTAAACCATCAGCTAGGGGTGAGATGGAAATTACTGATGTAAATAATGCTTATGTTGTACAAAATAAAATGAAGTACACTATTTTATCCAGTGAATGGACAGATGCTGGCACCTTTGATTCATTATTTAAAGCTAATCAGTTGATTGCCCGCCAGTTAAATTCGCAGATTTAGTCAATGATACCCTAAATAAACCATCCTCGGTTTTGATGGTAACTAGTGATCCTAGTGGGTCTAGAAAAAAATTCTGGATTGGTTTTTGTTGTTTAGAAATAATCCATTTTTGCTGCTGGTCTCTAGTGTCTAATTCCAGTGCCAGTAATTCGTTGTTAATAGCTAGTAAAATATAATTTTCATTAAACCAGCTCGCGGCGGTAATAGGAGTACTGATGCGATTAATCAATTCGATCTTGTTTTGTTCTAGATCGTAAGACCAAAGTTCAAAGTTGTTGTATAACAATAACGTGGAACCATCACGTGACCAATCAATATCTATCACATCGGGCAAAGACAAAGTGGGCTGTTCGTTGGTGAGTGGCGAAGTTAGTAAGTACAAATTGTGTCTGACAGTATCTAGTAGCGGTAACCAATCATCATTAGATTCAAGAAACGTAAAATCAGTTGATAAAGCCACTGGTCGAATTGAAGACAGTTCTTGCAAATTTTTTGGATTAAATATTTTTAAGCTAATACCATCCTTACCTTCTTTTACTAAAACATAAATTAAACCATCAAAATGCTTAAAATCAACGATTGAGGCGCGCCAAAGTAATTTAGTTGTGCCCGAGGTTAAAGAAAATTCATACATTTCTGCGCCAGTGCTAATATACAAAATATTATCATTACTCGTTGACCAGTGAATAGTAATCGGTTTAATTTGACTAGGTAGCTCAATGTTTTTTTTGGCGTTATCAGTAAGATTTATAATTTGCCAGGGTTGAACTGAGGCTGGTGAATTAATCAATAAATTTCTGCTAGTTGTTGACCATTCAGTGTATTTAATTATTTTAGAAGCGTCGCGATTAATTAAGGCCGCGTCTCCCGAAGCCAAGTTAAGTAGCCATAAACCAGAACCAAGCCCAGATTCTTTGTAATAAAGTAAGTTTACACCATTGGGCGATAGTGAAGAATTAATATTATTAGTATCGCCAAGCTTATCACCCAGCTGTTCTGGAGGCCACAGTTTAATATTACCAGTAAAAGTAACCACACCTGTTTTAACTGCTAATTTTTTTTGCCAAGGCTGATATTCAGGTAAGGTTACAGCTAGATCATAAGTGTCAGCGGAAAGCCGGCGTAAAATCGTGGGAGTGGTATTGTTTTGAATTTGTCCATTAAGAATAATGGTGGCACCAGTAGGTTTAGATTTTATATCTAAAGCGCCAGTTTTTTCAATTTTCTGCTTGTAAGGGTTATACTCGTATCCTTGGGTATAGAGAATAAGCCAAATACTGCTTAAAATAAACAAAGCTATAAAAAATATATATATTATTCTTCGATATTTAAGTGGCATGGGTTTGATTTTATATACTAAAAAGGTTAAGCTGTATTTGTTAATTATTAAGGTTTAATTCTTAATTTATTGTAACATGAGTTCGTTGGTCATAGAAGGAGCCAAAGCTTTACATGGCACTATTGAGGTACCAGGAGCTAAAAATGCGGTGACGCCAATTTTAGCAGCTTGTTTGTTAACAAGCGAAGAATGTACCATTCATAATATTCCAGCTATTAGTGATGTAGCTAAGATGCTTAGCTTATTAAAAGCAGTTGGAGCCGAAGTTAATAATCAAGGCAAGACCGTTACTATTAAGGCGGTAAATATCAATTTAAGCCAATTGCCAGCTAACGAAGTAAAAGGCATGCGGTCGTCAATACTGCTGTTTGGGCCGTTATTAGCTAGAATTCATGCTGTAACTTTACCTGAACCAGGTGGTTGTATTATTGGCAATCGTCCATTAGATACGCATTTATACGGTCTACAGCGATTAGGAGTGGAGGTTAAAATAACTAATGAAAGTTATGATTTGAAGGTTGAAAAGTTAACTGGCGCCAAAATTATTTTGCCGGAATTTTCCGTAACAGCAACAGAAAATGTTGTCATGGCCGCAGTCTTGGCCTCTGGTACGACCACTATTGAATTGGCAGCAGCCGAGCCTCATGTTCAAGATTTGTGTAATTTCTTAATAGCTTTAGGTGCAAAAATTAAAGGTATCGGCACACACACCTTAATTATTGAAGGAGTAAAAAGTCTGCATGGAGCTGAATATTCTATTATTCCCGATCCAATAGAGGCAGGTACCTGGGCGGTGCTAGCAGCAGTAACACGTGGTGAAATAACAATCAAACCAGTCTGCGTTGAACATTTAAATTTTGTGTTAATGAAATTAAAGGCCATTGGAGTTGATTGGCAGCTTAAAGGTGACGCCTTAACAGTTCGCGCCTCTCGCCAATTAAAACCTTTTCGTTTGCAGGCCTTGCCATATCCTGGATTTCCCACTGATTTACAAGCTCCTTTTTGTATTTTAGCTACTCAAGCCAATGGTACTTCATTGATTCATGATCCAATGTACGAGGGTCGATTAAACCACATTTCGGAATTAATTAAAATGGGAGCAAATGCTGTGATTGCCGATCCACATCGCGTGGTGGTAACTGGGCCAACCCCGTTATATGGCCGCGATATCCGTTCTTATGATTTACGTTCAGGTGCTACTATGTTAATAGCTGCTCTAATGGCGCAAGGACAAAGTATTATTGCTGAAGCCGAAGTTGTAGATCGGGGTTATGAAAAAATTGAGCAGCGGCTAAAAGCGATTGGTGCTGAAATTTCTCGTCAATAGTAAGTCAATTAATCTTTTTGACGGTAGTTGAGTATAAGTGATAAAATTTTTGTATAATATAACCAATGACTATTAATTTAGAAAATTTCAATATTTCAAAGACTTCGATCACGAAGTCTAGGCCGTCGGCTCTGACGGTTATTTTTATTGCGATTGCCTTTTTGGCTGGTTTATATTTAGGTCAGTATCAAAAAAATACCAATATAGATTTTGGCAGTCTGGTTAATATAAATAAAGAAAAACCAGCTTATATTAGTCAGGATGTAGATTTTAATTTATTTTGGAAAGTTTGGGATTATGTACAAGCTAATTATCTAGAACATCCGGTTTCAGATACAAAATTGTTTTATGGAAGTTTACAAGGAATTTTAGCCTCACTTCAAGATCCTTATTCACTTTTTATGGATCCGGAAACAGCAGAGAAATTCAATCAAGAGCTCTCTGGCAGTTTTGAGGGTATTGGTGCGGAAATTGGTATTAAAAATGATTATTTAGTAATTGTGGCACCGTTACCAGGAACGCCGGCTGAACGTGCTGGTTTACGTCCTGGGGATAGAATTATATCAATTGATGATTTAGATACTACTGGCATTGCTTTAGATTACGCAGTCAGTTTAATAAAGGGTCTAAAAAATACCAAAGTCGTTTTAAAAATATTAACTAATGGCGACTCTGAAGCACGTGATGTGGAAATAATTCGTGATCAGATTAGAGTGGATGTGATTAGATCAGAATTAAAAACTGTACCCGGTACTAATAAGCAAGTTGGTTATATTAGGTTGGTTCATTTTGCCCGCGAAACTAATGATTCATTTATTAAGTCGTGGCAAAATCTTTCAGCACGCGGTGCTCAAGCATTGATATTAGATTTACGAAATAATCCTGGTGGTTACTTAGATCAAGCAGTAGATATTGCCAGTCATTGGATACCAGAAGGTGTGGTAGTTAAGGAGCAGTTTGTGCCGCCGCAGTTTAAAGAATACAAATCAACTGGCACTGGTGATTTGCAAGGTATACCAACAATTGTGTTGGTAAATCAAGGCTCGGCCTCGGCTTCGGAAATTGTGGCTGGCGCGCTGCAGGATTACAAGTTAGCTACTTTAGTGGGCGAAAAAACTTTTGGCAAAGGATCGGTGCAGGATTACCAGACTTTTTCCGATGGTTCAGCTTTAAAACTAACTATTGCCAAATGGTTTACTCCCCAAGGTCGGCAAATTGACAAAACCGGCATCGAACCAGATGTTAAAATCGAATTAACCAAAGAAGATTATAATAATGATAATGATCCACAGTTAGTCAAGGCATTGGAATTGTTACGGTAATATGAAGGAAAGGTGGAAGATAATTTTAACGGGTCGTGTTCAAGGCGTTGGTTTAAGATATCTTATCAAAATCAGGACTTGGCAAAATAGTTTGACTGGTTGGGTCGGTAATATACAAAAGGGACAGGTGTTAATTGAGGTAGAAGGCAGTAACTTAGATTTAGAAAAATTTGTTAATTGGCTTAAGCAGAATCCTGGTTGGTCCCGGGTAGTAGAGTGCCAAGTAAATAAAATTAATTTACAGAATGATAACAGTTTTTTAATAAAGTTTAATTTATGATCAAGGTGATTTTTTTAAAAAAAGTTAATCAAGTTGCTAATGAGGGTGAAGTAAAAGAAGTTAGTAACGGTTATGCGATGAATTACTTGTTACCTCAGGGGTTAGCAGGGTTAGCTACTCCAGTTAAGATTAGGCTGTGGGAGCAAAAAAATATCCAGCAACAACATCAGCAAAAACAGCAGGAGCATAAGTTTAGAAAATGGCAATCTTTGATAAATGGTCAAATAATAGAGATTATAGCCAAAACCTCACCAGCGGGTAAATTATTTGCTAGTGTAACTACAACACAGATTATTGATCAAATATACAAAAAATTTGATCTGCAATTATCTACTAAACAATTAGAGTTGCCTGGTAATATTAAAACTGTAGGGGAACATCAAATAACAGTATTATTTGGTTCTAGCCACCAAGCCAAAATTATTCTTAAAATTTTATCATTAAACCATGATTAAAACTAAATACATATTTATTTCGGGCGGAGTGTGTTCTGGATTAGGAAAGGGTATCGCTGCCGCTTCTATCGGTGCCATCTTAAAAGCAGCTGGTTTTAAAGTTTTTAGTTTGAAATTTGATCCTTACCTAAATATTGATCCAGGCACCATGAATCCTTATCAACATGGTGAAGTTTTTGTGTTAGATGATGGCACTGAAACTGATTTAGACCTGGGGCATTATGAAAGGTTTCTTGATGAGAATTTGAGTCGTTTAAGCAATCTTACTACGGGACAGATTTATGATAAATTATTAAATCAGGAGAGAAGGGGAGAATTTTTAGGCAAAACTATTCAGATTATTCCGCATATAACTAATGCCATTAAAGATTATATTTTTCAGGCAGCTAAATATAGCAAAGCTGATTTTTTAATTATGGAAATTGGCGGTACGGTCGGTGATATTGAAGGGGAGCCATATTTAGAAGCCGCTAGGCAGTTGCACCAAGAACAAGGCGATGGCCGTGTGTTGTTTGTCCATGTTTCATTATTGCCTTATTTAAAAACATCCAATGAGTTGAAAACTAAACCAACCCAAGCGTCGGTTCGAGAGCTGAGAAGGGTAGGTATTCAACCAGACATTATCTTATGTCGTACTGATTTTCCCATTAAAAAAGATTTGTTGGACAAGATAGCCCTATTTTGCGATATACCAGCGGTTGCCGTAATACCGGCAATGACTATTAAGAGTATTTATGAAGTGCCTATAAATTTTGAAAAATATAAAATTTCACAAATAATTTTTAAAAAATTTGGTATTATTAAAAAACGTCCGCTTTTAACCGCTTGGGAAAAATTAAATGTTAAAGTTAAAAACGGTAAACAGTTGCTTAGTGTCGCTATGGTAGGAAAATACACTGAACATGGTGATGCCTATTTAAGTGTTTTAGAAGCTTTACGGTCGGCTGTTTATTTTCATAATGCCAGGTTGGTAGTGGAATGGATTGATGCCGAGAAATTGGAATATCAAGATAAAAAAGAGTGGCAAAAATTAAAACGGGCACAAGGTGTGGTTATTCCAGGCGGTTTTGGTATACGCGGAACCGAGGGTAAAATTTTAGCTGCTAAGTATGCCAGAGAAACTAACAAGCCATTTTTAGGACTTTGTTTGGGCATGCAGATTGCAACTATTGAGTTTGCCAGAAATGTCGCTAAGATTAGTAAGGCCACTAGTACCGAGTTCGACGCTAAAACTAAAGATCCAGTTATTCACATTATGCCGGATCAAGAAAAAAAATTATTATCTCGCGATTACGGTGCTACTATGCGTTTAGGTGCATGGGATTGCACTTTAATTAAGGGCACCAAGACTTTTAAAGCGTATGGTAAAAATAATATATCAGAACGTCACAGGCATCGTTTTGAATTTAATAATTTTTATCGCGCTAAACTGGAGCAAGCTGGACTAGTTATTTCCGGCACTACACCCGATCATAAATTAGTTGAAATTGTTGAACTAAAAAATCATCCATGGTTTGTGGGTGTACAGTTTCATCCTGAATTTAAATCCCGGCCTTTGCGCCCGCATCCGTTATTTAGGGATTTTATTGGTGCTTGTATAAAAAAATAAAAACCCCCGAGTTGATGGGAGTTTTTAAAGCGTTATTTTTTTGTTACTACAGAGACTAGTTTAGCCAGTTTCAGTTTACCAGTGTAACTTTTTTTCCATTTGCGATGAAATTTAACTATTCCTGGGATGATAGCGAATAAAGTATCATCACTGCCGCGTTTTACACCAACCCCGGGAAAAAATTTAGTGCCACGTTGACGAACAATAACCATACCAGCTTTAATTATCTGACCAGCAAATATTTTAACACCAAGACGTTTAGATTGTGATTCGCGGCCTAAAGATGTAGAACCGCCTGCTTTTGTATGAGCCATAAGTTAAGAATTATGAAGCAAGAATAAAGAATTAAGATAACGAAATTATTATAACTAATAGTTTAAAATAGGTCAAGGGTTATGTAAAATAAAAGACCCCGCCTAAATAATAGGAGAGGTTTGTATCAACAGAATGTTATTTTGATTATTTTTTATTATGTAAGGCATCTCTTTCTTCAGTGTGCATTACGAAGTCGTTAACTATTTGTTGTGCCAACAAGTTAATCTGTTCATCAGTAATTGTTGTGTCTTTACCAATAAACAGTGAGGCATCTAAAGAAAAGTAAGCTAAATTGTACGTTCCACAGAACGGACCCTCAGTTATTAGGTGGACTTGGGTTTTAAATGGATATTGGAGTGTGGGGGGTACTATTGTAACTTCACCTTTTAAATAATTTTCTGACATTGGACAGAACTTTATTCCAGCATCAGTCAATTTTGATTTGATGACACTAGATATAACATCCGCGCGATTGCTGGTGAGTTTGAGGTTCGCGGCAACGGTCATTCCGTTCAAAGGTTGATCACAATTCTTTTCTTTCTGCCCATAGCTAGGCAGCAAAAACGCTACGGTTAGCAGTAGTATAATAATTGATTTCATGTTAAACTCCTACAATGTTTGTTTATGGTTTGTTGATTTAGTTAATTTTTATTTGAGCCCATCTTATTATATTGGTAGGAAATTAGTCAATGGTCTAGGGTTTGTTTATTTTTTCTCTTTTGCGTATCATAATTACATGAAGGCAAGATTAACAATTTTATTGATTTTATTGTTGATAGTTATTATTGGAACTGGATATTTTTTAGGACAGCAGTATTTGATATCGGATAATACTGATTTATCTTATATTGATAAACCAATAATTAGTACTGATTTAGCTTTAAACTTATCTAATAATCAAAATCAGCCAATTGCAGATAATACTGAAATAGTACTAGAACCTGAATTAAATCCCAAACAAGATCATTTAATTAAAATATTGAAAGTACCATTTACTGTGCAGGCGCCATTTGCTAATTGGGATATGCCTTATCAGGAAGCGTGCGAAGAAGCGAGTATTATAATGGTGGCAGATTTTGTAGCAAATAGGGATGTCCTGAGACTGGAGCCGGTTGAAGCTGATCAGAGAATATTGGAATTGATAGAATGGGAAGAGGATAATGGTTATGCAATTGATATTACCGCTTTAGAAGTGGTTAAGGTTTTAGAGCAAAGATTTAATATCAACTCTCGAGTAGAACCATATAATGCGCAAGTTATCAAAGAAGAAATTCAAGCAGGACATCCGGTAATTTTACCTGCTGCTGGTAGGTTGTTAGATAATCCGTATTTTCACCAACCCGGACCTTTGTATCATATGCTGGTAGTAAAGGGGTATGACGGAGATGAATTTATAACTAATGACCCTGGAACTAAAAGGGGTGAAAATTTTCGTTATCGTTATTCTGTTTTTGACAGGGCAGTTCATGACTGGAATGGGGGAGAGGTAGAGAATGGCGAGCAGGTGATGATAGTAGTTTTGGGTTTATAAAATTTATAGCCTTGACCAATGATTTGATTTACGATATCATTAGTATGATAATTCATACTTTTCATATTTGAATATGTCCAATAAAATACAGGATAAATTTTTAAATGTTGCCTGCCTAGGAACCACCAAACTTGGTGATAGGGGACAGGTAGTAATTCCAGCAGAAGTCAGGCGTGCTCTTAAATTAAAAGCAGGTGATAAATTATTTGCTTTTGTAGTTCATGGTAAAGTTCTTTCTATGATTAAAACAGATGCAATTGATAGATTTTTGTCACAATTTTCTAATAAAATGTTAGTTTCAAAAAAGAAAGGTAAATAATTTATGTGGCGAGTTTTAAAATTAAAAAAAGTTTGGATACCGCTGTTGATTATTATTTTAATTGTGGCTGGCGTAATTTATTCACGGGCGCAAAATAGTAAACCACAATATAAAACTGAAGCAGTTCAGCAACAAGATTTAAAGCAGACAGTATCGGTTACTGGTACCATAGAGGCAGCAGAAGCGGTTGACCTAAATTTTAAAATTTCCGGGCGTGTTTCCGCAATGCCGGTTAAAGTTGGTGATAAGGTTAAACTGGGTGATCGATTAGCTAGTTTGGAATCTAGTGATGCACAAGCTGCATTACTTACAGCTCAAGCGCAAGTTCAACAATACGAAGCGGCTTTAGCTAAAATTGAAGCTGGTTCTTCTACTGAAGATATAGAAGTGTATCAAGCAGCTGTGGCTTCAGCTCAAACTACTTTGGATAATACTAAGCGGTCATTGCTGAACACTACGGCTTCACAAACACAGGCTGTAACAAACGCTTGGGCACAATTAGTAGGTTTACCTGCCACTGTTGAACCGGATAAGAGTAATACTTCTACTATTACCATTACTGTATCAGGAACATATACTGGGCAGAAGACTGGATT
>JBAZOT010000013.1:0-22695 GCA_041648575.1 Patescibacteria group bacterium | reverse complement strand
GGCGAGTTCAAACCACTAGCGCAAAACCTATTAATCATTTAAGGTTTTGCTATGACAAATAAATATCATCGTTTAAACTTGGTGGAAAGAGAGGAAATCAGTACCGGTATCTGGGCTGAAGAATCATGGACTGACATTGCTACTCGATTAGGTCGATCAGTCTCAACCATCAGCCGGGAAGTTAAGAGAATCTGTAAATACAAACACTGTTATCGAGCAATTAGGTCACACAAACAAGCCCAGATGATACGCCACCGACAGAAACAACTCAAACAACTTGAACAGAACACTCGATTAAAAGATTATGTTTTAAATAAACTAAAACTAAAATGGTCACCCGAAGAGATTGCTAAAAGATTAAAAGTTGACTACTTTAATGATATGACCATGCGTATTTCCCATGAGAGTATTTACAGTTACCTGTATTGCCTCCCTAAAGGCGAACTTAAAAAAGAACTTTTAAGATGTTTAAGACAAGAACGAAAGTTTCGATATAGTAGAAAGCTATCTCACGCTAAACGCTCAACCATCACTGATTTTATTAGCATTTCAGAACGTCCGGCTGAAGTTAAAGACCGTATTATACCTGGGCATTGGGAAGGCGATCTGATGATGGGCTCGAAAACTTCTAACTCAGCGATGGGAACTTTAGTAGAACGAACCACTAAATATCTACTACTAGTTCCTCTGACCAGGCGTGATGCCTACACTGTGAGAATTCAATTTGCTAAAGCCATCAAGCGCTTACCTAGGTATTTAAAAAAAACTTTAACTTATGACCGAGGAACAGAAATGGCTGAACATAAACTATTTACCGCTTCCACTAAAGTGCGGGTGTATTTTGCCGATCCACATGCTCCATGGCAACGAGGTACCAATGAAAACACTAACGGATTAATTAGACAGTATTTTCCTAAAGGAATTGACTTTAGTCAAATCAACAAACAAGAAATTAAACGAGTGCAAGATGAACTTAATGACAGACCTAGAAAAACTCTTAAATTCTTAAAACCGGATGAAGTATTTTCCCAATTATTAATTAACAAGTTTTTGCGTTAGAGGGTTGAATCCAGCTATCCACAAAATAAAATAGCGACAACGTTTCTTGCTGTCGCTATTATTTTAGCTTTATATATCACAGTTTATTCGCACCAGGGCGTGGTCTTATACCTTGAGCAACAGGAAAATTTTGGGTAATTCTTTTTTTACAGCGTATTTTTTTCTTCTGCACTATTTTTTTGTCTCTTCTTTTCATAATTATTCTCCTTTAGTTTTTTATGTTAAATTATTTTTTTTATTTTAAGGAAATATACTTCTTTTCAATTTGACGATGCTGTTTTCGCAGATAACGCTGTCTGATTTTTAACTTACACCATTCTCGCGCAGCCAACATTAAATCGCTTTTGGTTTTCAATTCTTGTTTTATAGCGCGACAAGCATGTTTAATTTCTATAAGTTGCTGTAGCAAATTTGGAACGTCTGTTTCTGTTATATCTGATTTACCACTAACCCAAAAAGACATGACCATTCTCCTTTATTTTTTTAAATAACATTATTTATTTTCAAACAAAAAACGCTTTTCGTCCCGAAGCATCCGAGAGAGAAGAAACTTCTCTAACAGAAAATCTTAAGGACGAAAAGCGCTTCTTAAAAACTACTTTCCGCGGTACCACCCTTTTTGCCCTGAATTTGTCGAAGGGTTACTTCCACAATTCAAGACCACTTCATGCACTCCCTTGAAAAAGGGACATACATTAACCCTGTAACGTGAGTACACGTCTCTGACTACGCTCCGCCAGTTGGCGAATTCATCAGTGCAACTCCAGAGGGAACTTCACTTGGTTTTAGCGGGAGAAACTTTCAGTCTAGATTTCCCCTTCCTCAAACGCCTACGCCACGCTACTTTCCTCTTTCTTAGTCTTTAAAATTTATTTGTAAAAAGAACGTAGAATAAGCTTATTACAACTAGAAAAATTTGTCAATATTTATTTTTTTACGAAACCATAACACAAAATTAATAATCAATAATAAACCAACATTAATCCACCATATCCAACTAACGTCCCACCAATTAATTCCACCTGATCTTTCAGAAGAATAAGATAGTAATGGATAAAATAAACGATACAACGCATCGCCCTGATGAGTAAATAAATCAATCAATAAATGTAATAGATAGGGAAATATTAATACCAACCAACGTCGTCCGAGCAACCAAAGAATTATCAACAAAATTAATACGCTGACTAAACTATGCCAAAAATGATAATCAACAATAGCCCAAGTAGGTAACAACTGCCAGATATTTGCACCCCAAAACTGGTTGCGAATAATCAATAGATAAAAAAACCCAGGTCCGCTACCCAACAAATCAGGTAACGCTCCGACCAAAGCCGCCCACCAAATTAAAGGTTTTTTTCGTATGATAGTCGCACCCCACAAAGCATGAGAGAAAATATCCATAACTAATTACACCCTTTTCCATTTTGTGGACCAAGCTTTTTTAGTAAAAAAAACACTAAACGAATTTAAAGTCCACAACCAAACAACTTTTAAATAACCATTTTTTCGAAAACGGCGCGGCGACTCATAAACTACTAGATCCCAAAAAAATTTTATATTACCGATTTTCGCCAAACGATGATATAAATCATAATCCTCGGCTGCTACTAAATTTTCATTGTAACCGCCAAGTTGGCGAAAAGCGCTAGTTTTAACAATTTGACAATTACCACGCCCCATACCCCCAATAGCAATTTTATTTTCCAAAAAGAACAAGCCATCAAAAAAATATGACCATAAATTATCATACCAACGACGCTCTTGCGGATCCACTTCTATACGCACCGTTGCCGCCACCACATTCTGTCGCCGCATTTCTGCTTTAATGCGGCTGAAAAAGTCTATTACATTTTTAATATAACCATCAGCATCTAAAAATACCAAAATCTCTCCTCTTGCTTGCCACGCCCCGCTATTTCTACCACCAGCTATAGTTTGGGGAGTATCTAGCCTTTTGGTTACCACATGTGCTTTATATTTTTTAGCTATGGCCAGAGTTTTATCAGTACTTCCGCCATCAGTAACTATCACTTCCAACCTAAACTGATTTCTTACCGCTGGTGTAAATTGCGCCAATAATCGGGGTAAAAATTTCTCCTCGTTTAAAGTTGGGACAATAATACTAATCATAAATCATACCTCCATCCTTACTATATCACTTACCAAATAATTGAGCGAGAAAAATTAATTTATCAAAAAGCCAAAGACTTTTCTTAATTGAGGATTTGACAAATAATCCCTTATAGACTAGGGTTTTGTTAGATATTAAAAAATAAATAATAATCAACAAAACCAACAACTTTTCTTTGAAAGGAAAACCATGAAAAAAATTGCAGTTTTTATCAATACATTACTCGAACTATTGGTTTTATTGTGGGGGTTGGGGGTAATCGCTGTTTGTATATTTATACTAGTCGCACTTAAGTCCGATGTTATTAGTCTGACTACTTGGAACAGTTACTCAATAACGTTTTATTTACTCTTATTCTTCGCCGCTATTTCGTGTGGAATAACTACCGCCAGATATGAGCACTGTAACAATAAACCAGATGAATTTGCCAGATATTATCCACCACTAAACATGATGAGTGCTTGGTTTATCTTTATACTCCTAATCAAAGATATTCCCCTTCCTCCGCTACTGATAATATATATTACAGTACTAGCTGGTATCTATGCTTGGTTATCATATGACTACGCTCGGTATCTGGACCGATCAAAAAAACAATTAGGGGTAGAACCAACATAGTTTAAAGAAAAATGACCTAGTTAAACCAAAAAGCCGACCCTTAATTCAGGATCGGCTTTTTTATTTGTTTTTTGATATCAAATAATTTCACCAGCACTCCAGTCTTGCTTTATTTTTTTAAATTCAAAGCTGTGGCAAGCTGTTTTACCAGCGCTACTACAATCGGCGGGGGCAGTAAGCTATAACTATCACATCCTTCGTCATCTTTAATAGTCCATCGCGACTCTGCTACCTTAACTGTACTATCGGCTTTGCGTTCAAAATCATAACCAGGGGTAATTTCATAATCATCCACATTTTCCTTAGCCACATCCACGGGAATTGCATTGCGCAAATAAATTTTCGGTATACCGTGAAGCTTGAGCAATTGCTGCATTATTTTATCATCGGTTTCCAAGCGCTCGCGAATTGGCTCAATGCCAAGATTATCACCTTCTTTAGGAACCATTCTGGCTTCATTACAGCTGGGATTGTCACACTTTAAATAAAATTCACCAACCTTATCATCATACCCAGCATTTTTAGTTACCATTAATTTTAAATTTCTAGGAGTTTTACAAATAGGACAAATCACCCGATATTTAATCCGTTCATTAATAACTGTATTAGGTAAACTAATAAACACCATTACGTCAGGATCTTCGCGATAGCCAATAAGTTCCTTAAGAAAAATAGAATATCCAATTTGATCCATAGCGCGTGGAAAACCATCAATAAAAATAGCTTGTCTGGGGCGCTTAGATATTTCGTATTTTATTAAAGCAACAATAAGCTCTGATGAAATGAGCGATGATTGATTTCTGCCTAAAATTAAATCGATCGTTTCCTCGGGTGAATGCCAACCGCGATAATTTTGACGTAGAAATTCAATTAATTCTTTTTGGCCTTGCTCACTTTCTACCAAGGCATGCGCATCACGTACTATGTCGCCGATAGAGACATGACCAATTTTATCACTTCCTACTGCCTCGATAAACAGCTTAGAATAAGTGCCTTTGCCAGAATTTTTCTTACCTAGTAAAAAAGCTACAAAAGTTTTTCCCTCATCAAGATATTGTTTAATAGCTTTAAGCTCTGGCCCGGCTTTGGCATCAAAATATTTTCGCCTGTCTGCTGGATCATTTAAATTAAAGCTCGTTGATCCTTCTGATTTAGATTTAAATATTGGAAAGTTACTAATCTCCATAAAATTATTTTACAACAATTAAAAAACATTGGTTAAGGCGATTATAGCAAATTTTAAAAATTAATCAAGCTCCAAGGTTTTTTATACTGCCAAGCTTTGCCGTCACTGACAAATCGAATGGTGCCCAACTCATCCGTTCTTAATACTCCCACACCCTGCTGTTGATAACGCACTACCACCTCTTGATGTGGATGGCCATAGCGATTATTAGCACCCACAAAAATTACCGCCCACATGGGCGCCACAGCTTTGATAAATTCTAAAGAGGACGAAGTTTTACTCCCTTGATGCGGCACTTTTAATATTTGGGACGCTACGGGCGTTTGATTTGTTAATATTTGTTGCTCGTTACTGGTGCTAATATCACCGGTAAACAGCACTGAAGTAAAACCATAATTTAGCTTAACTACAGCTGAAGACTCATTAAGGTCGTTTACTGTTTTCTCAACTAAGCTTTCGGACGGCCATAAAATTTCCAAACTTACGCCATCGGCAAATGATATCTGCTCACCTGCCACGGCAGTTTGCCAAGGAATATTCTGCTCCTTTATTTGCCCTAACCACTGCTGGTATTCGGCAGTGGTGTGAACTACTCCTGTAGCTAGCACGTGCTTAACTTGATATTTTTCCAACACGCCAATTAAGCCAGTAACATGATCCGCATGTGGATGAGATAAAATCAGCAAATCAATTGTTCGTTTGCCAAACGGCAAAGCGCTGCCTAACTGTCGCAAAACTTTCCGATCTGGCCCGCCATCAATCAAAATTATTCCTCCACTCGGTGTTTTAATTAAAGTCGCGTCACCTTGACCAACATCAAAAAAATAAACCTGCAATTTGCCTGTTCCGGCTGGTAAAACCAGCAACGCCCCAATCACCAGCAATAAAATTGCCGCTATAAAATATTTTTTCATGTTGTTTTTTCTTTAGTTTTAATAAACCAGCGCCCCAACAATATATAAATTGCTGCCACTACCAGCCACAACCACCAACTGGCTTCAATATAAGACCAGGAAATATCTGCCAGCGCAAAAACAATAATTTGCACATAGGATAATAACAACCACAACGGCCAAGCTAAAAAAGAAATGCCAGCACCTAAAAAACTAATGGGAATTAACACTAATCCGCCCATCATTGCCCAAGGAATAACTGGCACAATTAAGACATTAGCCAAAGGCGAAACAATCGATAAACTGGAAATCCTAATTAACAACAACGGCAGGGTGGCCAGTGAAGCAGATAAAGTTTCGGCTATCACTTGCCGTAAATTTAATACTTCTGGTAAAGGTTTAAATATTTTTTGCATAACCGGCGCCAAATACAAAAGCCCGAGCATAGCTACAAATGATAATTGGAAACCCAAATCAATAAGCAATCTGGGCCAAACCAACAACATCGAGGCAGCGGCCAATAATACAATATTTAATGGTTTGCTCGCTCGGCCAAATAATCTAGCTACCACCACCAATCCACCCATAATACCAGCTCTGATAACCGAAGCTTCAGCGCCAGTAAAAATCACAAACGCTACTATTAATATCAGCAAAAACAAACTAGCTGATTTTCGCTTTAAACCCACTGCCACCAGCAAAGTAAATAAAATAGCAGTAATGGTAGTAACATTATAACCAGAAACCGCTAAGATATGAGTTGTACCGGTTCTTTTAAACGCTTGTTTTAAATCATAAGGCAAGCCGGCTTGCTCCCCCCAAATAATACCAGCGATTAAGGACGAATGCGGTTCAGGTAACATTTGTGATAAGTGAATAGATAATTCAGAGCGCAACTGATAAAGCCCCCGCTTTAAAGTTGAACCAGCTTTTGTATCAAGCAAAACTAATTGGGGAAATGAACAAGCGCTATAAACATTGCGCTCAACCCAATAGGAAAAAACTTGCTGCTCTAATTCACAATTAACTTTCAGACGATCGCCATATTGATAAACCGGGTAACGCCTGGCGCTTACTAATACTCGTTGCCAATTTTTATCTTCCACTGTTACTACATAACGCGCGCGGCTTTCTTCTAACAACGGGGCTTCGGAAATCCAACCACTAAATTCTACTTTGGTTTGATTAGGAATGTCGGGTGGACGTTGTGGTTGTTCGCTGGCACTGCGTGCCAAACCTAGTGTTAAAAAAATTAAAGCTAACAACCACCAGCGCCGTTGATCTTTGATCAGAAAAATTGCTATTGAAAATAATAATGAAATAAAGGCCGCAGTTAGCCAAGACAAATATAAAAAATATCCAGCTACAATGCCGGCTAATAATCCTATCAGCCCTCTACGTAAAATCTGCGCTGGTATTAATTGCCCCTCCATTAATTACTTTTGTTAACTATTTTGTTTTAAATATTCCACTATAAAATCATCTAACTCGCCATCTAAAACTTTATCTGGTTGGTTGGAAACAAAACTAGTTCGGTGATCTTTTACTTGTTTATAAGGCTGTAGCACATAAGAACGCGCCTGATTGCCCCATTCAGCTGATTTAAATTCTCCCCGTATTTCTTTTTTGGTCTGTTGTTGTTTTTGATGTTCCAACTGCCATAATTTACCACGTAAATACTTTAACGCCTGCTGTTTGTTTTGCAATTGTGAACGTTCGTTTTGGCAAGTTACCACAATGCCAGTTGGTAGATGAACAATTCTCACAGCTGAATAAGTGGTGTTAACGCTTTGCCCGCCATGCCCGCCAGACATAAAAGTATCAATGCGCAAATCTTTTGGATCAATAACTATCTCCCCCACCTCTGCTAATTCTGGTAAAACTTCTACCAAAGCAAAAGAAGTATGCCGCATTTTTTCCGCATCAAACGGAGAAATCCGCACCAAGCGATGTACGCCAGCTTCGCATTTTAAATGTCCGTAAGCGTAACGGCCATTAATACTTATTACCACACTTTTAATTCCGGCTTCTTGCCCGCGCGATTCATCCATAATTTCAGCTTGCCAAACTTTACTCTCACTATAACGCAAATACATTCTTTTTAGCATTTCTGTCCAATCTTGAGCATCAGTACCGCCGGCCCCAGCGTGAATGGCTAAAATCGCGTTGGACTCATCATAAGACCCGCTTAAAAATTTTTTTAATTCAAATTTATCCAGCTGTTTGATTAAATATAAATAATGCTGTTCCAACTCCTCACGCAAATTAACCGATTGGTCTTTTTGATCCTCTTGCGCCAAAGCCAACCAATCAGCAGCGTCCTGTTGCAGTTTTTTCCAGTTACCAACTTCAGTAGCCAACTGGTCGTGCTTTTGCGTAACCTGTTTGGCACTATCTTGATTTTGCCAAAAATCCGGCTGGCTCATCACCGCTTCTAAACCCTTTATTTCAGCTTGAAGCTTTGCTGGGTCAAAGAAACCTCCCTAACTCGTCCACCCGAGTTTTAAATTCGCGAAATCTTCTAACTAACTCTTGCTCTTGCATAAATATAGCCTATCAAACTCCCTCCTACCTGACAAATAAACTACCTAAGTTTTACCACTACCAAACACAAACAAATACATTCAAGCTTTTTCCCTAAATTTGTCCGGCCGGACACTTTTAGGATCATACATTATTATGAGGCGAAGGCGATTGCCATAAGTTTGCTGCCTGAATAACATTAATCCACTTATCCCCTTTCACCTGCTTAATAAACTCAACCACTAAGGTAAAAACGTCAGCTTTACTAACCCACACACTTTGTTGCAATTTAAAAAATCCAGCCTGGCGCAATAATAATCGAAGTTGGCGTCGTACTAATCGCTGTGATTCTGGTATATCAAAAATAACCACGGTATAGAACTTATCACCATGTAACGGAGCCTGCCGCATCCTCATAGCCAGTGTGGCAGTGTACCCTTTGCGCGTTAAGGCAACGAGGATATTTTTGCCTTTCTTGGCAGCCTTTAAGTAACTGGCACGACGCAACCTATATAAGGTTAATTGAAGATTCCGATTATGTTGTAACTTTTTTATCTCTCGAACATACTCATGCCCGCCTTGAAGAAAAGCGCTCTGATATCGTCGCAGGTCATTACCTATAGCATTAACATTATAAACAACTCGGCCCATACTGACGAGAGCAGTGAGAAGTACTTTTGTCATTGAGACATTCACTCTTAGCCGCGGCATAAAAATAGCCTAATAACTGCGTCGATAAGATAACCTACTAAGTTAGATTGCATCATAACCTTATGATAGCAAAATAATCATGTCCCGAAAAGTGTCCGGCCGGACACTTTTAAGAAAATTATATGTCATTATACGATGGTGCGGATTGAACAGACCGTTTCATCTATATTCAAACAACGAGCTCTTTGAACTTACGCACTAACTCTTGTTCTTACATATATCATTAAACTCGCAGAAAGTGAGAAAAATAAAAAGAGAGTAATGGATTTTTACCACTACTCTCATACTTTCTGATCTCACTGATAATCAGATGACCGACTGTATTATATGAACAAGCCTCATACCGCAAAATTCAATGGGATGATCGTCGATCTCTCGAGCAAAAGGCGTATAAACATAGATAGTCTGCTTTACATCCCCATTATCTAAATACTGACGACGATAATCTGGATTACCCGGGATCGTATATTTTAATATGGTTGCAGAAACCGCCCTCCCCATATCTGTCTTGAATTCAACAAATCTATCAGGAGTTTTATAAGAATTAAAGAATTCAATAAATTCAATCAATTCTGGCTTGATGGCAGTATCACCATTCGAAACAGAAAACCGTTGTTCAATGTCTCTGTCAAGCATTTGGGAATTCGCGGCCCATATTATGCCATTGGGTTTATATTTAGACAAAAGAATATCGAGTGATTTCTTAGCATTTCCCAATGAAAGACCATAAGTATCAAATACTAAGATGACACCACTTGGTACATAATCAGGAGTTTTTATTTCATCTGGCTTCTGCACCACTTGCGATTTTGTCTCCTGCTCATTTTTTTGTGAGCAAGCAGTTATACTGATTGATATTGTAATAAGCACAATCAGTAACGATATAAATATACGGTTCATAACAGTACTCCTTTATTTAATTGTTGGTTTGTGTTTGTGAATTTATTTATTTATTATCTCTACTAATCTGGGGGTGATGTGAGTTTGGTTTGGATTTAAATAAATCCCCAAGACTCTAATAAATAATGCTGAATAGTATCAGTTCGCACCAATACTATCTAGATTATCTATTAACTTGCCCTGAAGTGTCCCGATCTATCGGAACTACTTTAGGGTCTCCCCTCCCAGGTGAGTAGAGATAATATGGTTTTTAAAGAACTAAAACATTTAAATATAGGTCAATTTGGCTATTTTGTCAAGGGTTGTGGAACAGCGCCTAAAATTTGGCTAATCTATTATAGTTCCACAACACCCCTTCACCCTTTCTTTAGAAGTCTCCTTCTTTGCCACTTTTTTAGAAAAAGTGGCAGGAAAAAGCGCCGCTTAGGCCTGCGGGCCAAGCAGTGCTCGTTGGCTCACTGGCTCTCGCTATGCTAAAGCGACCCCAACACGCTCGAGCATACGTTCGCCAACTTCCGCTCTGCTTGTTGACCCTACGGCATAGCGGCAGTTTTTAGTTAATTAAAAACGCCGTAGTGAGGCCTTCAGAATGCGCGTGTCTTTGACTTTTGTGGACCTGCCTCACCGGCAAGGCGGGTAGCACATTCGTTTGGCCGAACAAGGTGTTTAAACTAGCGTGCCAGGTGTGGGTTTGTTAGGGGTAGAGAGCTGGCTTCACAACTCCGAGCCCTCTACCCCTAACAGAAAGTGATATGTTAATATTAAAGTAATGAAAAAATTGTTTTATCTATTAACTTTAATATTCATCTTACTAATTAGTACTGCGGTTAAAGCCGCTGATAAGGTTGATTCTGACAACGACGGTTTATCAGATGAACAGGAAACATTAATTTATGCCACTAATCCACAAAATGCGGATACGGACAGTGATGGTTATTTAGATGGCGAAGAAGTTGCTAACGGCTATTCACCGCTCTTTGGTAATGCCCAAAAATTAACCCAAGTAGATAGTGACAAAGATTATTTGCCTGATGCTTGGGAAATCGCCATTGGTACTGGCGTAATGAATCCTGATTCTGATGGTGATAAATATTTAGACGGCACAGAAGTACGCGCTGGTTATAACCCCCTAAATCCCTTGCCGCAAAAATTAGAAAAATTAATTGCTGTAGATTTAACCAAACAACACTTGACTTATTATTTTGATAATAAAAAATTAGAAGATTTTCCCATTTCTGGCGGCTTACCAGGATGGCCTACACCCCGCGGTGAATTTGCGGTAATTAAAAAATATCCTATTAAAAATTACGCAGGTACGAATTTTGATTATCCCAATACCAAATGGAACCTACATTTTACAACTATCAAATATAATTTTTATATCCACGGCACATATTGGCATAATGATTTTGGCCAACCTAAAAGCCATGGTTGTGTTAATGTAAGCTATGCGAACATGGAACGGCTATATGATTGGGCGCAAGTGGGAACTAAAATAATTATCAACTAAAAAGCCTTCTAAAAATAGAAGGCTTTTTAAGACTTGCTGTTTAATTTTTTACTGCGATTCTTTAAATTCCTCTAATTTTACTATCACCTGTTTTTGCTCACCCTGATGATACACTTTAAGCGTTACTGTATCGCCTGGTGCGTATTTAGAAATAATTTTTACTAATGAATGCTCTTGATCAACTTTTTGCCCATCAACTTCCAAAATAATATCATTCTCCACCAAACCAGCTTTATCAGCGGGACCATCAGCAACCACCGCCACTTCACCTTCTTGCTGACCTTTAACAATCAGGGCTCCATAATCAACATCTAAACTTTTATCTTTAGCCACTTCTGGCGTAACAGTAATATAACGAACGCCTAATAATGGACGGACAATTTTGCCATATGTTTCATAACTTGAAATCATGCGTTTTACTTCGTTGATAGGAATAGCAAAACCAATCAACTGCCCTTGACGACTGACTGCAGTATTTATACCAATCACTTGTCCGGCTAAATCAACTAATGGCCCACCCGAGTTGCCTGGATTAATAGCGGCATCAGTTTGAAACACGCCTTCTAATGATTCCGATGACCCTTGCCCATCGCCAGCCACAATATTTCTGTTAATGCCAGAAATAACTCCTTTGGTAATAGTATTGCGATATTCTCCCAAGGCATTGCCAATAGCAATCACGGTTTGCCCCAGCTCTACATTATCGGAATCGCCCAAAGCCACTTGCGGCAAATCATGATTAGTAATTTGCACTAACGCCATATCATTTACTGTATCTCGCGCCACAACTTGGGCATCGTATTTATTGCCGTTGTTAGTCAATACTGTATAATCTGCCTCGGTATCTTCTACCACATGACGATTAGTTAAAATTAATCCTTTGTCTTTGTTAATCACAAAGCCAGTGCCGCCGCCAATTTCTTGCTTGCCCTGTGGCGCTGGTTGTTGGGAATTTCCCTGCGGTTCAAAAAAGAAATTAAATGGCGATCCTTGGTTAAAAAAATCAAACGGAAAAATATTTGGACCGGTCTGATTATTAATATTAGATAAATCTTTACTAACAATAATACTAACTACCGACGGTGATACTTTTTTTACTGCCTCGGTAGTGGCGGATTCCTCTTGCACTGCTAACTTTTGCGATGTTGCTTGATTATTATTTAAACTAAAATAATTATTTTTTAAATTCCCATTAAATAAATATCCCTGACTAAATAATGATCCGGCAATACCAGCGATAAATGATACCACTACCACAACCAGCCAAGTTACTTGCCAAGGAGTGGTTGATACTTTATTGATAATATCTTTTTTTTCTGATTTTATTTGATGATCTTCTTCTAAAAACATAATAAAAAATTAAAATTATTAATTCAATATATAAATTTATTTTGTTGGCACTTGACCAGTGGCTTTATACTGATCAATTAACTGCAATAAATTCTGGTTCTCGCCACTAACACTTTGCGCTGCGCCTTTTACCGCGTCAGTCGTACCTAATAATTCTTGATAAGTACCAATCGCTTGGTTCAACCATGGTTTAATAGTAATAAATCCTAACACAATTAAACCAATAATAACCACTAATTTAACAAAAGAAAAAATCTGTCTAGTCAAAATATAGCGCCTAACCTTTTCAGTGGATTTTAAAATTTCCTTGGAATACTCTAGATTTTGTTCCAAGAGCTTTTTTAATTCTTGTTGACCTGAATTTATTGGATAATCCGGCGTCATAGATTGCGAAATCAATTATAGCACAGCCGTAATTTATTGTTTAGAACGAAGCTACCCACATCATTATTAGCTCCATCTTTTAGGTCTGAAATTCTTTACGTGAAAGATATTCATTGGGAATAATTTTTGCTTTTATCTTTTTTCCACCATTCATATATACCTTCACCAACCTATGAACACCATCAAGCACAACATATCTTGAATTGTAGTTTGTAATAACAAGTGGATAATTAATATCGGCCGCTTCAACTCTTTTTTGGTGAGTTGTTGATCCTTTTTCTTTTCGTATAACTTCCCACGGAGTAAGATTCCAATCATCAGTTCCATCTTTTTCCCACACCGGCATATCAAAATGCCAGATTAATTTTTCCAGCGCGATTTCGACAATTGGCAACGATAACTCTCTCAATTTAGTTGTATCCACAAACATATTTAATCCTACATCAGTAAGCACGCGCGGTGGTTGTTTTGGGTTTTCCATTTTATACTTTATTAATATGGTCTTATATTATCATAAAAATTTTTGATTATTTTTTTGACATTTACTTAGATTTCACGCGATTTTAATAAATCTTTCGGTCTATAACCAACTATTATAAAATTTGCCACGACATTTGGCTCACCACCACTTGTAAATTTAGCCATAGGATTTCCAACAAAACGGAATATTTTTGAATCTGGATTACTTTGACCTTGAAGTTGTCCATAATCAATATAAAGAGATGGTATAACCGGCATATAAACAAACTCATATCCATCAACTTCTTTTACTTTATAAAACCAAACGCGTTGATCAAGAGTAGATACTTTTTCAACTTGAATCGTTTCATCACCTTCGATATGTATACCGTCAACAGAAAAGAGCGCGCTCTTAACTTTATATTCTAAATAATGTTTTCTAAGAAAGTCTATTAAACTTATTACATCACTGATCATAATTTTTTTAGAAAACCTTTGCAAAAACCTTTTCGAAACTTTCGGAAATTTTTTCAATTCCAAGTATAGATTTCTGACACAGCCAAAGAACGTCAATGTTCTCACCTTCTAATAAATAGGATACCTCGACCTCTACTCTTGGGTTTAAGCGTGGATCTAAATCACCACGAACAACTCCTTTATCAACAGTAAGGTGTTGAATGGGCACTCCATTAACAGAACAATTATTCATGGTTACGCTTGCACTATCACTAATTTTCACCACATCCCCCAATATGAGGCTAATATCCCTTTTCTTATGTTGCGGAATCAGTTTCCTGTGACCAAAATTAGAATAATTTCTCAGATGACAAATCCACTCGTTACCAGTGTGATATGGTTGCACCTGTTCGATTATAGCAAAAATCTCTGGGTTCTTATCTTCTAAATCTCGTGCGCCAAATCCTCCTAGTACGCTTTTTATATCATCGATTTTACTACAAACTGGAAATTGAACACCCTTCTCATATAATAAAACTTCCTTATCTGATAAATTTGGCCTAACTATTTTAGTGAAATATTCAAATAATATATTATCTAAAAGTCTATTGAGTCGAAGAATAATATCCTGTGCAACATTACGAACATCATTAGAAACCTCGAGGGTATTATCTTTCTCACAAAGACCAACTAGCTCAGTGAACCTTTTCCTAAGATATTTAATTTGTTCTTTAATTTCAGTCATACGCAAATTTATCTATATCCACTATTATCCTAATTTACATTCTTATATCACAAAAATCAACAAATGGCGCGGCGACGGTTTGAAAAGCCTTCATCTCGGTCTGAGAGAAACTAGGTTTAGTTTGCCAACTGGACTCCAAAATTTTACCTTGCGAAATAAAATTCTGTAAATAATATTTTTTGGCGCCTTTGATTAATTTAGCCATCTGCTTAATATCTTCTAGTTTATGAAACCCTGGCACCAAAGTGCTTCTGAATTCATAATCGTAACCCTTTTTATTATCACCTGCGTTATCTATAATCAACCTAATACTTTTTTTAATTTTGGCTAAATCAACTTGCCGATTGGTAATTTCCTGATAGCGCTCTGGAGGCGCTTTTATATCCATGGCAATATAATCCACTAACTTTTTATTTATTAAATTTTTTAATACTTGCGGATTAGTGCCATTGGAATCAAGTTTAACTAAAAAACCTAAAGCTTTAATTTGTGCAATAAACTCCGGCAAATCTGGATGCAGTGTTGGCTCCCCACCAGTAATGCAAATGCCTTCTATTAATCCTTTTCTTTTATTAAGAAATCTAAAAAAATCCTCCTGATTAATAAACTTGTTTTTATCTTTCAATTTAGCATCAACTAATTCCGGATTATGACAAAAGGAGCAGGCAAAGTTACAGCCGTAAGTAAAAAGCACGGCCGCTACTTTACCCGGATAGTCAATTAATGTTAATTTTTGTAAACCAGCAATTATCATATTGGTAAATTTCATTATTTCAACTCCAAGCCGCAGCGCTGTTGGGGCAAGTAGTGAACACACTAGCTTTCCCCAACTACTCCTTCTGGTCTGAAAAAATAATTACTTAACTAGAAATTCTTTTACCGTATTCCAACCGATCATGAAACTCGGCTTGTTTGCCGTCGTTCCATTGGGTTACTGGACGAATATATCCCACGATGCGGGAATAAACTTCACACGGCTGCCTAGTGAGCAAACCGGCTTCGGATTGTTTGGTTTCGATGGTAGACATATATTTTTTATTTTTTAATTTTTAGCTCCCGCCTGCCAAAGCTTATACTTAAAATATCTTTTTAATGATAAATGGTCGTTTATTAATCTTAAATAACTACTCGTCGCCAGTTAAAGGCGAGCGGCGGGCAGGTTTAAATTTAATGGTAATTTAGCTTTAACTTCTTCTACATAGCCAATTTCAATATCACACTGCGGGCAATAGAAATGCTCGCCCTCTAAATACCCGTGTTTGGGGCAAATAGAAAAAGTGGGTGTTAAAGTGAAATACGGCAAATGATAACCCTTCATTACTTTACTAATTAATTTTTTTGTTGCCTCGGCCGATGGCATCTTTTCCCCCAAAAATCCATGTAATACTGTTCCACCAGTATATTTGGTTTGCAAAGAATCTTGTAATTCCAAGGCTTCAAATAAATCGTCAGTATAATTAACTGGCAAATGGGTTGAATTGGTATAATAAGGAGCTGTTCCTTTTTCACGATACCCTTTTTCGTTAGCAACTATCAGGTCGGGGTATTTTTCTTTATCAGTCTTGGCAAAACGATAAGTTGCTCCCTCGCCCGGAGTTGCTTCTAAATTATATAACTCATTATCCTCGCCTTGATACTGCTTAAGCCGGTTATCCATAAAATCCATAATCTCCAAAGCTAGTTTTCTACCCGCTTCGGTTTCAATGCCTTTATCTAAAAAATTAAGCAATAGCTCGTTCATGCCAATAATACCAATGGTATTAAAATGATTTTTCCAATACTCACCAAATCTTTGTTTAATCCCACTTAAGTAAATTTTGGCATAAGGGTATAAGCCAACTTCAGTAAATTTTTCCAGCATCTCCCTTTTAATCTGTAAACTTTTTCTAGCCAATTCCATTAAACGCCCTAATCGATTTAACAACTCGTCTTTAGATTTAGACAAATACCCAAGCCTTGGCAAATTAATTGTTACTACACCGATTGAACCGGTTAACGGATTAGCGGCAAACAGCCCGCCGCCGCGCTTTCTTAATTCCCGGTTATCCAAGCGCAAGCGGCAGCACATACTTCTGGCATCATCGGGATCCATATCAGAATTAACAAAATTGGCAAAATATGGCAATCCGTATTTGGCTGTCATTTCCCAAACCTTTTCTAAAACTGGATTATCCCAATTAAAATTTTTGGTAATGTTGTATGTTGGTATAGGAAAAGTAAAAACCCTGCCCTTGGCATCCCCTTCTAGCATGGTTTCGGCAAAGGCGCGATTTATCATATCCATTTCTGGCTGAAAATCTTTATATTGTTCTGCTTGTGGCAAACCACCAATAATTATCTGCTCCTCGCCCAAGGTTTTGGGCGGTGTTAAATCAAATGTCAAATTAGTAAACGGAGTTTGAAAGCCAACTCTGGTTGGCACATTCATATTAAAAGCAAATTCTTGCATTCCTTGTTTTACTTCTTTGTAGTTTAAATTATCATGGCGAATAAAAGGAGCGAGTAAAGTGTCAAAATTCGCAAAGGCCTGCGCCCCAGCAGCTTCGCCTTGTAGAGTATAAAAGAAATTAACCACTTGTCCCAAAGCAGTACGAAAATGTTTAGGGGCTTTGCTTTGTAATTTACCAACCACGCCGCCAAATCCCCGACGTAATAAATCTTGCAAATCCCAACCACAGCAATAAACTGCCAAGATTTGCAAATCATGTAAATGAAAATCCGCATTGAGATGAGCATCGCGGACTTCTGGTGGATAAATTTTATGCAACCAATAATGAGAGCTTACGGCCGAGGCTACATGGTTATTTAAACCTTGTAAAGAGTAAGCCATGTTACTATTTTCTCTTACCCGCCAATCCAACTTATTCAAATAACCATCCATCACATCGTCTGAATTAATTAAATTCTCAATATTCCGAAGTTGAGCATGCTGCTCCCGATAAAGAATAAAAGATTTAGCTACGGCATATAATTTATTTTTCATTAAAACATTTTCTACCATATCTTGAATTTCTTCTACCGCTGGTATAGAACGTTCATGAAATTTTTTATTCAAAGTTTCAATTACCTCCTCGGCCAACTTCTTGGATTGCGCTTCTTTCCCCACACCCAAAGCGTCCATGGCTTTAAAAATGGCACTACTAATTTTATTTTGATCAAGCTCCTCAATTTGATCATCACGTTTACGAATTTTGGAAATTTTGTTTTTCTTTGCTGGGGTCATTTTTTTATAGCTAAGTCTAGTTGATAAAATTTTTAATAATCTTTAGCGTGATTTAGTACGGCCTCTTTTTTGAGCCAAGCCTTTTAATTCTTTAGTAAAACTCTCCACGTCCTGAAAGGCGCGATACACGCTGGCAAAACGAATGTAACCAATCTCATCAAAAGTTTTTAAATATTTCATCACGATTTCCCCAATCTCTTGACTGGTAATTTCACTTTTTCTTCTTTTCTGAATATCCCTCTCGATTTTTTGTATTAATTTTTTAAATTGATCTTGGGTATATGAGCGTTTTTCCAACGAATGGCGAAGGCCTTGTTCAATTTTTTCCTTACTATATGGCTCACGTCGCCCATCGCGTTTAATTACGGCTAAATCGAGTATTTCAATTTCTTCCATGGAAGAGAAACGAAAGCCGCATTTGGCACATTCTCGACGCCGGCGAATAGTTAAACCATCGGCCGAAACGCGCGAATCGTTAACTTTAGTGTCGTAATAATTACAGGCCGGACAATGCATAAGCCTAAATTTAGCTATAATTTAAAACACTATATCTAGTGGCTCTTATTTAAAGGATAACGCTATATATAGTGGCTGTCAAAAAATATAAAAATGGCTATTTTTAGCTGTTTTTTATCTATAACGACTTATAGCAACAAGATTTTTGTGGATAACTAAACTATCAAATAACAAAAAACCCTTGATTAAAATCAAAGGCTCTTAAATCCGCCTCGAGAGTTGGCTCTTCTACTGCCAGGGTGGCACAAACATAACCAGTTACTAACTACAGGCGGTTGGTAATATCTACATTTTAGCAAAAAAATCGCCCCGGGCAATAGGTGGGTAATATTGGGGAGTGATTGAATTTCAAACAAGCGTCTCTTGTATAGATCTATCAATAAATTGTTCTAAATCGGATGCTATAAGCACCCTCTGGATGTCAGTTTTGTGTATCATACTAGGCGAAGGTTTTGTTGGTTCATTTATTCTGTTTATATCTTCTAAGGAAAAACCAATATACTCAACTTTTTTTCTATAACGGTTGCGTATCCAGTCAATGGCAGGTACTAGGTCGGTATCTGAACTAACGATAATAATTGTGTCGAATTGATTATCAATAGCTCCAACTATTATATCCGTAGCAATTTTAACATCAATACCTTTTTCACGTTGGGTGTTACGGATTATTTCTTTGATTCCAAGATTTAAAATGTGATTATAATTTTCTACATATTCATTAATTTGAATTTTTTCTTTCCGAAAACGTAGTTTGCTAGTTTTTGTCTCCCATTGAGTTTTTCGTAGTCTAGTAAATAAAGCGGTTTGTCTCGACATAGCTTTTTCAACTCTTTCATTACCTTCCTGTTGCCGCACTGTACCTACATAAAAACGTTTACCCAATGGCACTATCTTACGACCATTAGCAAGAAAATTTGCAAATTTTTCAAAATCAAAACTTGCTTCAGACGCGCCAACAAAATTTAGTACCCGATGATGGAAATTACCCCCATCAATAAGTATTGATACTCGATCCATAGAATTTGATATTGAAAACCCCGCACACTACCAGCATTTCTGCTCGCAGGCACGGGGGACGTATATACATAGCCTAGTCCAAATTTGGCTTTATGTCAAGATAATTATCCACAAATAGATAACTTATATATTAGCCAAAATTTTTTCCTGATAAAAGCGGGGATTTTGAATCCCCGTCTGCCCCCGGTCAACCGCCAATCTCTCAAATCCTATGAAATCCTATGATTTTGTACCCCACGCCATTTCACCACAAAACCAAAAAACAAAGTCCTCCACCCAAACCCAGGTAGAGGATATTTGCATCTTTAAACTTGAACCAATATTTGTTCAGGTAACGGCGCTACCCCACTCCGCTATTTTTTAATTTACTCTTTAAGATATTATGAATTTTGTAGCTTAATAACAAAGAGATTATTACCACTATTAACACCTTCAGATTGATTATTGAATCTCCACATTGATACATTCCATAAGGAACAACGCGACAGGTTGTAAATAAACTTTCACCGAAAGTCGACCAACGAATTAAAGAATCGACAAAAAACCCAATGACTAATAGAATAATTACAAAAATAGGAACATAAAACTTCCAATAAACCTTTTTAAATAATTTCATATATACCAATTATGCTAATTAACTTTGTTAATTTTAGCTAAATTATTAATCGTGAAATGACCTTATTACTACCATAACATGGTGTCGCATTCATCTCCATCGTTAAAAGGCCGAGGTATTCTGCGACTTAAATTAAAAGGCTATTTTAATTTTTTTCTAATAAACGCGGGGATCTCGTAATCTTCCTCTTCTGCTGCTGATATCCCCCTGCCTCCTGGCACGGTAAACTCATCTTCTTCTATTTGTTTAGTAGGTAAAGCTCGATTGATAAACCCGCTATCATCTTTTTTAAAATCTGGTTTCTTTTTACCGCCCATCTCGCTGGTACGCTCTGATTTAAAAAACGATAACGGTGAATAACTAGGCGCGTTCACTGAGGTCACATTTTTCTTGACTGGCTGACTAAAACCAGTAGCAATAACAGTAATTCTTACTTCATCTTTAATATTTTCATCAATCACTGCGCCAAAAATAATTTTAGCGTTGGGATCGGCTGAAGCAGTAATTATACGGGCTGCTTCGTTAACATCATACATAGAAAGATCTGGGCCGCCAGTAATAGTAAACAATATTCCTTTAGCACCCTCAATGGATAATTCCAGCAACGGAGAATCAATAGCTGCTTTAGCAGCATCCACTGCCTTGTTCTCGCCTTTGGCAATACCAATGCCCATTAGCGCCGAACCAGCACCAGCCATAATAGCTTTAACATCAGCAAAATCAACATTGATTAATCCTGGCACAGTAATAATATCAGAAATTCCCTGCACACCCTGACGTAATACTTCATCAACATAAGAAAAAGCTTCGAGTAAAGAAGTTTTCTTATCAATTAATTGTAAAATCCTATCATTGGGAATAGTAATGATGGTATCAACTTTATCAACCAATTGTTCTAGCGCTCGTTCGGCAATAGAACGACGTTGAGCGCCTTCGAACGTAAAAGGCTTAGTTACTACAGCAATAGTTAAAGCGCCAGCTGCTTGTGCTAGCTCGGCCACTATTGGGCCCGCACCTGAACCTGTACCACCACCTAAACCACAGGTTAAAAATACCATATCAGCTGATTTAACAGTTTCTTTAATTTGATCCTTATTTTCTTCAGCGGCTTTGGCACCAAGTTCCGGATCCATGCCAGCGCCTAATCCGCGAGTAGTTTCCTCACCAATATGCACTTTTACTGGCGCACGCGACTGGTGCAGAGCTTGAGCATCGGTGTTGATGACCACAAATTCAACTCCGCGACTGCGGGCTGAAATCATACGATTAATAGTGGCGCCACCTGACCCACCAACACCAATTACTTTTATTTTGGCAAAAGTTTCAATTGCTGGTTTTACTTCCATAAAATCTAAAAATTAATAACAAATAATAATTATTTATGGCATTAATGATTTAAACCACGACTTCATGCGCTCGGTAACATGCTGAATAGAAGAAAAACGTCCCCAAGACAAACCGCTTGATTTTCCTTGCCCCGCCTCCGCTCCCCAGCGAGCTAAGCCAATAGCAGTGGTGAACGCTAAATCATTTACTCTTTCCAAGGGGCTAGCAACATCTACCGGATAACCAAGTGAAGCTGGTAATCTAAATTCACGCTTGGCAATATCAACCACGCCTGGTAATTTCGCTCCGCCACCAGTTAATACTACGCCACCTGGTAATGTTCCTGAGCGGTCAATTTTGGAAAGTTCTTTATCAACTAAATTAAAAATCTCCACCAGTCGCGCTTCAATAATCTCTGCTAGATGCCGACGAGAAATAATTCCTTCTTCGGGAGAAATTTCCGCCAAATCAATTTCTTCTCTTTTACCTACATCACCAGATTGAGCCTGGCCATATTCAACTTTCAAACGTTCTGCCAAGTCAATTGAAGTTCTAAGTCCAATGGCAATATCATTGGTAATGTGGCCCGAACCAACTGGTAAAATAGCAGTGTGTAACGGATCGCCTTCTTCAAAAACCAAAATGCTAGTTGTGGAACCACCAATATTTACCAACACCACGCCTAGTTCTTTTTGTCTTTTGGTTAATACGGCCTCGGCATTAGCCAAAATTGCCAACACTAAATCATCAATATCAACGCCAGTGCGATAAACGCACTTGGTTAAATTTTTTATTTGCGAGGTTTGCCCTTCAATAATCTGCGCTTCGACTTCCAACCTAACACCAGTCATACCCACTGGATCTTTTACACCGGTTTGATTATCAACAATAAAACTACGTGGCAAAACATGTAAGATCTCGTAGTTGGGTGGCGTGGCCACTGCTTGGGCTGCTTCTACTACTCGCTCCACATCTTCTGTTTTAATCTCGCCGTCGGCTTTTGAAACCGCTATTACGCCATGACTTGATTGAGCTAAAATGTGACTACCATTAATACTGACCCAGGCAT
>JBAZOT010000012.1:0-28680 GCA_041648575.1 Patescibacteria group bacterium | reverse complement strand
CCGCCTGGGGAGTACGGCCGCAAGGCTAAAACTCAAAGGAATTGACGGGAACCCGCACAAGCGGTGGAGCATGTGGTTTAATTCGACGGTAAGCGAAGAACCTTACCAAGGCTTGACACGCTAGGGAGTAGTCCGTGAGAAATCATAGACGAGCCACCTTTGGTGGCAACCTAGTACAGGTGCTGCATGGCTGTCGTCAGCTCGTGTCGTGAGATGTTTGGTTAAGTCCTGTAACGAGCGCAACCCTCATGTTGTGTTAAATGATCGCAACAAACTGCCCCGGTTAACGGGGAGGAAGGTGGGGATGACGTCAAGTCAGCATGGCCCTTATGCCTTGGGCTACACACGTGCTACAATGGGGTGTAACAATGGGACGCTAAGTCGCAAGATGGAGCAAATCCCACCAAACCACCCCTCAGTTCGGATTGTAGGCTGCAACTTGCCTGCATGAAGCTGGAATCGCTAGTAAACGCGCGTCAGCTATAGTGCGTTGAATACGTTCTCGGGTTTTGTACACACCGCCCGTCAAGTCAGGGAAGCCGGAAATGCCCGAATCCGTCTATGACGTGAGAAGGTAAGTCTGGTAACAAGGACTAAGTCGTAACAAGGCAGCCGTAGCGGAAGCTGTGGCTGGATCACCTCCTTTCTAGGGAGTTAATCCTAGAGATCCTTTTTGGGATCTTGATAGTCGACACGTTCTTTCTTTGGAAAGAACGGAGAAAAAACTAACGAATAATTCCTATCACTTATTAGAGAACAACTAAAAATACTCCGTTTATTAACGGAGTATTTATTTAATCTTTTTTTACCAACTATACATCTCATCTACCCACTTGCCCAAATCATATAACACTGACTCGGAGGTGGCTCGATCTTTGGTTGAAAGTATAGTAGCGCAAATGCGCTTGCCTTGGGGAGTAATAAAACCCGCTGATAAATGAAAACCAGTTTCACGCAAATAGCCGGTTTTGGCGCCAAAAAACCGCTGGGGATTACTGCGTAACTTATACACCGTGTGTTGCACAGTCTTTTTTTCGCCCGCACTTGTCACAAATGACGCATTAGGTTTACTTGAATAATATTGAATAATAAAATTCTCTAAAGCATGACAAGTGCCCTGTGCTAAATCTGCCGCAGTAGAAGTGTTATTCAACGACAACCCAGTTGGCTCTTCTATGATTGTCCTAACCATGCCCCAATTCTTAGCTACTTGCCTCATTTTTTCAATAAAACTTGCTCGTTCAGTAATCAAATAAGAAAAATTATTAGCCGAATTATTCGCTGACCCAATCAGCATCGAGGCAAAAGACTGCTCAACGCTTACTGAATCTCCTTTGGCTAATTTTAATAAAGAAAAGGTATCTTTAGGGTCTACATATTGTCTTAAATCGTCCTCATTGTCAGCTTGAGAGAAACTTGTTTTTTGCCACCAATCAACATTATAATTTACCACTGTTCCAGCTGTTACCAATTTAATTAAACTGGCTGTTGGTATAACCGTATTTTCTTGATGAAAATAAAGCGGAGTAAAACTACCCGTTTCAATTACCGCTGCTGCCCGATACGGCAATTCATTAAAATTATACTTAGCTAAATACCAAGCTGAAAAGTCCTGATAATTTTGTGATTTTACTGGTTCAGCAGCCAAGACGGTGGTTGATGATAATAAAAAAAATACCAAACCAAGTAAGCTTAAAATATGCCACGAAAATTTCCGCATATGATCTATTATATACTAACTACAACTAAAAATAAAACTCCGCCTTTAATAATTATGGCAAAACAGCTAAAATACAACTGTATCAACCATCCTATGTATATTATAAAAGCTAACGGGGAAAAAGAGCTGTTTAACCGAAATAAACTAGCTACCACTTTGGCGCGTATTGGCTTAAAAACAGATTTAATCGATAAGGTAATAAATAAAGTTGAAACAACCTTATCGCGCCGACCCACTTCTCAAGAGGTTATTCGTCGGGCACTAGTAGAATTACAAAAAAACAATATCGCGGCCGCGGCTAGATATAACTTAAAAAGAGCAATTATGAACCTGGGCCCCACTGGTTTTCCTTTTGAACAATATATTGCTCGACTATTAGAAACCTATGGCTACGAAGTTAAAACCAATATCCATGCCAAAGGTTTTTGTATCTATCATGAATTAGATATAGTTGCCCACAAAGAAAACCGACGCGTTATGATTGAGTGTAAATATCACAACTCTCCAGGTTTACGTTCTGACGTTAAAGTGACTCTTTATACTTACGCCAGATTTTTGGATATAAAAAAATCCTGGGAACAAGAAAAAAATAGTCTTAATGACTTTCATGAAGTTTGGTTAATTACCAATACCAAATGTACCCACGATGCTATCCAATATGCCAAATGCGCTGGCATTAAAATAATTAGTTGGCGCTATCCTGAAAATCAAAGTTTGGAGCAATTGATTGATAATAAAAAATTATATCCTGTTACAATCCTGCTAAATGGTAATAAAATGATTTTTAGTAAATTAACCCAAGCCGGGTATTTATTAACTTCAGATCTAGCAGCTGCCACCCTGGCAGATATAAGTAAAAAAACCGGCCTTAAAGAAAGATTATTATATCCAATTTATCAAGAGGCAACCGCTTTGGGGAAATAGTTTTAAGTTGGTCTTGATTTAAAAAATAATATTTGCTAATATAGCTTGGTAGTTTTTTATTTAGATTAACCGTATAAATAAGGACCCGTTCGTCTCGCCTAGACGAGCTTGGCGAGTCGAGTGTACAGTTAACACCTAAGGGTGACACATGGTAGGCTCAAGGGTTACACCTGTTAACTCTTAATCCTAACCTATGTTTATATGGCATATCCCAGAATGGCTAACCGTAGCCAAAGGAATCGTTGGTACGATTTAGTTGATAAAGGCAAAACAGTTAAGGAAGTTTGTGTTATTTTTGGTATTTCTAGACAATGTTATTATCGCTGGCGACATTACGACTTTTATAACACTAGTTCTTATCGTTCAATTAAGAAACAACCTAATACTAAGTTAACACCTGTAGTCAGACAATTTATTGAAAAAACTAAATGGAAAACTAACTATGGCCCTTTAAAGATGAAGTTATTAATTAAACAACAATTAGGTTTGGATGTTTCCACTACTATTATCTATCGCTACTTCAAACGTCAGCGATTAATTAGACGACCCCAACGCCGGTGTCCTTGGTATGAACCACTAAAATATGCCTTAACTATTGTTAAGCCAGGCCAAGGTGTGCAAATGGATGTTAAGTATGTTTATGAAAATGGCTTAAGAAAATACCAATTCTCAATCTTTGATCCTTATACTAGAAAGTACTATTTTAAGGTGTTTAACAATAAATATAGTGCTAATGCCATTACCGCCTTAATTGAGGGGCAAAAGTATTTTGGTTTTAAAGTGGTTTCTATTCAAACTGACAATGGCTCTGAATTCAGAGGTGAACTTCATGGCTTTCTCGCCCAGCAACAAATCAATCATTATTTTATTCCCAAACACTCACCCTATTGGAATGGCCACGTGGAAAGGGTGCATCGTACAATTGATGACGAGTACTATCATAATCCTTATCGGGTTTGGAAAACTCCTTATGAATGGTTAAGGTACTATAACTTTGAACGTATCCACCTTAGTCTTAATGGTCTAACCCCCCAGCAAGCTTACCTTAAAAGTGTCACGCTTGACTGTTAACTATACATCGAGTCAGGTAGCTCCCTCCTTCATTCCTCTTGATATCGGAACTTCGGCGGACAGCCAGTTTCCGCCCGAGGCGGATTATCCTTAGGCTGAGGTTACCCCGATAGCAGAACTCACTTCACTCATTCGCTATGGGGCAAGGAGCGCTTATTCAACAGTTAATCCCAGTGGTGGGCGGCTAGCTCAGCCCGGTTAGAGCATCTCACTGATAATGAGAAGGTCGATGGTTCGAATCCATCGCCGCCCACCACTGGAATGTACTTCACTGACTTGTCTTGTGTTTATCACGAAGCGATATAGTATCAGGGTAATGAAGACCCTAAAGCAAGCGCTTCGCACCACTTCAGGGCGAGGGTCTATGGCTGTGCCCTGTACTGAACGCATAGCGTTTTAGTTCAGGGTTCAAATCCATCCGTGCCCACCATTAATTTCCTTAATAACAGTTTTGCGATTGTTATTTTTTTAATGCCAAATTATACAAACATTTGACAGATTTATATGGTAGATTTAGGATTAAATTAGATCCGCACTTAGCTAAGTTTATTCGGGATCTTACCTAAAAAAGTGCTTTTGTGGATCAAAAAATCCCGTTCTTTAAAAACCAAAATAAATGGAGTTTTTATGAAAAACATATGTTTGTTGTGTTTGTTTCTCGTACTCGCGATGGCAGTTGCGTTCGGTAATACAGTGAATAATACCGGCCCTCCAGGCGTTGCTCTAGTTCAATCTAATCTAACAGTGCAAAATTGCAGCAAGATGAATGCAGAGCAAACCCGCAATGTTGCGTGTTTACCTACAACCACGATTAATCGAAATATTGTCTTAATGCCTGCTACTATCATTGAGAAAAATATTTTTTCAGAACAAGCTATATTTCGACATCCGGTGAAATGCGAGGTTGTGACGCTAAAATGTCCAATAGTGAATTTTGCGGAACATATTGAATTCAGATCATCGCCCAGCGGAAAAGGTAAGGTTATCCTTAAATATCCCATATTGACTGAAGTGGTTGATATTAGAGCGAAATACAATAACGCGACATGATGATGAGGGAAGCATAATTTATTTGTGGTTTTCATACCGACAGGATAATTTAGAAGATGGTGGATAAACTACTGAATATTTTAACAAGCTCATTCCCTGCAACGCCTGTTGCTGGGTAATTAATTTATTTAACCTTCCAGGTTTTTTTATAAAAAGCCTCAAACCAAAAACAAATAAATTTATGCTTACGGATGGTAATGGTGAATAATTTATTCATTACCATCCGTTTTTTTATTCTCCTTTGCCCCTACTTACCTGTAGGCAGGGACATAGTGATAATCGTCTGACGTAGTCATCGCGATTCCCATCAAACGGGGCCGTAGCGATCTAGACTGTCCCGCTACGCGGGATCTCCCGAAGGGACGACTTCAGTCACTGCGCTCCTTCGCAGTGTCACCAGCAACGTCATTGCGAGGAAGCTAATAAATATCAGCTGACGAAGCAATCTATACGACCAGAAAATGCCTCATTTATAAAATCCCCTTAGTTAACTCCTAAGGGGATTTTATAATAACAAACAATAAAAACTTATGATTTCAATGAATCTTTTAGGCCCTTGCCTGCTTTAAATTTCGGCACGATTACTTCGGGAATCTGAATTCTTTCTGTTGGGTTTTGTGGATTCACTCCCATGCGAGCATGACGCTTACGCGCAGAAAAAGTTCCAAAACCGGCAATAGTAACTTCACCACTGGCTTTCAAGGTAGACATAACTGTTTCAGTGAACGCATTAATCATTTCTTCGGCTTGTTTTTTATTTACTTGAGTCTTCTCAACAATTATTCCTATTAGTTCAGCTTTATTCATTTATGTCACCTCCTTTCTTATTAGATTATTAGTTAGTTTTTCAGGGATAATCTGCAATCGCTTAATAAGCGTTTCGTCCCGCCCCGTAGGGAACTAGCATTAGCGAGTTCTCCTTCGGGGTCACCTCCTTTCATAATAATTAATTATATTAATTGATGTCTAAATTGTAATTTCTTTTTTTAATCGGATAATACTTTGAGATTTTGTAGACGATTCAATATTTATCAACACTGCTTGCACTGCTGTGATACCACTTTCCACTGGCTCAAACTTAGCTGGCAACTGATTTAAGAATTTTTTAATAATAATATCCTTGTTGACCCCAATCACACCCTCGCGTCCGCCAGTCATACCAATGTCGGAAATATAGGCCGTGCCATTAGGCAAAACCCATTCATCAGCAGTAACGATATGAGTGTGTGTGCCAACTACGGCTGAAACCCTACCATCTAAATACCATCCCAAAGCAATTTTTTCACTAGTGGCTTCAGCATGTATATCAACAATAATTCCGCCAATATTATCTTGCTGATTTATTTCCTGTAAAATTTTGTCAACAGTGCGAAATGGACAATCATAATTATCATCCATAAAAACTCGACCAATTAAGTTTATCACAACCAGCTCTCTGGTTCCAATTGTTAATTTAAAATATCCTTGGCCCGGAACTTGAGGTGGATAATTAGCTGGTCGAGCAATAAACAGTGATTTATCTTGAACTAAACTTTCAGCCTCAAGGTGTTTAAAAGCATGATCACCTGAAGTAAAGCCATCAAAACCAAGTTCTTGCAATTCTTTTACAGTAGCACTGGTAAAACCACTGCCGTGCGCCAAATTTTCAATATTACCAATAATCGCATCTGGTTGGTATTGCTTTTTCCATTCTGGCAATACCTGAGCCAAAGCCCGTCGTCCTAATTTTGCAACAATGTCTCCGAAAAATAATACTTTCATAACACTAGCTAGAGTAAGAGATAGAGTGAGAATTTTTTATTAAAACCCACCTTCTTACTCTTACTAAATTATCTCGCATATTCAATCACTCTGGTTTCCCTAATAACATTAACTTTAATTTCACCCGGATATTTAAGCTCCTGTTCAATTTTATCAGCTATATTACGAGCTAACTTGGTAGCAGCATAATCATCAATTGCTTCAGGGTGAACAAAAACCCGAACTTCGCGACCCGCTTGGATAGCATAACATTTTTCCACTCCTTCAAAACCAGAAGCCACACTTTCTAACTCTTCTAAGCGCTGTAAATAATGCTCATAAGTATCTTTTCTGGCACCTGGCCTAGCGCCAGAAATGGCATCGGCAACTTTGCTAATAATCCCTTCTAATGTTTTGGGGTTATCTTCGTGATGGGCAATGGAAATATAAGCCACTTCTTCGGGCAAGTTAAACTTTTTCATGATATCATAACCAATTTCAGGATGAGACCCCTGAATTTCATGGTCAACTGCTTTACCCAAATCATGCAATAATCCGCCCTTGGTGGCTACCGCCACATTAGCACCTAATTCTTGAGCTAATAATTTACATAGCCAGGCAACTTCTTTGGAGTGCTGTAACACATTTTGGCCATAACTAGTTCTAAATTTAAGCCGTCCTAAAAGCTGAATTAATTTTGGGTCAAGTCCAACCACACCGACCTCGTAAGCTGCTTCTTCACCTGCTTTAATAATATCTTTTGTTATTTCTTTTTTAGCTTTATCTATTGCCTCTTCAATGCGGCCAGGGTGAATGCGTCCGTCAGCAATTAGAAAATCCAAAGCTTTCTTAGCAACGTGTCGTCTAATCGGATTAAACCCAGAAACGATAATAGTGCCTGGAGTTTCATCAACAATTACTTCTACACCAGTCAACTGTTCTATGGTTTTAATATTACGCCCTTCTTTGCCGATAATCCTGCCTTTCATCTCATCATTAGGCAAAGTAACTACCGTGGTAGTTGTTTCTACTGATTGAGAAGAAGCCACTCGTTCCATGGCTGACGCAATCATATTTTTTGCCCGCCTCTCTATATCTTCAGTAGAAGACTGCTCTAACTTACGAATTCTCACTTCTAATTCGTTCTTGATCCTAGATTCCACATTATCAAACAATACTTTTTCAGCCTCTGGTTGGGTAAATCCAGATATTTTTTCTAATTTTGCCAATTGATCCTCACGTATTTTTAATACCTCGATTCGTGCTTTTTCAAATTTCTGCAATTCTTCTTGCACTTTTTGCTTTTGTCCTTCCAAATCCAAAATCTTCTGATCAAATGTCGCTTCTCTTTGCTCTAAACGCTGTTGCAAGTGTGTCAATTCTTTACGCCTAGAATTTTCCTCCAGCTTGGCGTCTTCTATTATTTTCAAGGCTTTATCCTTGGCTTGCAATACCAATTCTCTTTCTCTATTTTTGGCCTCTAATAAAATTGCTTCTGATTTTGCTTCAATCGTACCTTTAACTTTAGAAGCCAAAACCTTTCTTAAAATCCAACCGCCCGCTAAACCAACTACTAAACCAAGTGCCAACCACATGGCAATCTGCTGAATTAACATAATAAAAATTCCTTTCTCCACTTAGAAAGGAAGCAACCAATTGTGCTCTTTAATTCTTTACCTTAAATACCGAGATTAAATAAACAGAACAAAACTAACTTAACTAGTAAGCTGTGATCTTTGCTCTTTAACTTTAATTGTTATGTTCATTATCTTTCTAGACCTTAAAGTATTCAAAGTAGAATAAAGCCAATAAACAACTAATAATGCTTCTTCCTAAGATTTTAATAATTACGTGTTTTTAGGATAATACAAACCAGGCAAAATTGCAAGCCCTTAAAATATTAGGAAATTTGCTGATTTTGGGTAAAATAAAAACGGTTACCAAAGTTAACCTCTGGAAACCGTCATAGCATTATTTTGATTATTTTTTGAGTTTACGACGCTGTAGGAAGTCATTACCCTTACCAACTTCTGTATTAACCGGCACCTTATCACGGCACATTGGACACTCCTCCTCTGGCCAACTCTCCAATTGAAAATTGACCAATGACTTAAAACGGCCAATGTCACCAAAATCCTCAGCCTTTAACCCACCACGATTACAAAGCGCTCCCACCCCAACGATTTTGCCATCAAGCTGACGCACCACTTCTAAAACACCCTTCACCGTACCACCGGTGGTAATAATATCCTCTACCACTAAAATAGTACTGCCTGGAATCATCTTGTCATAACCGCGTTTAAAGACGAATCTCTTCTTTTTAATTATTAATTGATCGCCAACGTCAAGCAAAGCGGTAACTGAAGAAACAGCACGATCCGTAAGATTTGCCATAGGAAGTATTATTTCTTCTTTTTCAACATAAGCTGCTCTGACAGTATTATTAATGTATTTAGTCAAATGACGCGCCACGCCTTGCGATAAATTAATACCGCCCATTGCCGGCGCTACCACCACTCCAGTAGGTACCTCTTTAAAGTAGTCCATAAACTCCTTGGCCAACAACTGGCATAATTTATCTGTAATCTCGGGGTTAGGATAAATCTTATCCTTATCCACATACTTTGGACCGTGAAGGCCAGAAGTATAAACAAAATGTCCTTCACGAATTACATATAATAACCGTAAAATTTTCAACACTTCTTGATTTGATTCCATGTCCTTACCCAATCCTTTCATTCTGATATCGTTTGATTAAATTATGCATTACTTCTGCTTGATGACGTGCGGCTGCAGGAAAATCACGTTCATTAGAGGCAAAAATTATAGAACGGGAAGCATTAATAATGAAGTTCTCGCCATTTTTATCCTGTGCTGCCTTTACCACCAATTTTATTTGATCATCAAGGGAAACGCTTTTTTGCTGAACGCCAACACCAGGTATTAAAAATGGCATATAAGGAACCAACAAACGTAACTTCTTTATATCGCCGGCATGAGGTGCGCCAGCAACTAACAAACAGTTATTGTGCTGGTTCCAGTGTCTAGCTACTCGTAAAGCTACATACTGATAAAAAGGAATTAAAAACCTTTCTTCACTATCACCTTCACCGGTTATCCTTTTCCATCCTAATTCTTGTTGAATATGATGGGCATTAATAATATTACCGTGTGTAACTTCATCAATAAGTTCGTAGAACTCATCATTGCTACAAACTATTTTACGATACTGAAACTCCTCCGCTCCCGGATTTGAAGTCAAACATAATACAATAACACCTTTGTCTTTTTGATCTAAGAATGGTTGAACAGCTTCTTGACCTAAATATCCATTAATAGTTATTGCATCAGCTTTAAAATAATCAAAAGCCGCTTGAATGTAACCCAAATTGGTATTACCAATATCACCACGCTTATAATCCAATATCACTGGTACTGTTGTTTTGGATCGAATAAAGAAAATGGTATCGCGCAAAGCCTCATTTCCCTCTGATCCATAAGCCTCATAAAAGGCGGTATTAAGCTTGTAAGCACCAGCTAAATCCGAGGTTGCTTCAACTATTACCTGGTTGAAGTTTAAAATAGACTTTCCTGGTGGGCCCTGCATAAACTGGGGAATTTTATTGAATTCAGTATCTAAACCAATGCACAAAAATTTCCTTTCATTCCATTTCCGCCTTAATTGTTCCTTAAAACTTTGCATGGTAAATCTCCTTTAAATTGTTAAAAAACAGTTATTTTATTTAGTTTTATTTGCCAATATCTTATCAAGAAACCGTTTTTTAGTCAATCTAAAAAAGATCCTGAAATAAATTCAGGATGACAAATAAAAGTATCCAAATTCTACTTTAGAGACTTAATAATTTTATCCACCACGCCGTAGGCTTTTGCCTCTTCTGCTGTCATAAAAAAATCCCGGTCCGTATCTTTTTCAATTTTAGCTAAAGGTTGGCCAGTGTTATTGCTTAAAATTTTATTTAACCGTTCATGAATTCTTAAAATATGCTGAGCGCGGATTTTAATATCCGTGGCCTGGCCCTCTGCCCCACCCATTACTTGATGAAGCATAACTTCAGCATTAGGCAAAATTAAACGTTTTCCCTTAGCGCCAGCAGCCAACAACATAGCTGCCATTGAAGCTGCAATGCCTACGCAAATAGTTACAATATCGCATTTTACATATTGCATGGTATCGTAAATTGCCATACCCGATGTAACCATACCGCCCGGGGAATTAATATATAACTTGATATCTTTTTTAGGATCCTCACTTTCTAAAAACAATAACTGGGCAATAACAGTATTAGCTAAATTATCATTAATTGGATCGCCTAAAAAAATTATTCTCTCTTTTAACAGTCGAGAATAAATATCATAGGCCCGCTCGCCCATTTGCGACTTTTCCACGACCATTGGTATAAGATTCATATATTTAGTATAAATGTTACTAACAATTTAGTCTACTGATGATTGTTTCCACATATACCAAAACCAACTCCGGTAACTTTCAGCCAATTCTTTACTATGTATAATAAAAAATACTGTATTCTCGCTCATCTTTCCTAAAGTGATTCCAGTATAAGTAACTAAATAATCTCCAAAAATATTAGCTACTGAATTAGTAGAATACTCTTGGGGCAGAAAACGATATTCTAATTTTGCTGGATATTGTTTAGGAAACTCCGGCATTTGTATTTTTATTTCGTGATCAAACAGCAAGAAAAAATTAATCTTGCGGCGATTGGCCTCCTTAAAAAAGCTTATGCGACTGGTTTCTAATTTTGGATCAAACCATTGCGCCTTAGCGCCAATATTTAATATCTGACCGCCCACGCGAAGTATATCGCGCCAGATATTTTTTTGTCCTTCAAATCCACGATAAATATAAGCTTCTTCCGGAGCTATACGCTTGCTGAATTTCTGTTTTAAAGACGGTAAAATACTTTCAATTTTTTGTCTTTTCTCATTAACTAACTCCAATAATTTATCTGGATCAACCGCATTAAATCGATTCTCTTTGGTAGAAAATATCTGAAAGCACAAGCCCTTATTAATCAACCGTTGAATAGCATCATAAGCATTCCGCCTATGAACTTGAGCTGATAAAGCTATATCACTAATGGAGGATTCACCGTGTTCAACCAGAGCTTCATAAATTCTAGCTTCATTAGGAGAAAGGTTTAAATTTTCTAATATTTCTTGATACATAGATTTGTGGTGCTATTTATCACCAAATGGTGCTATTGACCACTCATTTATCATGATATAAGATACCCTATTCACTGTCAATAGTGGATAAAAACAACTAAAACATAAACTGCAATTTTAACAATATAAGGAGAAAGATATGAAACGCTATTTATTGATCCTAGCTTTAGTATTAATAAACCTTAGCATAAGCACTGCTCAAGATAATGACAAAAAATTAGTTATCAGCGGCTTTGGTTTCTGGGTTCAAGAAATACCTAAAAACGGAAAATCGTTACTACAGTTAAAGCATGCCTGGTTGATTGGAGAGAAACCATTATCTGATAATCTAGAGATCAAAGCATTCCTTGCTTTTCAAGGCCCACCAAAAATTATCCATACATTGGCTCTAAAATGGAAAAAACCTTTTGAGGGTATAAATTACCTCCGTGCTGGCCGTTTTGAACCACCCTTTGGTCATGGTACTAACTATTACCGAATTGATAGAAATCCAACCATTCTCTATTCAGCCATTGACCAACCTCTGGTAGCTAGAAGTAATGGCATAGAAATTGCTGGTACGATTGATAGTTTGGAATGGAAATTAAGTGCTTTCAGTGGCGAACGATTATTGGGTAACGTCAACACTTTTGATGATGGTAAATGGGATATTTATCCTTTGCTCCGCTATACCTTTGGTAATTTCCTATCATGTGGATTAAGCCAGCGCTTTGGTCCAGTTTACGCAGGAGGGGTTAATACGGTAAGCCAAATTAATCCTTTATCTCTACAACTTGAGGCGGAAGCAATCACCTCTAAAGACACTATTAATTACTCAATCTTGAGTATATATCAACTATTACCTTGGTTAAAAGTGGTGGCGCGTTATGAAAATATTAAATCGGAAAATCAATTAACGCCGGGGTTTATTATTTATTTACCACATGATTGGGAAATAAAAGGTAACGCTGTCGTTAATAAGAATGGATTGAAAATAGTATTAGGGCAATTCATCTTACGTTGGTAAAAAAGAACAATCTATCAAACTAACAATAAACAAACCAAAAAAATAATATAGGAGATTAACAATGAAAACACTAATAAAAACACTATGGAAGAGTATCACCATCACCAACCTGAACATCCAGGAGACAGTCACCACAAAAAAGGAGTTTCTGATCTTTATCCTGATCCTCCTAATAACTGTCCTCATTACTGCAGTAATTGGTGTAAAATTTGTCGTTCAGCCCAATCTTGATCCCCTGGGTTATATAATAAAAAGTGAGCGGCTATGGACAGGAGTATGTTTCATTATAGTATCCATACTGGATGCTATCATTATACTTACTATTATGTCTCACTTGCATAAACGAACAAACAAGTAGGCGAACACGAAACCGTGCCAGACTTACGCACGGTTTCTTTAATTTGTCTCAATTCGCCAACCATCACCACTAGGGACTAATCTGCCTTGAACTGTAAATCCCGCGGCTTTTTGGTGTCCACCGCCACCAAATATATCTAACTAGTCAACTTTATATTAATATTGCACCAATCGATTATCATCATTGGTCATTTTATTGTCTAGCTAGACAAATAATAGACTGCTAAGCTATAATAATAACACAATAATAATATAGACTTTCAATATATGTCTACTGCAAAACCACTCACCAAAATATTGCTTCATATCCTAACGGTCGCTGGTAAGGGAGCGATTGATTTCTATAATCTATCCCATGATCTCAAGTTTAACGGGAGCGCCTACTTACATGGCGGTCATGCCTACGTACACCAACTTAAACGATTGCAAAATGAGCGGGAAGCTAAACTCGTGTTAAAGCGTTTACGGCAGCGTGGCTATATTAAAGCAGAAAAATTAGGCAAACGACTTTTAGTTACCCTCACTGCCAAAGGACAGCAGGCGACGTTAGCGACACAACTCCGAAACGCACCGATGTTAAGCGGTGGATGGTTTACGGTAGTTATTTTTGATGTGCCCCAGAGTGTAAATAATGCTCGGCGACAACTACGATGGTTATTACGACAAGGTGATTTTATAAAACTGCAACAGAGTGTATGGATCAGTCGAGCTAACGCCTATAAACCACTAACAGAACTCTGTCAAAGGCTCAAATTAAAACCTTGGGTGAATATATTCTACGCCCGTAACTTCCTCCATCTCCCACACCAACTAATAAAATAATAAAGAATCAATACTTCCTATGGTTGTTTTTATGTCCAGCTGGACATAAAAACAACCATCTCTTAATTGGAGTCAGGGTTATTCTTTTACTACCTCCCATCCATTGTCGATTTGTTTAAATTTTCCAGCGATAGTAAACCCAGCGGCTTTTTGATGCCCGCCACCGCCAAATAGTTTGGCTAACTCTGCCACATCAATGTCATCACGGGTAGTACGCAGACTTCCTTTAATTGTACCATCAGCCTGTTCTTTTAATACCAGCGTAGCTTTAAAACCAGACAAATCATTTAAAAAATTAGCTATTCCTTCCAATGCCTCGTTATCTACATTTAGCTCATCCATATCTAGCTGAGTAATTACCGTAGTTACCAAACCCAACTCGTCGTTAACATGCAAACGCTCTAAAGCCCGTCCCCATAGTTTTAAATCATTAATTGATTTGTTGCGTATTATTTGCTCAAAAATTTTACTTACTCTGGCACCCTTAAGCAACATCTCGGCGGCTGCTTGCAATGATTCAGCGGTTGTGCCCGGATTAGAAAAACTACCAGTATCGGTTAGAACCCCAGTTAATAAACAGGTTGCCATCTCTTGTGTAATTGGAATCTCCGCTTGTTTAAACCAATCATAAAGTATAATGGTCGTAGCCGAAGCTTGTTTATAAACAATATTTATATCACCATAACCTGGGTTAGTATGATGATGATCCAAATTAATGGTGGCCAAATTTATGGGCCGCTGTTCCCATTGCTCTGCCAAACCAGTCATGGCGATTTCTGCAGCATCTACACAAAATAACAAATCAAAATCTGCTAAATTAATTTCTTCTGGATGATAAACAATAGACTCGCTGTAGGGCAAAAATCTAAAAGTTGTCGGCACAGCTGCCGGCAAAAACATGGTTACTGCTTTACCTTGGGCTTTAAGTGCCAACATTGTAGCAATAACCGAGCCAGTAGCGTCGCCACAGTTTTTGTGACTGGTAATTAATATTTTCTGCGCCCCAGCCAAAACTGACTGTAATTTTTGTATATCAAAACTGGTTATCATAAGTAACCAGGAATCTTAATACTACTTGCTTAAACTGTCAAGTAGATGTTCTATGCGCCCAGCCTGCTCTTCTGTATTATCTAGAACAAAACGTATTTTAGGTACACGATAAGTCTTTAGTCGGCCATTAAGTACCTGCTGCATTTCTGGCCGTACTTGTTCTAATAACTTTAAAATTTCTTTCCCGCGCTCAAATGGCAATACACTAATTTTTACTTGAGCCTGCTCTAAATCTGCCGTTACTCTAATCTGCCCAATAGAAACTAAAACGTCGGCCGGGGTTTCTACTATTTTTTTAAATAAAATACCTAGTTCATGTTGTAATAAACTATCAAGCTGAAACAAACGTCGCGATCTAGGCGCCCGCTCTTCAGGAAACATGCTGACGGCGGATTTCTTCATGGTAGATTTCCAAATTATCGCCAATGTCAATTGCTATTTGTCCTTTTAACTTTAAGCCACACTCTGCTCCTTCGGTTACTTCGGTAATTATTTCTTTACCTAATCTAATTTCTTCAATCATTGCTTCCGTAGGGATATTATCTCGCATTAATTTGATTTTAGTACCCGCTTTAATACTTCCTTTTAATACCCTTACGCCCACAATAGTATCTTTTTTGCCTCGTTTAAAAATAGCTAGAACTTTACCTTGTCCAATTTGCGATCTAACTAGTTCTGGTTTAAGCAGAGTATCAAGTCTTTTTTTAACTTCATCTAACAAATCATAAATAACCTGATAATTCATGGCAAAAACTTGTTTATCTTTAGCCAAAGCCTGGGCCGGCGGCAAAATCTGTACATGAAAACCCAAAACAATAGCTCCTGAAGATTCAGCAGTATTAATATCAGTTTCATTAATATTACCCAAACCCGCTTTAATTACTACCGCCTGGACATCGGGAGTTGATATTTTTTTTAAAGAAGAAATAATGGCTTCTCGTGATCCTAAAACATCTGTTTTAATAATTACTGGCAGGGAGGGGGTGTGGTTCTCTTTTTGTTCGCCTTCGGTTGACTCAGTAACTATAGTCGGTAAACTAGTTGCTCGAGTATAGGTTGATGCTTTGCGTATTATATCTCGGGCTTCAGCTTCGTGTACAACCTTAAAAACATCACCCACCACTGGTGAGGCTTTTAATCCTAAAATTTTAACTGGAGTTGCTGGGCTAGCTTCAGTTATATCTTTTCCTAAAAAATTCTTCATGGCTTTTACCTTACCAGCAGCTTGTCCGGCCACTACATAATCACCACGTTTTAAAATACCGGCTTGCACCAGAGCTGTAGCTACCGGACCTTCACCTTTATCTACGTGCGCCTCAATAATAGTTCCCACAGCGGCCCGATTGGAATTGGCACTAACTTTTTCTAAGTCAGCCAACAATAATACCATATCCAATAAATCATTTAAACCCATTTTCTTTTTAGCAGAAATCGGCACACAAATTGTTTTACCGCCCCAATCTTCTGGCAATAAATTCAATTCGGCTAAACTTTTTTTAAGTTTATCTATATCTGCCTCTGGTTTATCAATCTTATTAATAGCAATTAAAAAAGGTAAATTTTCTTTCTGAGCAATCTCTAACGCCTCTAAAGTCTGTGGCTGAATACCATCGTCAGCGGCAATAACAATAATTGCAATATCAGCTAATCTACCACCGCGAGAACGCATGGCTGAAAATGCTTCGTGACCTGGGGTGTCTAAAAAAGTGATCAGGCGAGCTCGGTGAGCCTGATCATCCTGAGCCTGTCGAAGGATCCCTCGGTCGGCTTCGCCGCCTCGGGATTTCGGTGTGTCCTTTGGCCACACCTCAACTTGATAAGCACCAATGTGCTGAGTAATGGCGCCACTTTCCTGATCTACCACATTGGTTTCTCTAATAGCATCCAATAACTTAGTTTTACCATGATCCACGTGTCCCATTACCACCACTACCGGCGGACAGCTAACTTGCTGATCTAAATCAGCTTTTAAAATTTCATCCAAATCCGCAGCTTGGGTACTTTCTGCCCTAAGCTCTTTAACTTGTTCATCTAATAACTGAGTAATATATCCCAAATCTTGAGCAATAATCGAGGCTGTTTCAAAATCTATGCGCTCATTAATTGAAGCCATTACTCCATTTTTAAATAACTCACCAATAACTGTGGTTACTGGCAGACCCAGCAAATCAGCAAATTCCCGGGTGGTTAATATTTTAGGAATAGCCACTTCTTTAGCTTTACCCGATTCAGTAACTCCTAATTTTTTTTCAACTACCACATATTGATTCTGGATTTGCCCAACCCTTCTTTCTGACCACAACTTGATAACTTTTTGCGCCGCCCGATCATCAATCTTTATTGCTCTAAATCCAATATCAAAACCCAGCTTAGGTAATTCTTCTCTAAGCTGCTGGGTAGGAATTTTTAAGCGTCTGGCAAGTTCTGTAATATTCATATTGATTATTTAATAGGAACCACAAATGGCCTTTATTTATAGTTTAAAGACTTGCTTTATTATACGTGGCATTGACAGATAAGTCAATAATTGATGTACTTAAATACTTAATCATTTACCCTTGACAAAAATCAGGACTTCAGATAAGGTACATTGATTATCTTTTTTATGGCTTTAACTATAGAACAGCAATTATTGGAAATTATTAATAAATCCAAGCACATTTTAATCACTTTTTCTCCTTCTAGAAGCGGTGATGCTTTGGGCTCTAGTTTAGCCTTGGCCAGTTTTTTGGAACAGCAAGGCAAACAAGTAGATGTGGTGGTAAGTAATTGGCAATTACCAGGTATTTACCGTTTTTTACCGAATGTTAAACAAATCAAAAACCAATTGGCCAGTTTAAGAAAATTTATTGTTTCTTTGGATTTATCTACTAACAAACTGGAAGATTTAAGTTATAGCGTAGAGAATAATCGTCTACATATTTATTTAACACCCAAAAGCGGTACTTTTACTGCTTCGGATCTTACTACCCGTTCAACTAATTTCATGTACGATATTATTATAGTGTTGGACTCACCTGATTTAGAATCGCTAGGGGAGATTTACCATAATAACACTGACTTTTTTTATCAAACCACAATTATAAATATTGATCATAATACTGCCAATGAACACTTTGGCCAACTTAATATTGTAGACTTTAACACTGCTTCTACTGCTGAAATTGTCTTTCGTTTATTAAAAAATTTGCATCTTAATCATATTACTGCCGATATTGCCACTAATTTATATACCGGTTTATCGTCAGCTACCAAGAGTTTTAAAACTTCTACCGTTACCCCAGAAACTTTATCGCATGCCGCAGAATTAATTGGACTAGGGGCCAGGCGAGAAGAAATTGTTACTCATTTATACCGTACCAAAACTTTACCCATGTTAAGATTATGGGGTAGAGCTTTGGCTAGATTAAAAAGTGATTCTTCGCGCCGCCTGGTTTGGTTGCTATTACAGCCAGATGATTTTATAAAAAGCGGAGCTAGCGAAGAAGATCTGCCAGGGATAATTGATGAGTTAGTTACCACCACGCCCGAGGCCGGAGTAATTGTTCTATTTTATGAAAAAAAACCTGGCGAAACTTGCCTACTAGTTCAAACTAATCCTGGACGCAATGCTGCAGATTTATTAAAACCCTTCAACCCTTCCGGCGACCGGCTTAACTCTCAAGCTTGTCTAAAAAATAAAACCTTGTTAGAAGCAGAAAAAATGGTGATTGAATATTTAAGACAAATATTACCACAATCACTTAATCAATAAACTAATTAATTAGGGTTGATGACAAGATCATCTTGTTTTATTATAATAAAGCAGATCTAGTCAAAACTTCTGTATCTTAATCATTGTCAGGATGCGTAGCTTCCACCTTCGTCCGACGCGGCGGACTTCGGCGGACAAGCAGTTTCCACCCTAAACGTTATATAAGCGTCCCGATATCAATCGGGATTCGAGCCCAGGACGATCACGGTTAATAATGAATTATTTTTAAATATGGATGCGTAGCTCAGTTGGTTAGAGCAGGCGTCTTATAAGCGCCAGGTCCCTGGTTCGAGTCCAGGCGCATCCACCATTATTTTAAATCTTGGGGGCGGCTAGCTCAGTTGGTTAGAGCGCAACATTGACATTGTTGAGGTCACAGGTTCAACTCCTGTGCCGCCCACCAGAAAATTTATAAAAAATTGCTATGATTTATTTAAATTATAGTTGATTTTTTATTAAAATTGTGCTACAATAACTATGTTTATTATTAAACCTTAAGAAAGGGGGCAATATGTGGGCACAAACAATTGTCTACTCATTTCAAAATATGTGGACTCAATTTACAGATTTTTTGCCTGAATTATTAAGCGCCTTAATCGTCCTGGTCGTAGGATTGTTAATTGCCGCTGCTTTAGGCAAATTAGCTGCCAAGATTATTTCTTTGGCAAAATTAGATGATCTCTTGGCTAAAACCGGCCTTACACAAAAAGCGGAAAATGCCGGCTTACCTATATCTTTATCTGGTATTTTTGGTTGGTTAGTTAAATGGTTTTTTATAGTAGTTATTCTAATAGCTGTAGCCGATATTCTACAATGGTCACAAATCACCAGTTTCTTGAACGCAGTAGCGCTTTATATACCCAATGTTCTAATTGCCGTAATTATACTAACAGTTGGTTTGATTGTGGCACAGTTCGTTTACAATGTGGTAGAAAAAGGTATTAAAGTTTCTAAAGCTCCTACTTCTGCGGTAAAACCATTAGCAGCGCTGTCTAAATGGGCAATTATTATTTTCACCTTAATGGCGGCCTTAATTCAACTAGGTGTTGCCACCAGCTTAATTGAAATTCTGTTTACAGGCCTAGTGGCTATGCTGGCCTTGGCTGGCGGATTGGCTTTTGGCTTGGGTGGCAAAGAGCGAGCGTCTAGATGGCTTGATGTGATTGAACGAGAGATATCAAAAAAAGATTAAACTAAATTAAAACAAAACCGCCCAAATATATTGAGGCGGTTTTGTTATTAATAAATTACTAAATAGAAAATGAATGGTATAGTATAGCTATGGCTACCTTTAATAAAAATCAGCTACCACCGCTTATCAAACGACTAACTAATGGCTTAAAATCCCAACATCCTCAAGCTAATATTTATTTAGTCGGCGGTGCAGTGCGCGATATTTTATTAAAACGCCCAACCAAAGATTACGACTTAGTAGTGGCTGGTATTAGTGGCAGACAATTGGAAAAATCTTTACAAAAAATGGGTAAGGTCGTTTTGGTTGGTAAAAAATTTGGCGTTTATAAATTCACTCCGCCCAATTGGCAGGGTGAAGCTTTGGATATTGCTTTACCGCGGCTAGATCATGCTTTCGGCACCGGGCGCTACCGAGATGTGAAAATAAAAACTTCCAGCCAAGTTACTATTGAACAAGATCTAAAACGGCGTGATTTCACCATTAACTCCATGGCTTTTGATTTAGTAAATAATATCATTATCGATCTTGTTTCTGGTCAAAAAGATTTAAATAACAAAATAATTAGAACTGTCGGTACGCCTGGATTGCGTTTTCAAGAAGATTATTCGCGCCTGCTTCGGGCTATTAGATTCTCCTGTCAGCTTAATTTTTCTATTGAACCTAAAACCAAACAGGTAATTTGGCAATTGTTAACCAAAGCAGTATTAGCCAAACAAGCCAGCAACTGGGTTATTCCACGAGAAATTATTGCTCGTGAATTTTTAAAGTCGTTAAAATTCAATCCACCGTTAGCTTTTGAACTATGGGACAAAACCGGATTTTTCAAATCATTAATACCCGAAATTTGGGCTATACATAAAATTCCCCAAGCTAAAGAATTTCACAGCGAGGGCAATGTATATGAACACACCTTACTGGCTCTAAAAGCGTTTACTAGCCAACGTTGGCAATCTTTTTTTCCTAAGCAGTCACCGGGACTAAATGTATTGCTAGCTACGGTACTACACGATATTGGTAAACCATTAACCTTGCAAACACCAAAATCTCATGGAGTCAAAATAATAAAAACTCCGGAACATGATATTAAAGGAGCTGAATTAATTCCTAATATTATTAGTCGTTTAAAATTAACCAGCTATGTTGAGGCAACTGGAAATAAAATTGATCCTGATTTGGTAGAATGGTTAGTGGCTAAACATATGCTGTTGGTTCACGGACACCCATCTGAATTCAAACCAGGAACACTGTATCGTTATTTTTATAAAAATCAAGCCTGGGGTTTGGCTTTGCAGCAAGTTATTTTTGCAGATTCTTGGGCCACCTTGCCAGCTGACGGTCGAAAACTATTTGACCGCATAATTATCTTACGTAAAAGATTAAAACAACTTAAATCATTACTAACAAAAAAAGGTGAATTAAAATTATTGCTTGATGGCAATCAAATTATGAAATCATTAAAACTTAAACCAGGACCGCAAATTGGCCTATTATTAAAGAAACTAACTGAGGCACAATTATCAAAAAAGGTTGCTACCCCTAAACAAGCACTGATTTTTTTAAAAAAACTAATATGAAACAGCAAATTATAGTTTCACAACTTACAACTGCCACTAGATTAGATAAATTTCTAGTTGCGAATTTGGAAAAATTTTCCCGTAGTTTTATTCAGCAAACAATTAAACAGGGAAAAATTCTGGTAAATAAGAAAAAAGTAACCGTTCACCATTTTTTAAAAAATGGTGATATAATTTCACTAAATTTTTCTGAACCTAAACCAATATCAGTAATCCCGACCACCAAAATACCTTTGGAAATAATTAAGGAAACGCCAGATTTCTTAATTATAAACAAACCAGAAGGTCTAGTAGTGCATCCAGCCCCGGGGGTAAATGAGCCAACTTTGGTTGATGGATTAATTGTAAAATTCCCAAAAATTAAAAATCTTGGCGAAGATCCGTTGCGTCCTGGTATAGTACATAGATTAGACCGCGATGTTTCGGGATTAATAATAGTAGCTATAACTCCAGCCATGTTTGAACACTTAAAACGACAATTCAAAAATCATCTGATTCACAAAGAATATACTGGTTTAGTTAACGGACAAGTACAACTACCCAGTGGGATTATTGATTTCCCCCTAGGACGATCTCGAACTAAACACGGTAAAATAGCAGCCCGACCCAAAGGTGGGGAAGGCGAACCAGCGATAACTAAATTTGAAGTAATGCAAAAATTTACCCACACGACTTTGCTTAAAATTCAAATTATCACTGGGCGTACACACCAAATAAGGGCACACTTGGCTGCTTTTGGTTATCCATTGGTTGGTGATAAAATTTATAAACCAACCAAAATTCAAACTAATAAAAAAATAGGTAGATTATTTTTACACGCTTCATATTTAGAATTTACTGATTTAGACGGTAATCAACAAAAATTCTCTTCTCCTTTACCCGATGAATTAAACCTATATCTTGAAACTTTACATTAACCTATGATTATTACTATTTCAGGAACACCCGGCTCGGGTAAAAGCACTCAAGCTAAACTTCTAGCTAAAAAACTTGGTTGGAAATTATTTGATGTTGGACATTTGCGTCGCGAAATAGCTAGACGACACAACATGACAATAGAGGAATTAAATAAATTAGGAGAAAAAGAAAATTGGACTGATAAAGAAGTGGATGGATATATTAAAAAATTAAGCAAAAAATTTAATAATATTATCTTTGATGGTCGTATTGCTTTCTATATAATTCCCTCATCGCTTAAATTATTTATAACTGTTAATCCGAAAATTGGCGCGGCGCGTGTATTTTCTCAACTACAAAAAGATAAAGAAGGACGAAATGAAGGTCGCCATTTAACTACTGTAAAAAAAGTGGAACAAAGTCATAAAAATAGAACTAAATCAGATAATAAACGGTACAAAAAATACTATGGCATTAATTTCCTGAACAAATCACAATATGATTTTATCCTTGACACTACCAAGCTGACTATACAACAGGGGTTTAATAAACTATATTCATTTATCAAGAAAAAAATAAAATCATAAACCCCATATGTATATATTAATGACCTTGACTAAAAATACAAAAGTTGTTATTCTAATCTAGCCCCAAACATAAGCAGTGGGCTTATAGCTAGGGATTAACTTTATCAGTATTAATTAAACAACATTATTATGATACAACCTAAACTAACTTCAATTAAAGATTTAACCGAAATAAAATCTGGTCAATTAATAAGGATACATCAAAAAATCAAAGAATTAACTGCCAAGGGAGAAGAAAAAGAGCGAGTTCAAATTTTCGAAGGAATGGTTATTGGTCGTCGTGGTGGCAAAGGAACGGGCGCAACTATTACTGTTAGAAAAATTTCTAACGGTGTGGGGGTTGAAAAAATTTTTCCACTGCACTTGCCCACCATCACTAATATTGAACTAGTTAAAGAATATAAAACCAAAAAAGCTCAACTTCCTTATTTGCGCACCTACAAAAAGAAGCTTAAAGAAAAGACAGCGATAAGTAAGAGCTAGCGTAAGAGTAGAGAGTTATTAGATGCGCCTTATCCTCTTACTCAATCCTCTTACTCTTACTGAATCTGCGGACGTGGCGGAATTGGTATACGCGCAGGCTTGAGGTGCCTGTGGGGGCAACCCCGTGGAGGTTCAAGTCCTCTCGTCCGCACCATTGAGGAAATTGCGGCAGAGCCGCGCAATACTTACAATTAATCATTAATCTACTAAAAAACTAATTTTATGAATAAAGAATCACAGTTTGAAAAAGAATTATCTCTAGAAGAAAAGCTTGAAAGAGCTAAAGCATTTTTAGAAAAAGCTAGGGTTAGTTCTGGCCAGAATCGTACAAACGCTGTTTTTGAAGTTGAGGGTTATTTTATCGACGCTGACCTTACTCCAGAAGACCTTCAAAAAATTGGTACAAGTCGTGAAGAACTAGATGAGTTAATTCTTCAAGGCGACAAAGAAGAAGCAAAGGAACTACTAGAAAGAGCGAGGTCATCCCATGGACAAGAAAGATTTATTGCTGTCACGCATTTTCAGGAGATACTGGAATCACAAGCTGCAAAGAGGAAGGGTATAAAATCATTCGGGCTGGAGGAGATAGGTACCACCCCGGGAGAACTCAACGCATTACTCTCCGAGTATAAATAAAGACTATAGAGAATAATCTAATGCCACGACGAGCCATTCATTTGGGAAAATTTTCTCGCCCCGCCACGGCTGGGTGAAATGCGCTGTGCCCCGTAGTAAGCTTTGCTTTACTACTGGGGTTAGAACTATCTTTAAAATACAACACCAGTCGGACGCGTAGCTCCCCGAAGAAGTCTCGTTTCACTCGACTCTACGGGGCGAGCAACTGGTTACTAACTTGTCACGTCGATGGGGCCTACCGAAATTAAGGAACCGTAGCTCAGTTGGTGCCCAAGGCACATCAGCCTCGGGCTGAGGTTATCCCGCTACGCGGGACAGGGAGCGTCTCGTTTACACCCGCCTGCCCCGTTCGATGTACATTGAAAAGGAGATAGGGACGGTTAGCTCAATGGAAGAGCACTGCGTTTACATCGCAGGGGTTATAGGTTCGAATCCTATACCGTCCACCATTCGACTCGGCTTTAATTAAAAGCCTCGCTCATGGCGGGCCGTACGAGTCGAATGTCCCGAGTTTATCGAGGGACTACAACCCTTACTCTAACTCTTTACTTTCATTAAAATATGACTTGGGGGAAATTTATATTAGGAATATTAATCGCCTTTGCGGGTTTTTTACTAGTTTGGAAAAGTGAATGGATAATGACCAACTTTGGCAGAATACCTTGGGCCGAAGAACATCTAGGAACCGAGGGAGGTTCTAGAATATTTATTAAAATACTCGGTATTATAATTATTATCCTCGGTTTTGGTATAATGTTTGATCTTTGGCAACCAGTAATGCAAGCTGTTTTTAGCCCTTTCTTTCGTGGCTTAGCTGAATAGAATTAATTTACCAAGGGTCAATAGTTACACCCGCCGTGACCCATGGGCCGTTAGCTCAGTTGGTAGAGCACTACATTTGCAATGTAGGGGTCACCGGTTCGAGTCCGGTACGGTCCACCAAAGTATATTTAACATCATTTTGATAACAATAGTTTATTTTTTATAAGCTGACAATTAGCAACTAAATCTTTGAGTTTAATCCAAGATAGATAAAAATTTTAGAAAATTTTACACTAATTACTTAAATGAAGTAATTTTTTTGTTGACAAAATTATCTCTTCTTTTTATAATCAAATTAGATCTTGTATTTATTGTATATTGCTTTATAATAAAGATAGTGGATAATTTAATAAAAATAAAAATTTATTCATCATCTATAAACTAGGAAAATTTTTTTCCCATAAGAGGGGAGGTGAGATTATGGCCAAAAAGAAAGCGGCAAAAAAGACAGCTAAGAGAAAGGGTGGTAAGAAAAAGAAGAGGTAGTACTGATTTTCTAGATAATTAAAAACCCCATCTCGTTAAACGAGATGGGGTTTTGTGTTTACTAGGAACTTACTGTTTTAAATCAAAATAAAACCGCTTGAGGTTGTTCTTTTCCCTCGTCATCAAATAGCTTAATAGTTCCATAAACCCCATCATAGCCCGGCTCGATTGATACCTTGCCACTATGCAAACGCTGAATAGCCTCCACTACGCGTGCCGTGGTAATTTTAGTTAATTCACTGGCTGGAGTATCAAGTAAAGTTTGTAATTCGCCACCGCCAGCTGATACTAAATTCCAATACTCAGCTTCTACTGCTTTGGTTTGCCTACCTTTAACGCCTTGCGCTTGAGCGATTACTTTATCTAACTCAATCAAACTAATAAATGGTAATGCGCCTTTGGGTTTAAAATCAGGCTTGCGATCTGCTAATTCATTAACTCTATACAAAACGCCTATTGTTAACTCACGTCCACAAACTGGACACATTTTTTTGTGTTTTACCGTATCAACGGGATTAAGACTTATTTTACAATCACGATGGCCATCAAAATGATAACGTCCTTCATCAGGAAAAAATTCTATAGTGCCAGCAAGTCTTAATGACAATAATTTATCTTCACCAACTGCTAATGCTTGAGGGCTACCTTTTTTAAGGGCTTGGATAATATTATCATAAGATAATTCGCTTCCTTCAAAAATATCCGCTTCACGACCAATATTGGGTAACGAATGAGCATCTGAATGAGATACCAACGCCACTTTATCAAGGGATCGCAAACGCCAATTCATAGCCGGATCAGACGAAAGGCCTGTTTCTAAAGCAAAAATATGTTTTGTTAAATTTTCAAAACATTGTTGCACATTATCATAACCGGATTTAGAACCAAATATGGCAAACCAAGGTGTCCAAATATGAGCCGGTATTAAAACGCTCTTGGCATCAGTCTCCAATATTATTTCCAATAACTTTTGCGAAGATAAACCCAAAATTGGCCGTCCATCACCACCTAATTTACAACCTCTGGTTGTTAATTTTTTATTTATTTTTTCTGCAACTTCAATTGATGGCGCATATAGGCAATGGTGCACACGCCTAGTAGCGCCAGTATGTGAATAAATACAAGCTACTTCGGTGCCAACAATAAAATGCACGTCAGCTAATTTTTTCTCTTTAAAACGTAAATCTTTAAGGCGAAGATTTGACTTTAGGCGATACAAACCATTGCCTTCTGGCTCTAACTTTTCTTTAATTTCCACAAACCATTTAGGGTGTGTAAAATCTGCACAGCTTACTATGCTTATACCTTTAATTCGGCACCACAAATCAATATTTTCCAGCGTTAGTTGCGGCGAACAAGCACGGGAATATTTAGAATGAATATGTAAATCGGCATAATAGCGCATACCACTAGTCTATCATAAATAAATAAACGAGGTACAATGATTACAGTCTAATTTTGCACCTCAACTAATATAAAAACACCCCTATTTTATTTATAGGAGTGTATTGTATTAAGATCCGTTTAAGAGTTAGTTATCTCAATACGCGGTACTTCCTTTATCTGCACTGCTCGGCCATCTGGGATGGTCACTTCATACTCGTCAGACACAGTGACCGACCCAGGAAGTGGAATATTCTTACTCCGGCAAAACCAAAGTAGTAAATTGTTAAAGGCAAATTGAATAAAGGTGTGCCGTGAATCGTCATCTACTACTAACGGCCTGCTTTTTGGATATTGTTCTATTTTTCCCTTTATAGCTTTCGCCCACCGTATAAATATACTATCACCCTCACCAAGAGGTACACTCACCATAACCTTTATCGGTATCGCACACTGCAACAGGCCCAAGAAGGTACTTTGATCATCACTATGTACCTCCGCTTTCACCGAACAAGGTGGTCCACCCGGAAAGGGATATTTTAGGATGGCCTCTTGTGAACCTTCGCTTTCCCGAGGATAAATGTCATAGACGCCGTCTATGCCATTTAATAAATTCACCCTATCTGTCGCAAAGAACCATACCATCATATCGAAACCGTACTTCTTAATAGAAGGATATTTAGTGATGACATCCTGTAACAAAAGATGAATCACTAGCTGGAAAGCGCTGGGATGGTTGTGAAGAAATTCACGACGTTGCTGCAGTACAGTTTGAAATCCACTATTAACTGGTGCGTGAAGCTGCTCTATTTCTCTCTCATAGAGGCGGCCGTGATTTTGGACATCTTCCCAAGTGAAGAAAGGAATATAAGTAATATATGCTTGGTTGAATGGATCAAACTTTTCTCCAAACTCTTCCTGTGCTTGGGCAGATAAAAAGGTTATGTTAAAGTTCATGTGATTTCTCCTTTATTTTATTGTTTTATTGATTTTCTGTTAATTTTACTTATTTAACATCTTAAATTAAAGAATACAGAATGTCAAGAGCCTTTAAACAAGAGTGCTTAAATAACAAAAAATCAGCAATTAAGTCTTGGCAATGGCCTACTTTCCCGCGGACTAATGTCCGAGTATCATTGGCGCTCGAGGGCTTAACTGCTCTGTTCGGGATGGGAAGAGGTGTTTCCCCTCGGCTTGGATCACCAAGACATAACTGCTGATTTTTTTGTTTATAACAAATTAAATGCCTGCTATGGTCGATGGTGTTAGATAGAATATCAAACCAATAACCATCGACAAAATAATAAGTAATAATGCTAATTGTAATCCTTCTCGTTTTTTATTTGTATTTATAAACATGGGTAAATTTAATGATTCGTTCTTGTGGTTAAACATTCAGCTGATTAGTATGGCTTGGCTTAAATCTTTACAGATCTTACACCTACCACCTATCAACCCCATAATCTCTGGGGAGCTTAATAACGAAATCTAATCTTGAAGACGGCTTCACACTTATATGCTTTCAGCGTTTATCCGTGCCGAACGTAGCTACCCAGCTATGCCCTTGGTAGGACAACTGGTACACTAGAGGTTCGTTCTTCCCGGTCCTCTCGTACTAGGGAAGAGCCTTCTCAAATTTCGAGCGCCCGCGACAGATAGGAGACCGAACTGTCTCACGACGTTCTGAACCCAGCTCGCGTACCGCTTTAATTGGCGAACAGCCAAACCCTTGGGAGCTTCTTCACCCCCAGGATGCGATGAGCCGACATCGAGGTGCCAAACCGCGTCGTCGCTGTGGACGCTTGGACGCGATCAGCCTGTTATCCCCGGAGTAACTTTTATCCGTTGAGCTTCGACCATCCTATATTGGATCGTCGGATCACTAACTTCTGCTTTCGCAACTGCTCGGGTTGTC
>JBAZOT010000011.1:0-33446 GCA_041648575.1 Patescibacteria group bacterium | reverse complement strand
GAAAAAAATGCTACCAGCCACACTATAATAATGAAGCTTAAAAAAATCGCCCAGCCACCCCCTAGGGGCGTTGGTTGCTGATGTAATTTTCGTTCACTTGGATAATCTAATAATTGTTTTTTCTGTGCCCAAATTTTGGCTAACCAGGTAAAAAATAAACTTAAAATCAAAGCTACTACTGCCCAAAAAATATACATAAACTAGACCAAATTATAACGATCTAAATAATCCTGCAATAAATACATAGCTGCTAGCTCATCATTGGAGCGAGTTGGTAAAGGCGAGGGCGCCATAGACCGCTTGGTAGTTAACCGCTCATCCATTAATTCCACTTTAACTGCAAGTTGTAGCTTAAGTTGATTAACAAAATCATGCAACAGTCTGGTTTGTTGAGATTCACCGCCAGCCATAGTTTTAGGTTCACCAACTAATAATAATTCTATTTCTTCATCGTCAATAATTTTTTTTAATTGTTGAATTAATTGAGATTGATTAGCTTGTTTAAGTACACTAAAAGGTAAAGCCAACTTGGTTTCGGTGCTGCCAACCGCTAACCCTGTTTTATTTACTCCCCAATCAATTGCCAAAATTTTCATTAATTAATCAATAATAGTTAAAATCTCGGCACCATGCTTAGTTACTAACACAGTGTGTTCAAAATGCGCTGATAATGAGTTATCCACCGTGACTACAGTCCAATTATCGGGTAATACTTTTACCTCGCTTTTACCTGCATTTATCATTGGTTCGATAGCAATTGTCATTCCATCTTGTAGTAAAAAACCAGTGCCTCGTTGTCCAAAATTAGGAATGCGCGGCTCTTCATGCACCGCTCGCCCTACACCATGCCCCACTAATGCCCTAACCACATTAAAACCAGCTGCTTCAGCCAAAGATTGAATTGCTTCACCAATGTCTCCAACTCTGGCCCCAGCATGAACTTGGACAATTGCCTGGGTTAAGGCTTCACGCGTTATTTTTATCAACTTACCAGCTGATTTTGATATTTTACCAACTGATACGGTAACTGCCATATCAGTGCATAAACCTTTGTACCAAGCTCCTAAATCTAAACCAATAATTTGCCCTTCCTGCAAAATAAAATCTGGCGAGGGAATACCATGAACTACAGCATTGTCGACCGAGGTGCATAAACTGGCAGGAAAAGAAAATTTGCCAGTTCGATAACCTAAAAAAGAAGGGCTGGCATTATGCGCTTTTAAACTTTGGCGCGCTAACATATCAAGATGTGAAGTGCTGACTCCAGGTTTTACTTCTTTTACTATTTCTGCCACAACCTGTGCTAAAATTCTGCCTCCTATCCGCATTATTTCTATTTCCGCTTCATTTTTTTGATAATTCATACGTTGATTAATTTAACAATTGATTCTGTTACTTTGATTATAGACGGACTACCATCAACTGTTAGTAACTTACCTTTTTGCTGATAAAACAATTTTAACGGCTCGATTTGTTGATAATAAATAGACAATCGTTCCTGCACCACTGTTTCGGTTTCGTCAGGTCGTTGTATCAAATCATCTAGTGGCAGATCAGGTGGGGGCAGATTAAATTCTAAATGATAAATAGCACCAGTGCTACGAGATAATCTACGCCCCGCCACTCTACACAACACTTCTTTATCTGACAATTCAATATTAATAACTTTGGTTTCTGGCTTTAAAGTAAATAAAAATTCTGCTTGCGCTAAATTTCTAGGATAACCATCTAAAATAAAACCGTTTATGGCATCAGGTTGTTTTAATCTGGCACTAATTAAAGAATTAGTAATATCATCAGGCATTAAATTACCAGCGTCCAATACTGCTTTAGCTTTGATACCCAATTCGGTTTGTTTGGAAATCTGATCACGAAAAATATCGCCAGTGGAAATATGCGACACGCCTAATAGTACAGCCAATGTTTTTGCCTGTGTTCCTTTGCCACTCCCCGGCGGCCCTAAAAAAATAAACTCATTATTCTTCATATAAAATACATTGTTATTTTACCTGATTTTTGGGAAAAATAAAACTGCTTACTAATAAAATAAGTAGTAACAATATTCTTTTTATAACTTTTTAATTGAAATTACAACTCGTCGTAATCACGCATTACTAGTTGCGCGTTGATTTGCCTGACAGTTTCAATTACCACTGATACTACGATTAACAGCGAAGTACCACCAATTACCAGGGCTTGAGTACCAGTAAACAATTGCATAACCAATGGTAATATGGCAATTAAACCCAAGAATAAAGCTCCGGCAAAAACTATTTTATTCATAGTGGAACCAAGATACTCCGAAGTATTTCGTCCTGGTCTAATACCAGGAATAAAACCACCTTGCTTTTGCAGGTTCTCTGCAATTTGCTGAGGGTGAAAAATAACTGCTGTATAAAAATAAGTAAAAGCAAAAACTAAAATAAAATACGCAATGCCGTAAAATAATTGATTTTGAAACAAATTAATTGTAAATTCCGCAATTTTTACTAACCAAGCAGCTTCGGAGCGCAAGAAAAACTGAGCAATCATTGGAGGAAATATAATTAACGAAATAGCAAAAATTATCGGAATAACACCTGCTTGCAATAAACGCAAAGGTAAAAAAGTATTTGCCCCGCCATACATCCGATTTCCTCTAACCATACGGGCATAGGTAATGGGGATATTACGTTGCGCTTCAGTTACTACCACCACACCTACTACAGTAATCAAAGCAATAACAATAAAACCAATTATCATAAATAATTGTGACGGGTCAAAAGTGGCTACAGTCTGTCTAACAACCTGGGGAAGTCCCGCTACTATACCGGCAAAAATCAATAAACTAATGCCGTTACCAATTTTTCGTTCAGAAATCAATTCGCCAATCCACATTAAAAAAACTGTACCAGCGGTAACGGTAATTATACTGGTAACTAATTGCCAGGTTCCTAATTCACCCATAATTCTAGCTCCGGCTTGACCGCTTAAAATTGCAATAAAACCATAAGCCTGCAAAACAGCTAAAGGAATGGTAAGTAATCTGGTATATTGATTTATTTTTTGTTGTCCATATTCGCCTTCTTTTGATAATTCTTCCAACCGCGGCACTATCATAGTTAACAACTGCATAATAATTGACGCCGTAATATAAGGCGCCACACCTAACATTACTATAGAAAAATTTTCTAACGCTCCACCAGAGAAAATATTAAGTAATCCCAATACTTGGTTAGATGAAAAAAAATCACGCAAAGCTACCGCATCTACACCAGGAATGGGAATATGGGCAACAATACGAAAGATTACTAACATCCCTAGCACAAATAATATTTTATTTCGCAGGTCCGGCGTTTTCCAAATTTGTACTAATTTATTCCACATAAAAAATGTAAAATACAAAAATCAAAGTTAAAAATTATTTTTTCTTTGGCTTTTCAATTTTTTCATCTATTACTTGTACTTCCACAACCCCACCGGCTGATTCAATGGTCGCTTTGGCTCCACGCGACACTGGCACACGAACCTGCAAACGCTTAGATAATTTACCATTGCCAAGAATTTTAATCTTTTTACCTTTACACAAACTAGCTGCCTTTAGCATGGCAATATCAACTATAGTATCATCAGCAAAACGATTTAAAGCAGATACATTAATTTCTTCTTTAGCTGCTTTTGTGCTTTTAAAACCACGTTGTTTGGGCATCCGCATAATAAAATGCTTTACGCCTAGCTGAATTAAACCCTTGCGGCCGCCGCTACGCGCCCGTTGCCCTTTTTGGCCGCGCGTTGAATAAGTGCCATGCCCCGAAGCATTGCCTCTTCCTAAACGCTTACGTGGTTTTCTAGCTCCTTTTGGGCTTTTAAGATTATGTAAACTAATGGTCATACTACTTTCTTGTTTTAAAACTAGTTAATGCTAAAAAAACAGCTTTTACATTATTAACTTTATTAGCCGATCCTAACATTTTAGCTACTACATTTGGTATACCGGCTATTCCCAAAACTACTCTGACTGGCCCACCAGCAATTACTCCAGTGCCTAGAGGCGCCGGTTTTAATAATACTAAAGCGCTACCGTATTTTGCTTTAATTTGATGCGGTATTGTTTGTTTAACAACTTGCACAATTACCATATCTTTTTTTGCTTTATTAGTAGCTTTAGCCACAGCCAAAGCTACGTCTGCGCCCTTAGCTAAGCCAAAGCCAATTTTTCCCTTACCATCACCCACTACTACCAAAGCTCTAAAACGCATACGCTTGCCACCTGCCATCACCCGAGTTACTCGGCTAATTTCAATAACCTTCTGCTCTAATTCGTCTTGGCGCCGGCCAAATTCACGATTCCTTCTTTTTGAATTATTTTGTATCATAAAAATATTTTAAAATTTTAAACCATTAGCACGCGCTGCCTCAGCTAGTGCTCGAATTCGACCATGGTAATGAAAACCGCCGCGGTCAAAAACTACTTCACTAATTCCTAATTCTTTAGCGACCGTAGCCATTTTTTTACCCAAGATTGTAGCTTGTTCAACTGGCGTTTCTTTCTTTTTGCTATTAGCAGCTAATTGAGCGCTAGTTAAATAAACTAACGTGCTACCATTATCGTCATTAATCAATTGGCAAATCATTGATTTTAAACTACGAAATACTGCCAAACGTGGGCGACTGGCTGTGCCTTTAATTTTAATCCTGATCCTTGCTTGCCGTTGCTGTTTTCTTTGTTGTTGACTTTTTTTAGACATAAAATTATTTATTACTTTACACCAGCGGCTTTGGCTAGTTTACCTGCTTTGCGACGAACAATCTCATTACTATACTTTATTCCTTTGCCTTTATAAGGCTCTGGTGGTTTAATAGCTCTAATATTAGCCGCGATTTCGCCTACTAATTGTTTTGATACCCCAGAAACAGTAATGGTATTCTTTTCCACTTTAATAGCAATGTCATCGGATATAGCAAAATTTACCGGATGTGAATAACCAACATTAAGCACTAAATTTTTGCCGTCTACTTGCGCGCGATAACCAATGCCATGAATTTCCAACTGTTTAACAAATCCATCAGTTACTCCAGCCACTGCATTAGCCAGTAATTGCCTAGTTAAACCCCAATAGGCTTTATTTTTTTTAATCTCGGGATTATTTACAGAAACTTTTAATTGATCACCTAATAATTCAACTTTAGCCTGTAACGGTACCACCTGACTCATCTCTCCTTTGGGACCTTTTACCACTACCCAACCTGGTTCAATTTTTACTTGAACTTCTTTGGGAACGGCGATTAATAATTTTCCTAATCGAGACATAAAATTAATATACTTCACAAATTACTTCACCGCCAATGTTTTTACGGTGGGCTTCCTTATTAGTCATTAATCCTTGAGATGTAGAAATTAAAGCAATACCTAAACCTGATAACACTTGTGGTAATTTATCTTTAGAAACATAAAATCGATTGCCAGGAGTGCTAATTCTTTTTATATGGCGTATTGCTGGCTTGTCATCTGCTTCATATTTAAGTCTTACCATTAAACTGCGCCAAGGTGTCGTTACTTCTTCTACGCTAGTTAAATATTTTTCCTTAATTAAAATTTCTACCAATCTATGTTTAATAGTAGAAAAAGGAATAACAACTTCGCTTTTTCCAGCGGCTAAGCCGTTTCTAATTCTAGTTAACATGTCACTAATAGGATCTGTCATAAATTTAATTAATAGTATTCACTAATTATTACCAACTTGCCTTACGCACGCCTGGTAATTCGTTGTTGGAAGCTAATTCTCTAAAACAAATTCGACATAAATCAAAATCTCTCATATAGCCACGACGTCGGCCGCATCGCCAACAGCGTCTAACAATTCGCGTTGAGTATTTCGGGTTAACTCGTGATCTAGCTGCACTTACTTCTTGTGATGTTGTAGACATATTATTCTGCTTTGGCAAATGGTAATCCTAATAATTCAAATAATCTTCGACCTGCTTGATTATTTTTAGCTGAAGTTGAAATTGCTATTTCCAAACCATGTAAACTTTCCACTTCGTCGCTTTTAATTTCGGGAAAAACAATGTGCTCTTTAAAGCCGATATTTAAATTGCCGCACCCATCTAAATTCTTTAGTGAAACACCACGAAAATCACGTACCCGCGGCAGACTTACATTTATCAATTTATCTAAAAATTCATACATCCGATTCCCCCGCAAGGTTACTTGCAAACCAATAACCATTCCTTGCCTAATTTTAAAATTAGATATTGATTTTTTAGCACGACGCTGTACTGGTTTTTGGCCGGTGATACGCAATAAAGTATTGGTCGCTACCTCAATAATTTTCGCCTCAGTCAACGCTCGTCCCAAACCAACGTTCAGTGTTACTTTTAGAACCCGTGGCACGGCCATAACGTTGGCATAAGCAAATTCCTTCATTAAAGCCGGAATTGCCTCTTTCTGATATTTTTTCTTTAGTCTTAAATCAATCATAATTAAATTACCTGTTTACATTTTTTACAAAGACGCACGCGCTTATTATCACTAAACTCAACAGCTACCCTTGTTCTTTTACTACAATGCGGGCAGACCAGCTGCACTTTAGCGGCAGCCAGCGGAGCTGCAAATTGAACGCGTTGACCAACTTCTCCTCGACGCTTTGCCCGTAAATGTTTAAAACGAATATTCACTCCATCCACTACTACCATATCCTCTTGCTTAAATACTTGAGTAATTTTTCCGCTTTTTCCACGATCTCGACCTCTTATAACCTCTACGGTATCTCCTTTTTTAAATCTTTTAGTCATATATTTAAAGTACCTCTGGTGCTAAAGAAATAATTTTTTGAAAACCTTTGTTTCTTAATTCCCGAGCTACTGGTCCAAATATTCTACTGCCTCTTGGCTCTTTAGTTTTTTTATCAACAATTACTACGGCATTATCATCAAAACGAACATAAGTTCCATCACTGCGTCCCAATTCTTTTCGCGTTCGCACTATTACTGCTGCCGCTACTTCGCTTTTTTTAATCAAACCATGAGGTTCCGCCTCTTTAACTGCTACCATAATAATATCGCCAATTCTGCCATATCTTTTTTTATAACCACCAAGCACAGTAATACACTGGACTTTTTTTGCCCCACTATTATCGGCTACGTGTAACATGGTACGTTTTTGAATCATAAATTTAATTTATCTTATTTAATATGCGCCAACGCTTATTCTTAGAAAGTGGTCGTGTTTCAATAATTACTACTCTATCACCAACTTGGTATTTATTTTGTTCATCATGTGCTAAATAACGACGACTAGTTTTAAAACGACGTCCATATTTAGAGTGTAATTTGCTTCTAGTAACCAACACCGTACGAGTTTTTATCGCACCTGCAGCCACCACTACCCCATCTAGTGTTCTACCTATACTATTTTTAATTGTAGTTTGGTTTGGCATAATTATATATTATTCAGATAAGTTTTCAGTAAAGCAATGGTCCGTCTAGCTTTTCTTATACTTCGCACATCTTTTAAATCAGTAGCCGCTACTTTAAAACGTAAACTTTGCAATTCTGTAGTTAACTCGGTTAGTTGTTTTTGAACATCTTCTACTTTCCTACCAATCACCTCTTTGTATGTAAGTCGTTTAGCCATAATTATTTAATGATAATATTAGTTTTTACTGGTAATTTATGAGCTGCTAATCTCATAGCTTCTTTGGCATCATTTATTCCTACCCCGTCCATTTCAAACATCACTGTTCCGGGTCTAATTGGGGCTACAAAATGATCAACTGATCCCTTGCCCCCACCCATGCGTATTTCATTACCTTTAACAGTTATTGGTTTGTCGGGAAAGATTCTTATCCAAATTTTACCACCGCGCTTTAAATATCCAGTCATTGCCCGACGTGCTGACTCTATTTGCCGTGAGGTTATCCAACCTGCTTCTGTTGACTTCAACCCAATTGAGCCAAAGCTTAAAGTGTTTTTGCGACTGGCCTTACCGGAAATTTGATCGCCCCGATGCCATTTTCTGTGTTTTACTTTTTTCGGCATTAACATAAATGTAGTCCTTATTTACCAATTTCTGATTTAGTATTAAAAATTTCTCCTTTGTATATCCAAACCTTGATTCCAATGCCACCATAAGTTGTTCGAGCAATGGTTCTACTATAATCAATCTCAGCCCTTAATGTTTGCAGCGGCACTGTTCCAGCTGACAACATTTCAGTTCTAGCAATTTCTGCTCCATTTAACCGGCCGGCTGTTTGTACCTTAACCCCCAAAGCGCCTGCTTTCATCACCTGATCAATAGCTTGTTTCATTACTCGACGAAAAGGCATTCTTTTTTCTATTTCCATAGCCATACTTTCTGCCACCACGTTAGCTGACAAGGAACCCTTGGCTACTTCTTGAATATTAATCTGCACATTTTGGTTAGGTTTAAGAAACCTTTCTTTAATCTCCTTTTTTAATTCTTCTACTTGTGCGCCACCGCGACCAATAATTAAACCAGGCTTAGCAGTATGAATAATTACGTTAATTGAAGCTGGAGATCTTTCAATTTCAAATTTAGCTACACTGGCTCCTTTTAATTTATTTCTTAACCATTTTCGAATACGTATATCTTCGGTTAAAAATTGCCTATAATTACGCTGTGAAAACCACTTGGATTTCCAAGTATAAACTATACCTATACGGAAACCCATTGGATGAACTTTCTGTCCCATATTATTTATTATCCTTTTCTAACTTAGCTTTAGTTGGTTGTTTCTTAACATCTAGCACCAAATTAACATGGCAAGTGGGTCGCCTAATAGCAGAGGCTCTACCAAAAGCGCGCGGACGATAACGTTTTAAAACTGTGCCTTGCCCAACGGTAATTGATTTAATAAATAAATCATGTCGATTTAATTTATAATTATTTACTGCATTAGCAACTGCTGATTTCAACAATTTATGTATCACTGGTGCTGCCTTTTTGGACATTACTCGCAGCTGATCTTCTGCTGATACTAAATCCAAGTACCTAATTAAATCAATTACCAACTTCACTTTTCGTGGCGACATTTTCAAATATTTAAGTGTAGCATTAATTTCCATAAAAAAATATTATTCTTGAATTGGCGCTTTTTTGGCTGTGGCTTCGGTAGTACTACCTAATTCAGCTTTACTCGCAGCCTCTACTTGAGCAGCAGCCATTTCTTGTTCACGTGCCATGCGACCACCATGGGCAACAAACTTCCTAGTAGGGACAAATTCACCTAATTTGTGTCCAACCATATTTTCTACAATCGATACGGGAATATGTGTTTTACCATTATGAACCGAAAAAGTATAACCAATCATCTGTGGAATTATAGTTGAATCCCTAGACCAAGTTTTAATAACCGTCTTAACTCCAGGTTTTAACTGGGCTATTTTTTTTAATAATGATGGGTGGACAAATGGTCCCTTTTTTAAACTACGTGACATAAAATTAACCTTTCTTAGTTGAACGACGACTAACAATAAAACGATTAGTCCATTTGGTTTTACTTCTGCTTGGCACTCCTAAAGCTGGCTTACCCCAAGGTGTTTTAGGATGCTTTAAACCTATCGGATTATGACCTTCACCACCACCATGTGGATGATCCACTGGATTCATAGCTTTACCTCGAACAGAAGGACGAAAACCCTGGCGACGCCGTCGTCCGGCCAGCCCTAACCTAACATTAAAATGATCAATGTTACTCAACTGGCCAATAGAGGCCAAACACTCCTTGGTAATTAATCTAATCTCACCAGAAGGCACTTTAACTCGCGCATAAGCCCCTTCTACCGACATTACTTGCGCCCAGGTTCCGGCTGAACGAACTAATATTCCGCCTGAACCAGGTATTAATTCAATATTATGAATAAAAATTCCAGCTGGAATAAATTCCAAAGGCAAACGATTTCCAACAGTCAAGGGAATTAACTTTTGGGAAGATATCACTTGATCACCAACTTTCATACCATCGGGCGCTAAGATATAACGTCTTTCGCCATCTTGATATTTAATTAAAGCAATATTAGCAGTACGACCTGGATCATACTCCAACGCCATAACCAACGCCTGCAAATCAAACTTATTTTGTTTAAAATCAACTAGTCTAATTAATTGTTTAGCCCCACCACCACGATGCCGAACCGTAATCTTTCCCTGATTATTTCTACCACCAGAAGAAGGGCCGGCTATCAGCAAATGCTTTACCCACTTAGACCTCTTAACCAGTTTCTGTTCCTGTTTTAACACGCTAGCATGACGCCTTCCTGGACTAGTTGGATTGTACAACCTAACTGCCATAAATTTATACTTGTCCTAAATTAATTGTTTGACCTGATTGAAGATGAACTCTCATATATTTTCTAATTGATCTTTGGCCGTGTTTTCCCTTATTAACGATTATTTTTTTAGGTAGTTTTACTGAAGTAACTTTAACCACCTTAACTTTATATAAATTCTCAACTTCCTTTTTTAAAATAATCTTAGAAGTACCAGGCGTAACTTTAAATGTATATTGTCCCTGACTCTGCAGGCGGATAGCCTTTTCTGAAACAATCGGATGTTTAATCAGATGAGTAAGCACTTTGGTTGATTGGTGCTCGGTATGTGCTGTCGCCGCCACCTGATTTACTAAAATAGCTGGCTCGATAATTTTCTTATTGCCTTTAAAAGCGACCACTTCTTTTTTTTCTTTCTTATACCAAGACATAATTATACTTTATAAACATTCTTAAATAATAATTTGACAGAATTTTGAGAAATTAACCAATGCGGTTTTTTAATTAAATCATACGGATTAACCGATCGTAGGGAAACTAATTCTACCTTGGATATATTCTGCAAACCACGTATTACTTTTTTTTCGTCATCTGATAAAATTACTAACAATTTTTTATTTGCTAATCCTATTTTTTTTAACCAGCCAGCAAAAACTTTGGTTTTTAATTCTTGAGGATAAGATTGACAAACAACTAATTGATTATTTAATAAACGTTCACTAATCACCATTTTTAACGCTCGCACCTTGGATTGTTTATTAATCTTCTGTTGATAATTGCGCTCCGAACGCGGTCCAAAAGTCACACCACCACCTTTCCACAAAGGTGAACGGATTGAACCATGCCTGGCTCTACCAGTACCTTTCTGTTTCCAAGGTTTGCGACCACCTCCTGCTACTTCAGCCCTAGTTTTAGTATGCGCTGTACCAGCGCGCTTATTAGCCTCGTACGCCACAATAACCTGATGCAATAAATGCTGGTTTACTTTAATAGTTTGCGCTTCACTGGGAATGGCCATCTGCTCTACCTGCTTGGCTTCGCTATCTATAACCGATATAGTTTTATTTATTTCTGCCATAAACTTATGCCTGAATAAATAACAAACCTTTTCTCGCGCCTGGTACTGCACCCTTAAGCCATAACTGATTAATTTCTGGCTTAACAGCGGCTACTTCTAAATTTAATACAGTAGTTCTTTGACCACCCATTCTACCAGCCATACGTAAACCTTTAAACACTTTCTGCACTCCACCTGAACCAATAGAACCCGGCATACGCAACTGATCTTTATGCCCATGGGTCGCTGGCTGACCAGAAAATCCATGACGTTTTACTACTCCCTGAAACCCTAAACCCTTAGCTACACCAACAACCTTAACTTTTTCACCAACTATAAATTGTGACAAGTCAATTTTTTGTCCAACCTGATAATCCTGTTTATCTAACATACGAAATTCGTGTAACCCTTCAAAACTTCCTACCTCTTTATAAATACCACGCACCGCCGTACCTAACTTCTTTTTTTTTCCATAACCAAATTGCACTGCCTGATAGCCATCTGTAACAACTGTCTTTACTGCCGTGACCACGCAGGGCAAAACATCCACAATAGTAACTGGCACCTGCTCGCCGTCTGGCAAAAACTGACGCGTCATGGTATTCTTTTTTCCGATAATAAATTTGGACATAGAGTTAATCAAAAACCGTTCAGTTTAATCCCTGAAACAACCAACCTGATTTAACGAACGGTTATAAATCATCTAAACTAATTTACTAAATAATTCTTGGTTAGTTATTCCTCGACTGCCCGAGAACTGATATTAGTTGGTTTGATTAATATTGGTTAATCACCGATCACTAATTCCAGTTGGGGACAATATTTACATCATTTTAATTTCCACATCAACGCCGGCGGGTAGATTTAAATTGGTCAAGGCATCAATGGTTTTGGCTGATGGTTCTAAAATATCTAATAATCTTTTATGTACTCTAATTTCAAATTGTTCTTGAGAATTTTTATGGACAAAAGGAGAACGGATCACGCTGTAACGATTCTTTTCTGTGGGCAAGGGAATTGGCCCTACTACTTCGGCACCAGAACGAAGGGCAGTGTCTAAAATAGTTCTAACAGACTGATCAATAATCTTATTATCATAAGCCCGAATACGAATACGTAAGCGAGTTTTTACCTCACCCTCACCAGTTCCTGGTACTATTGTTGCCGTTCGTTTTTCCGCTACCATTTCCTATTTATTAAAGACAAAGAACAAAAGAAATAAATGTTTCATTAACTGTTATTTAATAATACTTAATACCACTCCAGCCCCCACAGTATGTCCGCCTTCACGAATAGCAAAACGCTGCTTTTCTTCAAGAGCAACCGGAGAAATAAGTTTAATCTTAAGTTTAACTGTATCTCCTGGCATCACCATCTCAGCACCAGCTGGTAATTCTACTTCACCAGTAACATCGGTAGTGCGAATATAAAATTGCGGCTTATAACCCTTGAAAAATGGAGTATGACGACCTCCTTCTTCCTTGGTCAAAATTAGCACTTCTGATTCAAATTCAGTATGAGGAGTAACACTACCTGGTTTAGCAATAACTTGACCGCGCTCCACATCATCTTTTTTTAAACCGCGCATCAAAATACCAGCATTATCACCAGCCTTACCCTCGTCTAATTGCTTGTTAAACATTTCAATACCGGTAACAACGGTTTTTTGTGTTTCCCGCAAACCAATCACTTCAATTTCGTCGTTTAATTTTAATGTTCCGCGCTCTATACGGCCAGTTACCACAGTACCGCGACCTTCAATAGAGAAAATATCTTCAATTGGCATTAAAAATGGTTTATCAACTTCCCGTGTTGGCTCTGGAATATAGTCATCTATTTTATTTAGTAATTCTAATATAGGTTTTAACGCTTCATCATCTTTCTTGCCTGCTTGAGCTGCTTCTAGTGCTTTTAAGGCTGAACCGCGGATAATAGGAATTTGATCTCCTGGAAACTCATACTTCTTAAGTAAATCTCGAATTTCCTCTTCAACCAAATCAATTAAATCTGCTTCGTCTACCATATCTACTTTGTTTAAGAAAACAACAATATAAGGAACACCAACCTGACGAGCCAATAAAATATGTTCGCGAGTTTGAGGCATAGGGCCATCAGCGGCTGATACCACTAAAATAGCGCCATCCATCTGAGCTGCACCAGTAATCATGTTTTTTACATAATCAGCGTGTCCAGGACAGTCAACGTGCGCATAATGCCGTTTATCAGTTTCATACTCCACGTGAGCAGTATTTATAGTAATACCTCGCGCCTTTTCTTCGGGTGCATTATCAATCTGGTCAACGCTTTTATCCTGCGCCTTATGGCCGGTTAAAGACAAAGTTTTAAGAATCGCTGCCGTTAAAGTGGTCTTACCATGGTCAACATGACCAATGGTGCCAACATTAAGGTGCGGTTTAGAACGGTCAAATTTTTCAGTCATTGTTATTTTCTCCTAAAAAGTGCTAAGATTAGCGAAAATAAATTAAAATAATCTTTCGCAACCTTAAAACTTTAATTAATTTAATTAGTTAGCTGTTTCAATTTAACACAAACTTTATTCTCTGGCAAGCCCCTTTACTGAATAAATGCTTTTAAAAACGCTGGCTATAACGGTTCGGGAAAATATTGGTCATCATCGGGCAATGGCCCTGCTGGGGGATCAATTGATTCTAATTGCCCACCTAAGGCACCTTCTTCTACCACTGGCTCATAACTACGACCATTATTACCTGTTAACTGCTCATACTCATCCAGTGGTAATAAAACCATTGGTTTGCTATCACTTAAAATAACTATACGCTCACCACGGGCTAGTAATTTTTTAATTATTTTGCCAAAATCGTTATTCATAAAAGATAAATTATAAATCTAAATTACCAAGCTCAAATTTCAAATCAATATCCAATGACTAAATGTCAAAATTTTGATACTGAAGTTTTTGATTTTATTTGACATTGATATTTCTGGTTTTACTATTTTATTTCTTTCCTTTGTCACCAATAATTTCTTCAGCCACATTTCGCGGCACTTCAGCATAATGATCAAATTCCATAGTATAAGAACCTCTGCCTTGAGTCATAGAACGTAAACTAGTGGCATAACCAAACATTTCCGCCAACGGAACATGAGCATCAATAACTTTGATAGTTGTACGATCGCGCATCTCTAACACCTGACCTCGCTTGGAATTTATATCACCAATTACTTCACCCATATAACTTTCTGGCGTGATTACTTCAATTTTCATAACTGGTTCTAATAAATAAGGGATACCACGTTTAAACGCTGCTTGAAAAGCTATAGATCCGGCAATTTTAAACGCCGCCTCAGACGAATCTACATCATGATATGAACCGTCATAAACAGCCACTTTAATATCCACCACTGGATAACCTGCTAAAACTCCATTATCAACCGCCTCTCTTACTCCTTTTTGTATAGGCAAAATAAATTCTCTAGGAATAACTCCACCCTTAACCTCGTCAACAAATTCAAAGCCCTTACCGCGCTCTTGAGGCTCTACCCTAAGCCAACAATGACCATATTGGCCATGTCCACCGGTTTGTCTAATATATTTTCCTTCAGCTTGGGCGCTGTTCTTGAGCGTTTCTTTATAAGCCACCTGCGGTTTACCCACATTGGCTTCAACTTTAAACTCTCTCTTCATTCGTTCAACAATAATTTCCAAATGCAATTCACCCATACCAGCAATAATCATCTGACCGGTTTCTTCATCACTTTTAACCCTAAATGAAGGGTCCTCTTCAACCAACTTTTGCAGTGCCATACCCATTTTTTCTTGATCAACCTTAGTTTTTGGTTCAATAGCTACGGAAATAACCGGTTCAGGAAAAATAATTGACTCTAAAATAATCTGATCATTTTCATCACATAAAGTATTTCCAGTAGTGGTATTTTTTAACCCAACCACCGCAGCAATATCACCGGCATAAACTTGATCCACGTCCTCTCGGTGATTAGCGTGTAAACGAACTATTCTACCCATACGCTCACGCGTGCCAGTGGAAGAATTTAACACGTAAGAACCAGCTTTAATGGTTCCAGAATAAACTCTAAAAAAACACAGTTTTCCCACAAACGGATCAGTAGCAATTTTAAAAGCCAATGCAGAAAACGGCTCATCATCTGAAGCCTGACGTTTAATTTCCTGATCATCTTTAGGATTTGTTCCTTTAACTGCAGGAACCTCCAAGGGCGATGGTAAATAATCAACTACGCCGTCTAATAAAAATTGAACGCCTTTATTTTTTAAAGCCGAACCGCAAAAAATCGGGACTATTTTATTAGCCACACATGCTTTTCTAAGTACTCGCTTTAAATCATCAATTGCTATTTCTTTGCCTTCTAAGTAAAGATGCAACAATTGATCATCGTGTTCAGCAATAGCTTCTACTAACTTATGACGGTATTCCTCAACCTTGGCTGTCATATCGGTCGGAACATCATTTTCCTCCCATTCTTTACCTAATTCATCTTTATAAATAATAGCGCGACGCGTAAGTAAATCTATCAGGCCGATAAAAGTTTCAGCTGCCCCAATTGGTAATTGTACGGGATACGCATTTTTAGTTAACCGTTCATGAATCGATGCAATATCCGCATAAAAATCAGCACCCATTCTATCCATTTTATTAATAAAACAAATGCGTGGCACTTGATAATCATCAGCATAGTGCCAATTAGTTTCTGATTGTGGCTCAACGCCCGCTACCCCATCAAATACCACCACTCCGCCATCTAGTACGCGCAAACTGCGTTTTACTTCCACGGTAAAATCAATATGACCAGGAGTGTCAATAATATTTATTCTGGTGTTTTTCCAAAAACAAGTCGTGGCAGCCGAAGTGATAGTAATACCACGCTCTTTTTCCTGTTCCATCCAGTCCATTTCTGCTTCCCCCTCATGTACTTCACCAATCTTATGTTTTTTACCTGTATAAAATAAAATACGCTCGGAGACTGTGGTCTTACCAGCGTCAATATGGGCAATAATGCCGATATTACGAGTAGTTGCTAATGAATAATCTCGAGGCACAATAAAAAATTTAAAATTCCCGCCTGCCTAAGCCTGTGCCGAGTCAAGCGTGGATAATAAATAATTAGATCTAATGATAGAAAACATATAATTGATTAAATAAGGCATATGGCGGGCAGGTAAAAATCAAAATGAAAAATTAAGAATTAATTTGAAGAATGGTCATCCTTGTGTTCGTATCTATCAAAAAATTCCTTAAGCTGTCGTTTTATAATAAATAACCCCATTAGGATCGGACTATATCTTCTTTCATTATTTTCTTTATTAACTTTAAGGTCTGAATACTGATGATGCAGTTCCTCCAACTCTTTAAGTAAATCAATATATTGTTTCTGAATTTTATTATCTAATTTATAGTCCTTTTTCGCATTTATATAATTGAATATATGATCAAATTCAATTTCAATGTTTTTTATTACCAAACCCGTACCTTCTACCATTTCAATCAGTTTAGCTAACTCTTCTCCTTTTTCTTCAGGTAAAGCATCAAAAGACTCATTAATCTTTTTTACCTGTTCTTCCAACCCTAAACCTGAGAATTCGTTTTCGCTGTATATCATATTTCGCAACTTATTTAAGCAAAATGAGCAAAGGCGCGGTTGGCCTCTGCCATGCGCAGCACATCTTCTTTTTTCTTTATAGCATCACCCTGATTATCCGCTGCCGCAATAAATTCATCAGCCAGTTTTAGATGCATTGGTCGTCCTTTTTTATTATAAGCTGCATCAATAATCCATCTAAAAGCCAATGCTAATCGGCGATCGGTTCTTACCTCCACTGGAATTTGATAATTGGCACCGCCCACGCGTCGACTGCGCACCTCTACCATTGGCCCCACATTTTTTATGGCTGCCTCAAACACATCCCGAGGGTCTTTTTTGGTCTTTTCAGCAACTACATCAAACGCTTGATAAACAATTTTTCGGGCCACGGCTTTTTTACCACGCTCCATAATATAATTAATAAATTTAGCCACTACCGTGCTTTGATACCGGGGGTCAGGAAGAATTACTCGTTTGGTTGATCTTTTTCCACGCATAATTTAATTATTTTTTTGGCTTTTTAACTCCATAAAGTGAACGGCCTTTAATGCGACCCTCTACTCCAGTGGTATCATAAACTCCACGCACAATATGATATCTAACACCTGGTAAATCTTTAACTCGTCCGCCACGCACCAACACAATTGAATGCTCTTGCAAATTATGACCAACGCCTGGTATATAGGCAGTAACTTCCATACCATTAGATAATCTGACCCTAGCAATCTTACGCAAAGCCGAATTTGGCTTTTTTGGAGTAGTAGTTGTCACTTTTAAACACACTCCTCGCTTAAAAGGGCTTGCTTTGGGTAAATCGCGGCGGCGACGCTTAAGCGCGTTAAAAACCGGCACTAATGCTGGGGTTTTTGACTTTTTTCCTTGCCGAGATCTACCTATTCTAATTAATTGATTTATAGTAGGCATTTTATAAATTATAGTCAAATAAAATGGAGCCTTTAGCTAAACCTAAATCTTTAGCATTACACTCCTTCCTTTATAACTTCGGAAAATTATCCGCTTGAAGTTTGAGGCGACATCCGCTGTAGTCCCGCGACCGCGGTACGAAGGCGGACAAAAAAGCTGTCTCAACTCTTGGACTAGTATAACAATATTTAAAAGATTGGTCAAGAATGCGGGGTAGGTAGGCAATAATTATAGCCATAAATAAACAATTTTTAAAAGCGCAACTTCTCCGCTTCGCTCCGACCCTGCAAGATGTATAGCAATGTTAGACTAAATTACATTTATAAAAAAGAACCACCTTATTAAAGATGGTCTTACAAAGAGCTATGAAACGGAGACGAATCTCCGAAAAACGACTTGTGGCTATAACGCCTCGGTCAGGAAATACAATATAGCCATGTACTGCTGGCCGAAAAGTCACAATTATTAAAAAGAGCGATATCGTCAAAGACGAAAGATAGATTGCGAAGTATACTTGAGGGCGACTGCAGCACGTGCTCCTGATCTTCCTGAAAATTAGAAAGAACACAGTTATGCACAATATAGCATAACTATAACCTTTGTCAATGGTGTGGTGCTAGATATGAAAAATGACTAATAATTGTAATTTCTTCTAAAAAATACCAAACAATAAAGCATTAAAAATATGGCAAAAAATTTTAGTTAAAGTTTGTTTACACAATTAAGTACTACATTAAAATTATCTTCTTTAACCACCCTACTTTTTCTTTTTTGATCGCATTTATCACATTGATGAACTATTCTATACAGTTGTTTTTTTTGTTCAACTCCCACCGGCTTCATTAAACCTCCACATCTCGCCTGCCGATCGCCAGGATTTATATCCACATGCTTAGAATACAAACACTTCGGACAATGATTAGTATAACCAGTACCGGTAACCTTGTAGCCACAATTATCGCAGATAAAATCTTCCTTAGTGCGGGTAAACTTTTTTGTTTGACGCACCATACCAATAATAAAACTTAAGACACGCCGGTTATTAACGAAAATAAACCTTGAATCACTGGCCCAATAAAACCTGTATAAAAAATAATAAACAACAAAACAATAATCAAGATGAAACTATTTTGTTCCATCCATAATTTGAAACGATAATATTTATCAGACAACAAATTAAACAATACTTTAGAACCGTCCAGTGGAGGTATGGGAATTAGATTAAAAATAGCCAGTAATAAATTCAACTGCACAATAATTGCCAAAGCTAAATATTGCTGAACTGATAATTGCGGCACAAATCTAATAATTAAGCCAAAACCAACTGCTATAACTAAATTTACGATTATTCCGGCAATGGCCACTTTAAGCACTCCCCGTTTTTGGTCTCGTAAATTAAACGGATTAAACGGTACTGGTTTGGCATAAGCAAACATAAAACTACCACCCGACAAAAAAAACAGCATCAGCGGCATAAAAATTGATCCCCACCAATCCAAATGTGCTAACGGATTCAAAGTAAGCCGACCAGCTAATCTGGGTGTTGGATCGCCTAATTTATCCGCCACCCAGCCATGAGCATATTCATGAAACACGGCTGATAAAATTATTACTGCAATGGCATATATTTGTATTACGACAGAATCCATAGTCTTGCCAAAAATTTAATGTTTAGCTATACTAAGTTAACGGTTAAATTATCATTATCTTAAACTATTAATCCAGAACTAAATTATGTCACGAGTTTGTGAAAAATGCCAAAGAGGTTATAATCCAGCTGTTTCTCGCAGTCATTCTAATATTGCTACTTTGCGCCGTCAGTATGTTAATCTGCAATACAAGACTGTTGATGGTAAGAGGGTGCGTATCTGCTCGCGCTGCATTAAAACGCTGGCTAAAAATGCTCGCAAAGTGAAATAACAATACTATATTATTATACTAAAAAACACCGTTCTTGGCTAAAAACGGTTTTTTTAATATATTTCATAAGTTCAAAATGCAGCTAATAATAGTTTACCAATAAATGTCCGGTCGGACATTTATTGGTAAAAAAACTTTTATCTTTAAAGCTTAAAAAAATCGAAGTGAGCATTAAGCAACTTCTTGCTTATTATCCGATTCGTCGTAGGAATAAGTTTTACTGGGATCTTCATCCAAGGTTTTTTGATGCGAGTCATCGCAAAAAGGCTGATTGCGAGATAAACCACACATACAAATCCATACTGATTTGTCTTGTGGTTTTAACTCCAGTGGCCCTTGGGCAGTTTTTTTAACCAAACGAGCCATATAATAATCTAATCTTATTTACCCCCACACCTATACTATAGGTGTGGGGGTTTACTTATCCAGCTGTTTCTCAATTTCAGTCAACTCTTTCTCCATAAACTTTTCCGAAGCTTGTAATGATTGCTTTAATTTATCGCAGATTTGTTTTTCTCTTATGCTTAAACCCGGCTTGCCATCTAGTTTGCTTATCTGATTTTCTAACTGGTCACGCAAAGTAATAAAAGCCTTGCGCAAACCCTCTTCGGTGGCTTTGGTTGTTTTAGATATTTTAGCTATTTTCCTGCGCCAGTAAGAAATGCGATACCAACTGTAAATAACAGTGGCAATTATTCCAATTATTAAGACGACTAAAGTAACTATCATAGTTAAATAATCTAAGGCTAAACGGCCAATTTTAAGTGTAGCGGGTAAACGTACGGGAATAGTAACTGGCGGCGAATTTTCACTCAAAGCGCCCCGCTGGTCAGTGGCTTCAGCCCATAAGGTATAAACCCCCTCGGCCAAACGACTGGGTGAAACAATAATAAAATTGCCAGCCTGGTCGCTGGCGGTTTCTATTTTCACCGCTTCCTCTTTTTCGCGCTTTAACCACGCCGTCACCTGTGCTTCAGGATAAGTAATACCTTTGGCTGTTAAAATCTCATTGGTTTTCAAACTTTGAGGATAATCAGTAAGACGCGGCGCCTTAATTGCTAAAATAGTAAACTCTTCGGTGGCCGAGGTATGATTGCCGGCCATATCATAAGCCTCCACCAAAATAGTTTTTTTACCTGGTTTTTGTACTGGCAAAGTATAAGGATTGCTTTTTTGGCAACATTCTTCCGCCTGAACTAACTGCGTGTCTTGGTCACTGACTTTTATTTTGTAATAATCCACGCCAGACAAACTATCAGTGGTATCAAAAACTATAGTTGGCCTGGGATTATCTATTTCTTTGCCTTGGGGAAACTCTACCACAAAATTTTCCGGCGGCTCGTTATCTATTTGAAAACGGAAGTGAGTAATCGCTCCCCAACCAGCGTTGTTACGTAATCTAATATGAAAATACCACACTCCATCATCTACATCATTAAAAGCATATGAACTCCTTAAGCCATCAGATTTGGTACCGGGATTTGTATTAGGATTTCTGTCTGCCAATACATTAACACCAGTTATCCCCACTGGTAAAGTCCAGCTAAATGTCGGATTGTTGTTTCTATACCATTTATCAGGATCAAGATGAGTAGATGAACTGACTTGGGGTGCCAACGGCACGCCGCCTGTTGTTTCTACTGGGGTAGTGGATTCTGGAGCTTGCGGACCAATCACTTCTGGATTAATACTAACTTCTACCCGACCCAAACCAGTTAAAATATTAGTTCCCTTACCATCATTAGCTAAAACCGATCCTGAACTAAATGTTATATCCGCGGTGCCGGCCGCTTTGGTTTTAAAACTAATACTAATCAAACGGCCGCCAGCGCCTTTATATCCCGGATTCAAGACAATACCCTCAAAAAGTATTCCACCGCTACTATTATTAAAAGACGGTTCCTGCACCCATAAAGAAATAATGGAACTACTCTTACTAACACTAGTAACTTCTAGTTTATCAATAGGAAAACTAATCGCCCCCGAAGCCGCATTCATGGCTTGGTCAGAACTTGAAACCGAGACTGTAATATTAAAAGTACTGCCAGTTTTAATGCCAACTGAAGATGGCGATAAATTAAGCGTAGCTGCGCTTGCCAACTTTGGCCAACCTACTAAAACTGCGAATGAAATTAATAAAAAAACTAAGCCGTGAATTATCTGACTGAAGTCATAATTTCTCCTAATTAAATTTGGTTTTATGATAATTTCCTCCATAGTTGTTTAAACCATTGGTTACGGCTAATTAAAAGCCAGATTAAAATTACACCTATAATAATAACAAAATACCATATTTTGTCATCCCAGCCACCGCCATGAGGGGCGATTAATTTAACTATTCGTTCATTACCTTGCCTATCTACCGCTTTAACAACAATAGGTTTATTTAACTTTTGATAACGCAATAAATATGGACTTTGAGCTTTACTAAACAAGTCATTACCTTCCTGCACTTCGTAATAGTCAATACCAGAGCCTTTATCTTGCGTAGCAAAAACCAAAAACCATTTGCCTTTAAAAATGGTGGGGTCGGCCGCAATTTGCGGCGTGAATTCTTCCGGCGGCTCTGTATCCTCTGGGGATACCCACGAATCGTCACGAATATGTGTACGAATAGCAACGAATGAAAAATTTTTAACTAAAAGTTTTGTCTGAGTACCCTCGCCGTCGTTTAAAAGAACCTTGTCTTCTTGGATTTCAATGACTCCCGCTCCTTCTTTTTTTATCTCAAAAACAGCCGAAAATATAAATCCTTTGACATTACTATATCCACCCGGAATAATTCCCGAGAAAGTAATCTGTCCGCTTGATTCAATTTTGGGTTTCTCTATCCAAAAATTTACGATTGAGTTGCCATCGCGAATTTCTTTTAATTCCAACAAATCAATAGGAAATACTAACTTGCCCTCAACAGCGTTAATAAATTCATTTTCGGTGTTAAGGATTAAATCAATCTGAAATTGCTGGCCAACTCCAATAGTTTGCGTTGGAGAAATAAAATTAAACTGCGCCGCTTGAACCAAAGAAGGATATAGAATATGGGATATAGAATATAGGAAGACAAGAAAAAATATAACCTGTAGGATATAGGGTTTGGGAAGTTTTTTATTTAAAGATTTAATTAAACCATCAATCATCTTTTCTATTTTCACAACAGATGCAGTTAATATTTGATAATCCTCGTTATTAAGAAAATTTAATTTATAAGAAACCTCAATTTGGCTTTCTAATTCCGCGACAGAACCGTAGGCTACATTATAAAATTGTAACTTTTCCTTTCCATGTCTTCTCTTAAAACCCTCGGCAATATTAGAACTAATTGATACTACCGAGCGTCGTATTTGATTTGTGATGCCGTATAATTCTGAATGAGGAAAATTTGCTGTAAATGTATAAACTAAAGTTGCTAAATCAACAGCTTTCTGCCAAACAATTAAATCCTTAAAAAATTTCAATAATATTTTGTTTTCCATAATTCCTATATCCTAATCCCTAAATTCTAAATCCTATATTCTAAATTCTAAAAATTAACCAGTCCAATAAAAAGCCATAATACTAAAATCAATAAGATCAATCTTGTCGTCGTTGTTTAAATCAACAGCTGCTGGCGGCGATGGTCTTTTGTACCAATACGCGGCAATAGAAAAATCAACAAGATTTATGCGCTTGTCGTCATTTAAATCACCTTTCACCGACGCGGCAATGGGTTTGACAAGAATATTTTTCGTACCCACAGCAAAACTTACGGCTTGGCTGAAAGAACTGATTTCGCCGTTCAGGGCTGATTTGGATTTTGTAAAATGCTGTCCCATATCAAGCGGGGTTGTATCAAGATTGTATAAGTAAGCGCCATTTTTATCAGCCACGGTTTTTCCAAAAAATTCTTGGTCCGAGTTTACAGCAACAGTAATCTCTCCGTTCGGCGCGCTTTGGCCAAAAATCGCGATATTGTCGCCTTGCTTTACCTCGCTTTTATCAATGGCAATAGTTGGTGAGATAAAAATGCCGCTCACATTAGTAGTGGCGCCAGAGGTTACGCCCACCGGAAAAGTCAGAAGAGAAGACCTTATGCCTTTGTTGTCTTCGCTATAAACAGAAAAAATATAATTTCCACCGGAAAGGCCGGAAAGATTGATTTGAAAATTAGCGTCCGTCCCCGCAATAGTTGTCGCGGCAATTTGAGCGTCTTTAAGAAGCGTTACCGTGCTTTTCGGATATGCTCGGCCAGAAAAGATAGCGCTTGTGGCTGGGGCGACATAACCGCCACCGCCTCCACCACCGCCACCGCCTCCGCCACAAGAATTAGTAGTACAAGAAGTTGAACAAACGGCCGGACAAGCGCCGTTAGATCCACCGGCATCACATTGCTCTCCTGATTCAACCACGCCATTACCGCAAACAGGAGAAGAATCGCCTAAAAGACTAAAGTCGCTGAATTGCTGGGTGGTGGCTGTAATTTTATTTAAAGTAGTATCAATAGTACTATCACTTAAAACAACCCAACTAGAACCATTCCAACGATAAGCTTTTAAAGTGCTTTCATTAATTCCGCTTATATCAGAGTCAGTATAAGAAAAAGTTAAAGTAACAGATTTATCAAAAGAAGAAACCGTGCTGTTGTCACTTACTTTTTTGAATGAAATGTTATAAAAGATATCGCTCCCCAATTTTCCGCTTGGCAATGGTTTGTCAGATGTCACTGCTTCTTGGGGCGTAGAATATGCAGTAAGTTCAACGGCATCGCTGGAAGTCAACACATCCGCCGGTAAATTTATACCAAGACTTGAATTATTGGGATTTGTCAAGGTTGCTGTAGAAGATTGAGTAGTGTCAATCTCTTGAATCTCTTTGGCATAAAAAATTTCAATTCGGAAATTGGAACTTGAGCCAGCCAGAACTGGGGAAGCAACAAGCAACAAGAGACAAGAGATAAGAAAAATGATCTTTTTATTTTCTAATTTCATTTTTAATTGAATTTATAAAACCGTTTAAAAGACGGCCAACTTCATTTCTTAAATTTACTAATTTGAGATGCTGTTCATCCGAGAGATATTTCAGACGAAGTGAAAAATCAATAAAGTATTCCAATTCTGTTAAAGAGCCGCGGGCAATCGTATAAAATTGAATCTTCTCTTTTTTGGAGGAACGAGCGTATCCTTCCACAATGTTGGCGGGTACTGAAAATGCCGCTCGCCGCATTTGCGAGATAAGACCAAACATCTCTTCCTTTGGAAAATTTTTTGCAATCAAATAAATTTGAAAAGCCAATTCATCGGCTTTCTGCCAAACTATTAATCTTCTGTAACTTTTTTGATTATCTTGTTCCATATTGCTTGTTGCTTGTCTCTTGTCGCATGTCTCTAACTAAATCGCCGTTACTGTTAATGTCATATTGATATTATAATTGCTGGCGGCTGGCTGCTCCTTGGGTACGGTCTGGGAAACGGCAATGCCGGTGGTGTCCCAATAGCAATTAGTACCGGCAGAAGATCCGGCGGAGAGGAGAGTGATGGTATCGGTTACGCCTTGTGAATATGAGGCCGAAGATCCGAGCGTCAGGCCGGTGGTATTACATCCGCTTTGGGGAGTAATGGTTGCACCCGATGGATTAATGGTCATCTGGCCGCCCAAATTGTCGGCATCTCCACCGTCACCCGCATTGGCGGTTGGATCATTAAAGTCATAATCAGCTGGCGTGCCGTCCCAAAAAGCGATGGCCCCGCCAGTCGCGGCTAAAGTTAACGACCATTGTGCATTGCCGGTTGTATTATCTACTCTTATTTTTTGAGCAGAAGCGCCAAAGGTTCCGTTAGTTGTTTGATAAGTGAAAGAGAGCGCTATTGATGACATTGTTATCCCCGGACTGGCAACTGGACTACCGCCGGCATCAACAATGTCAACAGAGAGAGTACCCGCAAGAGCAGTCGCGCATATTTTATATTCGGTATAAGCAGTTGTGTTTCCTACGTGCGAGTTAGTTGTTGCCTTCATTGAAGCAAGAGTGGTGTCATATCCTGTACAATTGCTGGCTTGATACCCAACCGAAACACTGCCGCCCGATGGAACAGAAATGCAGGCATTATTGGCGCCGGCGTAATCTGCGAGTTGATTCTGTCGGGCGTGGGCATTAGTGGCGCCGGACAATTTTAATGCCGTGGCAAAAGTGCCGGAGCAAGAGTTTCCAAGTCCCGTTACTCCCGTACAACAGACAAGATTGTTATAACTTGCTGCCGGAAGTCCAGCATGAGAATTTGTTGTGTTCTGCATTTCAAAAATTTCAACTTCGCCGCCACTACAGGATGTAGTCCGTACAGTGCAAGAAAGCGTGCCGGCATAAGCTGTGCTCACAAAAAATATCCCTGTAACAAGCCCCGTTAGAAATAGAACACGAACGATAAACAGGTTTTTGAATGACACACAAGCATAAATTTTACAAAAAATGCGCAAAATAATATTCATAAGCGTTCGCGATTTCTAACGGGGTTAGATAGCTATAAGTGTTGTTGATCCGTCTTCATTTTGCTGAATAACGGGCGCTGGAGTCGAATCCGGCTCTGGTGTTGGAACAACTGACGCGGAATCAAGCGGTAGCGCGGCCGATACGGAGTTATTATCTGGCACTGCTCCACTATCAATAATATCAATAGTCGGCGCTAGAGCCGATCCGTCAAGTGATATGGAAAATGATTTTTCATTAAGAAAACCCACATCCGCGCGACACTCGTTTAAAGTGAGTTCGGCACACTGATCTGGTTCAACGGTCGTAACCATAACGAAATCGCCGATGCCGAAATACGATGCCGAATGCGCAGACTCGTTACTCTTGCCCACAAAAGTATTTACAAAAAGGGCTCCGTCTAACACCCGATAAATCACCAGACCCCTCGCCTCATTTGAAGTATCGGAAAGAATAATAGTATCAGGCAAGGCAATGGTTGGATTATCGGTCGCCGGCATATTGTCTGGGATGCCATTGGCGGAAAGAGGGAGGAGGAAAAAACCTCTTGAAGCATTGAATATGGTAAGATTGCGGGGAGTTGTGTCTGAAAACACGTCCTCACCGGCGAAAAAAGGAACAGCAACATTGTCAAAAGCGGCCATAACCAATAAACTGGGGAATAAAAACCCGCTGATAATCAATAAAATTAAAAATCCATTCAGCTGTTTTTGAAAAAATTTCTTTCGCATATTTTTTTACCACCATTCCAAAGTGCTGCCGGCTTTGCAGGTAATCGCGGAACTCGCGATTTCAGACGCGAACTGCACCGCAACCGTACCAGCCGCCGATGGCAGGATCGTTCCTACAATTATGGCAATATTGCCAGCTACAATTGAGCTTGCGTTTGACGCGGCTGGAATGCTGTAGGCGGTGGCAAAGTTTGTAGTTATGGTTGTCGCCGTGAGCGTATAGGTTGATTGATACGACATATTAGTTGTCGCGGGACCGGTGAGCGTCCAGCGCGAGCCGGTGGTTGCGACGGCAGATGTGTACCAAATCAGCGCGTAAAAGCGGTACCTCGTCCCGGATGAAACAGAAAATGATAACCCCGTGCAGGTCGCGAGCGTGTTGGCGGTAGCATTGTTATTGATGACATCCGCGCCAAGCGTAACAAGGGTGCGATAGCTACCGCCGGCCGGCGTTGCCCAAGTGGCGTCTCCTCGCCAGAAAGTTGTAGTCGAGGCGCCGGTGCCGCTGTTTAGATTTGTTACGGGGAGATTGCCAGTTACACCAGTCGTCAGTGGAAGTCCGGTTACACTTGTCATTATTCCTGAAGCTGGTGTTCCCAATGCTGGAGTTACAAATATTGGAGAAGTCATTGTGTTTACTCCAGTAAATGTTTGCCCTGCATCGGTTCGCGCGATTGTGGCGGCAGCGTCGGGAAATGTAAAAGTTCGTGCAACCGTGGGCCCGACTGCGGTAAAAAAAGCCATGCCCGTGCCACCGTTTGCGGTAGGCAGAATTCCACTAACATCGGCTGTTAAACTGACCGCGCTCCACGCCGGCGCGGCCGCGCCGGTTGATTTCAAAAATCCGGCTGATCCGCCTAACCGAGTTGCCACTCCACTGGCTCCGCCATAAATAATATCTCCCAAGGTAGTCATGGGGTTGGATAACGGAGTTCCGGAAATAGTGGCATCGCCGGTTACGGTTAATGTTTTAGAAACCGTTCCGCCGGCAATGGTGAATCCCGTGCCTTGAGCAGTCAAAGTCAGAGCATTGTATGTTTTTCCGGTTAAGGCAGACGCGATTTTCCCATCCGCAATGGCGGTAGCATTCCAAGTCCCTGTTCCGATAGTGCCTACTGAATTAAGGGAAGAAAGAGTCGTAACATCCGTTGCCACAAGCGTTTTTGTTCCGGCCGGAAGAGTTGCATTACTATCCGCAGTAACTGTTAAAGTTGTATTAAAAGCTCCGGAGGTGGTTAAATTTCCGCTTAAAGTAATGGTCTTGCTGGTATTGGCGACTCCGGTTCCGCCATTAACGCCCGGCAAGATGCCGGTTACTCCATTAGTCAAATCAACCTGCGCCCACGCCGGGTTGTTGCTGGCTCCGCTGTTGGAAAGATAGCGGGATGCAGTAGAATTTTTTGTGAGAGCTGAAAGAACATCAATAGCCGAACCATATAAAAGGTCGCCTTGGGCAACACCACCACTAATCGAAGTAAAATCATGCCCTGGGTCTGGAGCCGTTGCAAATACGATAGTAACGACGGAAAATGCGATGCCCAGAAGCAGAAAAGCGCTAAGGATAATATTACGGTTAATTTTTGGAGGTTTTTTTATAGAGTCCATAACCAAGTTGCTAATTTATTTCAATTCGACCTTTCGAATGACTCAAAAACAAGCCGACGCCAATTTCTAAAAACCCCATCTTTCCCCATGGGTTTCTATTTTGCCGGCGGGACTTTAATTTTTTCTCCTGGTTTAAACGCATAAGGCGGTTGTAGTTTATTGGCTTTGGCAATAAGTTTCCACGATACATCAAATCGCTCGGCCAGCGTCTTAATGTCCTCACCGGATTTTATGTCATACGCAACCCAACTTTCCTTAATCCACTTTTTGCGTTTTTGCGCCAACCACAACAAAAAGAGACAAGCGACAAGCAACAAAAAGACAACGACTTCTATTGCTAAACCCGCTGGAGTTGGAAAACTGAAAAACCAAACCAATGGTCCTTCAAGCCGGGTAAGTTCTTTACCGCTTTTTACCCCAACTCCCGCCTCGGGATTGGCATCGTATTCCACAGCAAAGCTTGAGCGATACCAACCGCCCCAGAACGGTTTTTTAAGTTCAAAATTCCAGTCCGATGTATCGCCCCGCAAAATCGGGTATTGTCCGCCATGCGTGATATGGGTCAAGCCAAAGAAATAGCGCGTTACCACCTGCGCGTCCGCGTCAATAGAAACATTGCCCAGATTTTTAACTTTTGGTTGAAGCAGAAAACTGCCATCGTCTCGCGATGTCATAATAAAACCGACAATTTCAAGTTTTCTCTCAAGCTCTCCTGGAATAGTGATAGCAACCCGCAGTCCTGTGCGGAAAGACAAGCCGACACCGCTTTTGCTATCAGGCTTGGCTAACTTCTCTTGGATAATAATACAACCGTTATGCTCGCCAACGCTGGCGTTTTGAGGAACGGCAATCGTAAAAGGAACAAGTTCGTTTGTTCCCGGATCAAGCGCTACCTCTCCCTTTTCAAGCTTTATCCACGCGCCAACATCGTCTTTTGCTTGAGAAAGCTGTTCGCAAGCAAAAGCACCGCCCGTGGATGGAGTAGAGTCAACGCTGTACACCAGTATGGTTTTTTGTTCAACGGAATTATTGACTACCAGCACCCCTTCTTCTTGAATGGCGCCCGATTCAAGCGTGTGAATAAAGATAGATTCGGTGCGGGGGTTATCCGCTCTGGGATATGCCGGCCTGCCGCCAAAGCCACCGTACTCAATCGCAAAAACTGGCACAGCAACAAAAAACAAGAAACAAGCGACAAGTGTTATTGCCGAACCAATAACAAACCGTTTTACCTTATTGTTGGGGTCTGAATTTAGCATAATTTTCTTGCCCCGTAATGAACCGAGATTATCGAGGTTCTATTACTTGGGTTAATAACTTTTAGCTAGCGGCAATGGTGAGTACCATATTAACGTCGTAGTCACTGGCGGCCGGCTGTTCTGCTGGAATTTTTTGGCTGATAGACACGCCGGTTAGTTTCCAATCGCCAATATCATTAGAAGCCGCGGCTCCGGTCAAAACTGTGATACTATCGGTCGCGCCTGAACTAAAGGCGGCTGAAGATCCTTTGGTAACATTGGTGGTAACGCAGGTTGCGCACTGACCGACAGCTAAAGTTCCAGCGCTAGGATCAACCGTCATTTGGCCGCCAACAGTGTCAGGGGAATCCGCGCCGTCGGTACAGCCGGAACCAGTCGGGTCATTAAAGTCAAAATCCGAGACTGCACCGTCCCATACGGCAGTAACAGCGCTTGCCGCCAAACTTACTGACCAGCCAGTATCTGCCGCATCGGGATTGGCAACATAGATTACTTGGGAAGCCGTTCCAAAAGTTCCGGTAATCGTCTGACAAGTGAAACTGAAGGTTGCCGCGCTCATCGCCATTGTCGGGCTTCCAACGGTTACATAACTGGCGTCCACAATATCTACCGCAAGCGAACCGGGATTAATCGTCTGCGTAAAGTTTGATGTTGACGACGCCAACACATAGCTCGCCGTCCCTAGCCCGCCAGCTAAAACCACGGCAAGAATCAATACGACTGCTATATTTAATTTTCTTAACAATTTTTGATTTAATTTGTGCATATCTAATTTAATTTACATTAATTAACACTTAATTTTTACACTTCTTTCGACCTTAGAAGTTATTTTTCGACTTTTTAGCTTTAGGAAAATAAAAAACCCAATCAGCTGAAACCGATTGGATAGCAAACTATGCCAGAATTTATTTCTGCTAAGAGAGAGAGAGAGAGAGAGACGAAACCGAGGTTAGATTGTGGTTAGATTGTATGGATGGATAGTTATTCATAATTTTAACCTACGAATTTATTATATCATATATGTACCAACTTGACAACGCTAATTGTAAAGTACTTTTACTAACCTGCCATGGCTGGCTTGGCGCTGGCGAAAGAATAATATATGGCAACCCACTAATCACCAAAAAATAGTACTTTAATTTAAATCGCACTACTAATGCGCTACTAAAATTTAAACTAATTTAATAAATATATCGCCACCCCTATCAGCACTAATGACACATACAACACAAAAATATACGGCTGAAAAAATTGACGCATCACCTCGCTCCACTTATGGATCGGAAACTTAGGAGTAATTATTTCAGAAGAAGACAGGGAACCAGATGCTAAATTATGGAAAGTATTACTAATTTCTGTGCGCCGCTTTTTATAATCCTCGCGAAAATTTTTATTCACCGCATCTAGCACCCAGAAAGCCAGAACTATAAAAATCGCCACTAAAATTATTTCAGGCCGCTTAACCTGAAACGACCAACCGATTGATGCCGCCCACAAAGTTACCGACCAGGCTTTAATAGTCATTGACAACTGATCATATTTATCAATCTGGCGCTGAATAATTTCCAGTTCAGTTTTTAATAAATCAAATTGTTGATTACTCTCCATCATACTATTATGAGTAATAATATTTAGTTGTTCGGAGTGCCGGTCTGTCCGCCTTGGGCGGAGAATTGCCCATGAATAGGCTCGGGGTTGTCTAGTCTGTAAGACATCAGCCAACCCTTCAATTCCCATCGCGAGTGAAACTATTCACTCGCTTCACCGCCTCATTCGTTAAAGCTCATTCGGGGTGCTGGGAATTGAACCCAGTCTACATGCACCCCATGCATGCGTACTACCGGTATACTACACCCCGTTATCTTGGCTTATGGCAAATTGCTAATGGCTCTAAAACAATTATAACATTAAAACATTTTTAACAAATTTAAAAGCCCTGTCCAGGGCTTGATACTATTGGAGTTCCTTTTACTCCATACGGGCCATAGCAGATTCAGTGAAACTAGCGAGAGTTGATTGCTGGCTCTCCTCTAATCCTGAGGAATAAACTATATCGGCCGCCGGTTAGTTCGCACTATTACCCCACAAGGCAACAGTAGCTAACTTCCAATCCATTGAGATTGTAGAGCTCAATAGGTATCAAGCGTATTGGAAAGGGCTAATTTAATTATAGATTTTCCAGCCATATTTTGTCAAGGAAAATTGATAATTATTGTAACTTTAGCCAAATTTTAAACTATTAACAAATATTAGCCAAAAATAAAAAGGGTTACCGTTTTTGGTAACCCAATATTTATAAAGAACAATATTTTATATATACCTTTTAACTCCCATTAATTGATTTCTCCAATATGATGGCACCCTACAGGCTGCCACTTCGTATGGCTGCAAAATAATCAATGGTCTACCCTTGCACAAACTAGAGGTGCAAGTTTCTGGCATTAACCAACATACTCGACAAACTTTTACATTAATAGAATTAAATGCACTCAATGCCTTTCCCCACGCCTTCAAGCGAAGTAACAACAAATCTTTATTTTTATTATTCTCCATATATTGATTAGCGGCGTTAAGAAACCACCAGAATGTTTCACTAAAACAAAACTCATTAATTAATTCCTTACCATTTTGGATAAATTCAATCATAAACGCACACTGGTTACATCTTAATCGATCTTGGTAAGGCACTAATGCTATATGATCAAACGGGCACTCAACAACAATGCTTTTGGCTGTGTATTCATCAAGATCAACTAAAAGTTCGGTAATTTCTGTCATACAATTTCTCCTTTTACAACAGGTTAAAAAAATTTAATTTTATTATATATGTTATATACTATTATTTAATTAGCCCAGGCGGCGTAATTTGTCCATGTATCAGATATTATATTTACAGATTCATCAACAATTAAGCGCCTCGCTTGACGACAACATATACAAAGAAATGATAATCTGTGCGCCTTTGTGGCGGTATACTTTTGAAACGTTTCTGAACAATAATAACCAAGCTGGTGATCTAATTTTTGGTTCATATCCATGACCCTCTATCACCTGGAAAATCCTTAAGATCTTTGCTGCCAGGTGTAACAATATCAGATTTTTCTCCTCTACGAAGTATATGTATTAACACCTCTTGATTTAACTTATGCTTACAAAAAGTACACGCGTCACTTTTAAGTATTACAGGCCGATGGCAATTGGGACAAGCTGCATTCTCTGGTATAATTAACTCCTTTGATTAGTGAATTTTTGTGATTATTAAATTTTTAAAGAATATTTTTTATTTTCTATGACAATAAACAAGCTGACCGCTTTTTGGTTAAGCGGTCGGTTGACTAATTTATTTTATGTATAAATAATCAACTTAACCGCTCGTGGTCAATAATAATAAGACCAATAATAATGACCTTATTTTCTAAAATCAACCAATTGTTGCGGTTAGTTTTCATATTTACCAAATCATCATAACGTAAACAATCTAAATTGTCCAGTGAGCTTATGGCGAGTTCAAACCACTAGCGCAAAACCTATTAATCATTTAAGGTTTTGCTATGACAAATAAATATCATCGTTTAAACTTGGTGGAAAGAGAGGAAATCAGTACCGGTATCTGGGCTGAAGAATCA
>JBAZOT010000010.1:0-40498 GCA_041648575.1 Patescibacteria group bacterium | reverse complement strand
CTGTATGTAGTGGCAGTGGAGCAGAACCTGGAAGTAAAATAACTAGCTGTTCCACTTGTGGTGGATCAGGCCAAGTGGCGCAGGTGCAGCGTACTTTTATCGGAAATATTCAAAGTATTATCACTTGTCAAAATTGTGGAGGTGATGGTAAACGGGTTGAAAAAATTTGCAAGCACTGCAATGGCCGGGGAATAGAAAAGGGCGTAAGAAATCTGGAATTTAAAATACCAGCTGGTATTAATTCAGGCCAGCAAATTCGGCTATCAGGCGAAGGGGAGATGGGAGCTAAAGGCGGGCAAGAGGGTGACTTATTAATTTTTATCAGAGTTCGGCCGCATAAATTTTTTAAACGTGCGGGTTTTGATTTATATACTGATAAAGAAATCAGTCTACCTTTGGCAGCTCTGGGCGGTAAAGTAGTAATAAAAACACTTGATGGCGAAGTAAATCTCAAAATTCCAGCCGGCACTCAATCAGAAACTGTATTTAAAATTACTAATCGCGGTGTGCCGCATTTACGCGTCAGCAAACGCGGAGATATTTTAGTTAAGATTCAAGTCAAAATTCCCAGTAAATTAAATCGTAAGGAAAAGGAAATATTGCAAGGACTGGGAGCAGGTGAAGGAGAAAAAATCGAAGGCGGAGGATTGTTTTCTTAGATTTTATTCACTCTTTCTTTACAAGAAAGGCTAATCGCGTAAAGTGGCTTGACAGGCTTGCTGTTTTTTGCTAGGATGATTTGAAGATTAAAATATAAATAATCGCTGATCTGGCCTTTAACTTTTGTTCCACCCATTGGTGGACAGGTACAGTGAAGCACAAACAAATATAAGGAGATATACCATGAAGGTATACTATTCTTTAACAATCATAATCATGATCATCGCTGGGGTGATAACTATGACCTCAGCGTTCGCGCAAGTTACGCCCCCAGAGTGCCCCGTGCAGCCGTGCGGCAATGCAAACAGTATTGCGATCGGCGATCGGGTCGCAGCTCCCGGTTCAGTCATTGAGCTGGCAATCAAAGTGAGCACACAAACCCCGATAAACGGTCTTGATCTCACTCTCTCATTTCCACTGAACGCAATCAGTCCACGAGGGAATTGGGTTGAGTGGTGGTACTTCTGTAATGGGTTTCCTATTTGGGCCGACTACACGACCGACTCCACATACCGATTTGCGCTCGCGAGCGCCAATTCATTCTGCGTTGATGCACCACTCATTCACCTCCGGTTTCGCGTGAACGGCAACACCGGCGATACGATCCCGTTGGGGTTGAGCGGAACGTTCAACGATACCATTGTTCCACAAGTGTCTTCTGGTTCCATTATCGTCGGGCCGGCCGTTCTCTTTGGTGACGATAACGGCGACGGCGTGGTCACGGTGATGGATGTGGTTGGCCAACTGCAGCTTGCCATGTACGGCGGCGGCATGACAACCGAGCGGCTCTTGCGAAGTGATGTCAACGGGAATGGCGTTATTGATTTTCAAGACGCATATCTGACGATCTACCGGGTGGTGAACCCCTCTGTCTGCTTTCCTGTGGAGGATTGCTACGGGTGGGGAAAGAATCTGTTCGTGTCACCGCCACCGGTTACGCTCGAGCAACACGGAAAAGACCTGGTGCTCCGCTTTGCGCCACGCGATACTATTACGAACGGAGAGCTTGTGCTCGAAGTTCCGAACGGCGTTGAAGTGGAGCAGGCGGGCGCGAACACTATGGCGCTTTTCTCACGAGAAGGCAATCGTGTGAAGGTTGGCTTCATTGGAAATAATATGCCGATCGTCGGCGAGCCGATTCTCATCCTCCGTGGCGCAGCCGGCCGTTCAGTAACGGTGACCGGGAAGGTCAATCAGGGCATTCCGATTGGTGAAGTTTCGGTGGTGACAGGCGTTGAGGAGCAGCTTGAGCTGCCCAAGAAATTCACGCTCGAGCAGAACTATCCCAATCCCTTCAATCCAACGACGAAGATCGCGTTCGAGCTGCCGCGGGCGGCCAAGGTGCATTTGGGCATATACAATATGCTCGGGCAGCAGGTGGTCACGCTGGTTGACGACCGGCGGGAGGCGGGTAGGTACGAGGTGATGTTCGACGGCGCAAATGTACCGTCGGGCGTCTACGCTTACCGGTTGCGCGCCGGTGAGTTCACTGAAACAAAGAAAATGATACTGACGAAGTAGCCGGTATCTAACAGGAACGTGAAGCGGTGTGGTTCTCGAGAATGAGAATCTCACCGCTTTTTAACGTGCACTACCTTGTTTGTTGCAAGCTGAAAAACTTGTTCCTTTTTATGTCCGGCCGGACCAAAAAGGGAACAGAGTAAAAAACAAGAGAAAAATCACCAACAGTGATTTGTATGAGATTGCTTCGTCGGCTAAAACCTCCTCGCAATGACAGTACGCTTTTGAAGTTATCTCTCATAGTCTTGAGCTAGCATATTTTCTAACTCCCTCAGCTCATTTATTTTCACCAACTGATTACGCAAACTAGCCGCGCGGGGCAGACTCTTAACATACCAAGCCAAGTGTTTTCGTAAATCCAGCAAACCGTGCGAGCCCTTGCTGGTGAGAGCTAGCCTGGCGTGCTGCAGCATAATGGTTTTAGTTTCTTCCCAATTTTTCTGACTATAACTGCCGTCGGTTAGGTAGCTCTTAATTTGTTCAAATAACCAAGGTCTGCCCCAAGCGCCGCGGGCAAGACCAACACCATCTGCCCTTGTTTGTTCCAGTATTTGTTTTGTTTGTTCAGGTGTATAAATTCCTCCGTTATAAAGTAAAATCTTAGGCCAAATTTTTCTTACTTCTTTAACAATCTCAATATTTGGTTCTCCATCAAAAGGTTGTTCATAAGAACGGGCATGAAGCATGATTGCTGATATTGGTAGATCCTTTATAGTTTCCACTAGATCCAAGGCGGTGATAACAACATTGGAATTTTGTTTTTTAATGCTAGCCCTAATTTTAATAGAAACTGGAAGTTTACTGCCTTCACAAGTTGCTTGAACAATTTCGCGGCAGAGTTTTAAATTTCGCATCAAACTAACACCGCCGCCGTGTCTGGTTACTTTATACGCTGGACAACCAAAATTAATATCCACTCCAGCAAAACCCATTGACTGCAAAACTTTAACCGCTTTAAAATATATTTTTGGATCACTGCCAAAAATTTGGCAAACCACCGGTTGTTCTCGTTTAGAAAAACCTATCAGCTCTTTGGTTTTTTGACTATTATAAGCCAGTGCGTTAGTGGAAGCAAATTCTGTATAAATAACATCCGCACCAAAGCGTTTGCACATTTGTCTAAACGCCATATCTGTCACCCCAGCCATTGGCGCCAGTGCGATAATCGGTTTGGTTAATTTTGTCCAAAAATTTTGCATAATCAGGTCTAAGTTTATCAATGTCATACGATTTTGACAAGATTTAATTTAAGGAATAAAGTAAAGTTAAAGATAGTTCCTTTTTTACACAATAAACAAAAAGGTGGAAAATGGTGACAATTATTATGTCTGTAATTAGTGTTGGAATTTTGACCATAATAGGAGTTGCTTTGTTATCAGCAATTTTTGAAGGAATACAAATTTCTTCGCGAAGTCGTAATAGGCGTCATAATATAATTTTACCGCCTGAACTTACAGACAGGAATCGACCTTTGTATATTGGTCAAATCCAAAATTTTTTAAACTAGTCAGGGTTAAATGAATTATAAACCCTGATTTTTATAATTTTTATCATCCTTTGACAAAGTGATATAATTGTGATAGTTTTAAAAATTAAAATAAAAAATCGTAATTTTAAATATATAATTAAATCTTCTTAGGAGAGTATATGGAAATTGTCTACTTATTTTTCGTATCCGTCGGGGCCTTGGCAGTGGCAGTGTTTGGTGTTGGGCGCCAGATAAAAAGAGGTATTCCGGGAACACCATTTACGGATAATTTTACCAAATCAATCATCAAATCACTATTTTAGTGTGGTTTGATAAAATAATTTTAACACTAATCCTGTTATTGTAAATAATGACAGGATTTTTTTATCTTTTCACTTTTACTTGCGGGCCGGAATCTAAATCTTCCACTTTAAATCCCAATGTTTCAATTTCATCACGTAATTTATCTGATTTGCTCCAATCTTTATTTTGGCGTGCTTGTTCACGTTCTTTTACTAGTTCGGTAACCTTGGTGGGAATATTAATAGGTTTGATATATTCTAGTCCCAGTCCTAATACTTTATCAAATTCTAATAATAATTCTCGTTTGCATGTATCTTCCATGGCGCATTTCAACACTTCCCAGGCTACTGCTAATGCTTGAGAAGTATTTAAGTCATCATTAATTGCTTTAGCAAAATCAGTCCTAAACTTTTCTTCACCTTTTGAAGATTTATGCATCATTGATAGTGGAATCAGAGGTTTTTGTAGAGCAGTAAATTTATCATATAAATTATTTAAACCTTCTTCGGCTGCTTGGAGCGATTCCCAGCAAAAATTTAGCGGTGAGCGATAATGAGAAATCAACATTAAAAAACGATAAGCCAATGGGGAGATTTTTCGCTGTTTTAAAGTATCTAAGGTTATAAAATTACCTTCTGATTTCCCCATCCGCCCCTCGTCAATAGTTAAAAAAGCGCCATGCAGCCAGTAACGGACAAATTGTTTACCAGTGGCAGCTTCGGATTGAGCTATTTCATTAGTATGATGAACCGCTATATGATCAATACCGCCACAGTGAATATCAATGGTATCGCCCAGCATATTCATTGCCATGGCACTGCATTCCAAATGCCAGCCTGGGAAACCCTCACCCCACGGGCTAGGCCAGTGCTGTAAATGGTTTTTGAATCGGCCGGTTAATTTAAACCATAAAGCAAAATCAGCAGGATGCTTTTTTTGTTTATCAACTACTACTTCACTGCGCGAACCAACCTCTTTTTCTTCCAGTTTTTGTCCAGATAATTTCGTATAATTAGGAAATTTGCTAATGTTGAAATAAATTGCTTGATTGGTTTCATAAGTAAATCCTTTAGTCTCTAAACGTTTTACTAATTCCACCTGTTCTTTAATATATTTAGTGGCCGGTGTCCAGGTATCAGGCTTTAAAATATTCAAGTCTTTTAAGTTTTCCTTAAAAATTTTAGTGTAGTATTCAGCTAACTCCTGTACAGTTTTGCCGCTACGTTGGGCGCCTTTTTCCATTTTGTCATCTCCCTCATCAGCGTCGGATGTTAGATGCCCCACATCAGTAATATTCATTATATGTTTGACACTAAATCCATTAAATACCAGAGTGCGTTTTAGCACATCCTCAAAAATATAAGTGCGTAAGTTTCCTAAATGTGGATAATCATAAACCGTCAGGCCGCAAGTGTAAAGCGAAACCGAGGGTTTTTGAAACCAAAGCCGAGAGGGGTGCTGGGGCTTAAATTCCTCTTTTTGGCGGGTTAGGGTGTTGTAGAGATATAGCTCCATAATATAGTCATTGTAGCTTCATTTTGTGTATTTGACAAAAAATTTGTGCCATACTAAAGTAAGCTCAATAAATAACAAAAAAAAGAATTTATCAACAATAATAGGAGAAATAAAAATGTTCGTTAAATTAATCGGAACAGTGATTCTAGGTGCTGTAATTTTTACTTTCTGCTTTTGGCAGATACAGTCGTCTAATCTAGATCTAAGTATCACTCAACAAATAGCATTGGCAACGATCGCTGCAACAATTGCCTTAGTTTGGCTAACCATTTTTTACAAAAGCTTATCTTTTGTTGCTCTGGCATATGGTTTTACCGCGTTAGTCTTAGGATTATGGATAGGTAATATTATAATTCTGATATTTAGTGCCGTAGTAGCATTTGTGGCGTTTGTTTATCTGTGGCTTTATATTGATTTTGACCGTTTTGTAATGCCGGTAACAAGAAGAGATTTGTGGTTTAAGGGTTTAATGGAGGCAATGATATCCATATTCATAATTTGTGTCTTGGGTAAATATATAGATTTACTCTGATGCTCAAAGTAAACAAAAACCCCACTATGAATATTTATTATCATTACTTAGTGGGGTTTATTTATTTAAGCTAAATAAACTGAATGATGATATTGACTTCCTGATTATTTTGTAGTAATGTTAGATTAATTAAATAAGACAACAAAATTAACAAAATAAAAATTTTTCTTTGAAAGGAGAATATAATGCCAACAGTTAAAGAAAATCCTACCATTCTATTTATTAGTGATTCAGTGGGTTTGTTGAAATCATACATTGAAATGGCAAAATTAGAAGGTCTTAATGTTGATCGTTGTGATTATTTGGAAGATTTGGAACAGGTCTTAAGATTAAAACATTATGATTTTGCTGTGCAGGTTTCTAAGATGTCGCGTAAACCAGGAGTTGTTTCCACGTTTTTATATGATATTGACGACCCACTTTGTGCGGGTGTTAAATACGGCGTACCATTATTGCAAAAACATAATATTCCCTTTGTTGTATTATCAACTATTCCAATTGATTATATGGGCATGAAACTAGGTTGGAAAAAGGATACATTACCCGATGGTTGTAAGGGAATATATGCGCTCATCGTAACATTGCCCAGCCAATTAGTGGAAATCATTAAAACCCAATTAAAAAAATAGAAAAATGTGGCTTAATAGCCACCGCCCCCCAGGCAAGCAAAACCCTTCTACGAAATATGTGGAAGGGTTTTATATTAAATAAACAAAATTATCACGTTCGGGAGTAGCGGTGCTCAAGTTCAGCCAAATGCTTTGTTTTATCAACCAACAACCGGTTTTTATTCATTAACATTTCTCTAAGTTGCAAACTAAATTGTACCCCGGCTAAGTAATGGGGGAAAATTACATAATCAACGCCAGCATCATATAAATCCCTGGCATCATGCCAGGTGTCGGCGGTTGCATATAACGGCACATTAATATTTCTAAGCTTTATATTTTGAATCAGTGTTAAATTGTCATAAACATTAGAGTTAGTAGAGATAATTAAGGAGGCGTTGTGCATTTGCGATTTTTCAATTAACTCCAGATCTGTCATATCACCGTAAAAACAGGGGATTTTCTTTTGTTGTAAATATTTAATAGCAATAGGGTTGAAATCAATTACCACTATTGGTTTTTTTAGATTTTGTAAAGTCGCCACAATATGTTCTCCCAGCCGGTGGTAGCCAAAAATTACCGTATGGCCGGAAATTTTATCTTCAGCAATTTCATCAATATCAGCTTGTTTTTGGAAAATTGTCAGTAGCGGTGAAAGACGTCGATATAATTTTTCTCCATGAGTGATAAAATAGGTAGAAATAGTAATAGTAACTACACCAATAATTGTTACCAATGAAACGTCAGTAGCAGTAACATGCCCCAAGCGCCAACCTAGCCCCATTAAGATTAAAGAAAATTCACTAATTTGCGCCACAGTTAGGCCGATTAAAAAGCTGGTTCTTTTGCGATAACCCATTATACCTAAAATAATCATCACAATTATTGGATTGCCAATCAGTACAAATAATGACAAGACAATTAAGGCAGAAGTGTGGCCAGCAATAGAACTAAAAACTAGCTGACTTCCTAACACAATAAAAAATATGGTAATAAAAAAATCACGTAAGTGTTTTATTTTGGAAACAATTTCAAAGTTATAGGGCAGAGTAGCTAGCGACAAGCCAGCTAAAAAAGCCCCGATCTCTAGAGAAAAACCAATGGTAGTGGAAAATATGGCAAATAAAAAACACCAGCTAATACTAGATAATAATAAGAGTTCATCGGATTTAGCTAAACGGTTAAATAACGGCGGCAATATCCAGCGGCTAAAAATTATTGCTGTTAGTACCAAAATAAAACCTTTAACTATAGTGCCAACTAATGCTTGAGGAATAGTGGCGCCACTTTGTTGATTAAGGCCGGCTAATATAATAAGCGCAAAAATTGCTAAAAAATCTTGTACCAATAACATTCCAACTGCTAATCTACCATGCAACGAGTCGAGTGTTCGTTGTTCTGATAATAATTTAACAATGATAATGGTGCTGGAAAAAGTTAAAGCAATAGCAATATAAATTGCTGTAGTAGGATTAAACCCGAAAAGTCTGATAATTAAATATCCAAAAACAGCTGTGAATAATACTTGTCCGATTCCTAATATCAGTGACGGTTTTCTTATAGCTTTTAGTTTTACCAAATTCAATTCAACCCCAACTAAAAAAAGCAGTAGGGCAATACCAAAACTTGATAATGATGTAATAAATTCCGGTTGCTTTATTAATCCTAATGCCTGTGGTCCCAAAACTACCCCAGCTGCAATATAAGCTAAAATTAATGGCTGCTTTAGAAAGCGAGCAATAATTCCGAAAATTGTGGCAATAATAATTAATAAACCGATTTCAGTGAAAAAACTATCCATAAATAAAGTATATCAGATAAAGCATTGGTATTGAAACTAGACTAAAAAAATGATATAATAAAATCATCAATACTCGAATTAACTAGTTAATATTAATATATCCAATTAAAGCACACTAATATTTTGTTATACTAATAAAACAGCCATGATAGATATAAAAAGAGAATTTAAAGGTAGGGAAGTTATTTCACCCTCAATACGGGAACAGGAGCGAATATCAGAACAGGTAGCAGAGCAACCGGTTTCTGAAACTGAAATTGGGGTAAGGCACACTCCAGTTCAGGTAGAGTCAGCTACACCGATCACTCCAGTGATTACTAGCCCCAAGCTCGCTGTTCCGCCTTTACAGTCAAAGATAGAAAATATTTTACAGGAAGATTTAGCAGAATTATATCGCGAATTGTCACCAGCTGATCAACAAAAATTTAAAGTTAAAGGAGAACAAACAGCATCACAAATTTCAGCGTTGATCCAAGTGGTGAAAGTTAAAGTGCAGGAAATTATTAAGTTATTAATAGATTGGCTTAAAATATTACCAGGAATTAATAAATATTTTATTGAACAGGAAGCTAAAATAAAAGCTGATAAAATTTTAAAACTCAAGCAATAATTTTGTGTGGTTATTTCAATTGGGCGTAATTGCCGATGAAACTAATAATATAACAGACAAGTTAGGCAGCGGAGGATTCAGTTGGAGCTGGTTAATTGTTTTGTTAATTGTGTCGCTTGTTGTTGTAGCAGCATTGATTTTGCGGCATTTAGCACATAAGTTGCATGAACTAAAAACTAGCTTGAACATGCAGGTGCTGTTGGTGACTGTTCCTAAAGATAGTATCAATAATGAGCAACAAAAAAGTGGCAAGCAGTATGTGATTGAGCAAATCGGCGTAGCGGAAGTTTTATGGTCGGCGTTAGGTGGTTTAAGGCCGCAATCGGGAATAAACGTTTGGTCTGGTGGCAGAGATGACCATGCAGCTTTAGAAATAGTAGTACAAAATGGTTTAATTTCTTTTTATGTGGTAGTAACCTCGGAGATGCGTAGTTTTCTGGAACAGCAGATTTTATCGCATTATCCTCATGCCAATATTGAACAAGTGGAAGATTATAATATTTTTTTAGCGCACGGATTTACTGCTGGCGTCTATCTTAAATTTATCCGGCCCTCAGTTTTTCCTACCAAAACATATTTACAACTAGAAGCTGATTCTTTGAATTCTATAACCAACACTTTAAGCAAAATTCCTAAAAACATGGGTGCTGCTATACAACTAGTGGTTCGTTCGGCACAGCCATCGTGGCGCCGGGAAGGTGTTAGAATCGCCTCGGCCATGCAGCAAGGAAAATCATTGGCCCAAGTACATCAGAAAAATATAGTTAGTAAAGCGTGGCGTTTTTTGGGAGAAATTTTTTGGTCATCAAATAACAAGAAAAATAGTAATCCAGATAAACCAAAACAAGAACATCAGTTATCACCCTTAGAGCAAGAAATGGTTAAGGGTTTGGAACAAAAAGCTTCCAAAGCGGGGTTAGATGTAACGATTCGTTTGGTGGCCACGGCATTATCTCAAGCGCAGGCCAACGCATATTTAAATGATATTGCTAACGCTTTTGGGCAATTTAGCATTTATGAATATGGCAATCGTTATGAAATAAAAAAACCATTATCATTAGATAAATTTTTAGTCGGGTTTATTCATCGTCGCTTAGATTTTAGAAATAAACTTGTTCTTAATACCGAAGAGTTGGCGAGTATTTATCATTTTCCTTTAGCCACGACTGAAACGCCAAATATTCGTTGGCTAGGCGCCAGGAGAGCTCCAGCCCCAGTTAATATTCCAGCAGCAGGAATAACTTTGGGTATTAATCGTTATCGCGGACAAGAGACATTAATAAATATGAAGGATGATGACCGACGTCGTCATGTATATATAATTGGTAAATCAGGTACTGGTAAATCTGTGTTAATGCAAAATTTAATTGTGCAAGATATTAAAGCTGGGCGGGGAGTAGGAGTAATTGATCCGCATGGTGAATTAATAGAAAGTATTTTGGGACAAGTTCCGTTGAGTAGAGCCGATGATGTAGTGATTTTTAATCCTTCTGATGTTGAACGCCCGATTGGATTAAATATGCTAGAAGCTGGAACTCCGGAACAGGCGGATTTTGCTGTGCAGGAAATGATTTCAATTTTTTATAAGCTGGTAACCGACCCTAATATGATCGGACCAATGTTTGAGCATAATATGCGTAATGCTATGCTGACTTTGATGTCGGACAAAGAATACCCTGGTACTATTGCTGAAATTCCCAGAATTTTTACTGATAAAGAATTTCAAAAATATAAACTAACCAAAGTTACCGATCCGGTAGTGCGGTCATTTTGGGAAAAGGAAATGGCGCAGACAACGGATTTTCATAAATCTGAAATGCTGGGATATTTAATTTCCAAAGTCGGTCGATTTGTAGAAAACGAAATGATGCGCAATATTATTGGTCAGCCTAAATCAGGATTCAATTTTAGAGATATCATGGATAAGCAGAAAATTTTGTTGGTAAATTTGTCCAAAGGTACTACCGGTGAAGTAAATTCTTCGTTGCTAGGATTAATTATTGTTTCTAAATTGCAGATGGCTGCCATGACTCGAGCTAGCCTAGTGGAATCCGAAAGAAAAGATTTTTATCTTTATATAGATGAGTTTCAAAATTTTATTACTGATTCGGTAGCGACAATTTTATCAGAAGCCCGCAAATATCGGTTGGATTTGATTGTGACTAATCAATATTTACAGCAATTAGTGCAAGGCGCGGATACCAAAATTCGTGACGCAATATTGGGTACGGTTGGTACATTGATCAGCTTTAAAATTGGTGTTGAGGATGCAGAACTTTTAGCCAAGGAGTTTGCTCCAGTGTTTAATGCATATGATTTGGTCAATATTGAACAATATAGTGCTTATGTTAAATTATTAGTTGATAATGCCTCAACTAGACCATTTAACATGAAAACACTACCGCCACAACCCACTGATCGTAATATAGCTAGTAAGCTAAAAGAGTTGTCGCGTCTAAAATTTGGGCGTCCAAAGGCGGAAGTAGAAGCCGAAATAATGGAGCGGACAAAACTTGGTTCAGTTTCAACTAAAGCGCCAGTTAGCAGTGAAAAAACTCTGTAAATTAAATATGAAAAATTTTTATGTCCGCTATTATTGAAATAGGTATTTTTTGTATCTTGGCAATAACATTAGGCACCTTAGTTATTGCCACTTTAAGCGCAGCACCGTGGGTTCCGTTGTTTAAAAAAGACATTCGTAGAATGATTAAATTGGCTGAATTAAAACCAAGACAATTAGTTTATGATTTAGGTTGCGGTGATGGTAGGATATTAATTGAAGCAGTAAAACAGTGTGGCGTTCGAGCGGTTGGTTTTGAATTGTCAATAATTCCGTATTTAATAGCAAAAATAAGAGTAAGATTATCAGGTTTACATAAAATGATTGATATACGCTTTCAAGATTTTTTCTCTGCTGATTTATCTGCCGCAGATGCAATACTCTGTTTTTTAACACCTTATGCTATGAAGAAGCTAGAGCCAAAAATCAATCAAGAATTAAAGACTGATGCTTGTTTTTTAACTTATGCTTTTCCTTTACCTAATTTAAAACCGCAAATTAAAGACAAACCCGATCCCAAAACAATAACAATTTTTTTATATCGGGGCGAATAAAATAGTTGTTCGGCCTGTGCATAAAGCAGTTGACAAAGTCAGCAGCTTTTTTTATACTTGCTATATTCGAAATTAAAAAAACTATAAACAAAAATTAACTGTTAACAGTAAATTGAAAATAAATAACTTGCAACACAAAAAGATTTACAAAAATTAATTAAAAATTTACATTGAAACTCAAAACATAAAATTTAAAACATAAATTTATTGAAAAATTCAAAGTCAAATATAAATATTAAATAAAATAAATATGATAAATGATACAAATAAATTAGTGCTTATTCGCCAATTGGTGGAAGCGGCCAGAAATAATTTAGATACCGCAACTCAACTTTTAAAAAATTTGGGGTTTGACGCTATGGAAGCTCATGGTATAGAAGCACCTAATACATCCGTCCAACACACTGACCAAGGAGCGGTTATTATTGAAGGAGTGTTTGATGGGCAAAATATGGTTGGACCAGATGGTAAGTTATACAGCGTACCTGCGAATTATGCATCTAAGTCAAAATTAGTGGAAGGGGATTTACTTAAATTAACCATTAGTCCTGATGGATCTTTTATTTATAAACAAATTGGTCCAGTTGAAAGAGAGAGAATACTTGGTGTATTAACCAAAGATGAACAGACAGATGAATTTCAAGTGTTGTCTCGGGGTCAATATTTCCGAATATTGTTAGCTAGCGTAACTTATTTTAAAGCCGATTTAGGCGATGAAATAGTGGTTTTAGTGCCTAAAAGTACACCCTCAACTTGGGCAGCAGTGGAAAATGTTATAAAAAAGCACAATCTTGGGGCAGGTGATGGATTATCTACTGAATTAGAAGAGTTAGAAACAGATTCAGAGGTTAAGAAAACTACAAAAACCAAGCGACGGACGACCAAAAAAGCAAATCAAGATACTTTGGAAGAAAATCAGGATATTTCTGAAAAAACAGCCATTGAAATATAGGATAGTTTTAAATTGTGTATTTGCCAAAATACTTCTTTTTGGTTTACAATGGGAGTACTTTTATGACTGTTACACTTTATCGTAAATATCGTCCCCAGACCTTTTCTGAAATAATTGGTCAGGAACATATTATAAAAACTTTAGAGAATGAAATTATAACTGACAAAGTGGTTCACGCCTACTTATTTTGCGGTGTTAGGGGTGTGGGAAAAACTACTATTGCCAGACTTTTAGCCAAAGCTTTAAATTGTCGAACCAGAAAAGATGGTCAGATCGAGCCGTGCAATAATTGTGATTCATGCAAAGCTATTCAAGATGGCAACTCTTTAGATTTATTAGAAATTGATGCAGCGTCTAACAGACGCATTGATGATGTTCGGGAAATTCGCGAACGTATCCCTTATGGTCCAGTAACTGAAAATTTTAAAATTGTGATTATTGACGAAGTGCATATGCTTACCATGGAAGCATTTAATGCGTTGCTTAAAACATTAGAGGAACCGCCAGCTCATACGATATTTGTGTTAGCTACTACCGAGGTTCATAAAGTACCAGATACAATTATTTCACGCTGTCAACGTTTTGATTTTCATAAAATTAACAGTCAAGATTTAATAAAGCGATTAGAAAAAATTTCTAAAAGTGAAGGTATAATTGTGGAACAGAAAATATTTGCGGAAATTGCGCGTTTAGCTGGAGGGTCAGCACGTGATGCTGAGAGTATGCTGGGAAAATTATTATCATTGGGTGAAAAAAAGATTACCGACCGTGAAGTGAGTTTAGTATTGCCTCATTCTGATATTGAGGTCGCTTTGAAAATATTAAATTGTTTTGTTGAGCGCCAAGCAGGAGAGGCGGTAGCAATTATTAACGAATTTTTTACGCAAGGTGGAGATTTGGCATATTTGCATCAGCAAGTAACAGAATTGTTGCGTAAACTATTGTTAATCAAATTGGGTGGCGGTTTGTCGCGATTTTCTTCGTTTGATTTAACAGTTGAGCAAGACTCCAGTTTGACTGAATCTTCTTTACATCTTACTCAAATACGAATTCAAGAAATATTAGATGAGTGGTTAAAGGTATTGGTTAGTTGGCAACAGTCAGACTTAGCTCAGTTGCCATTTGAATTAGCGGCTGTAGTTATTTGTGAAAATAATAATAATAATAATTTGTCAGTCGAAAATATTACCAATTTGACAAGCAAACAGGTTCATAAGAAGGGGATTGTAAAGTCAGATAATATACAAAAAACAGCCACAGTATTGAATATTCAACTAGAAGAAGTTAAGAATAAATGGCCATTGTTAATTGATAAATTAAAAGAATATAATCACTCGTTATCTTTTATTCTTAGTGTAGCACGCCTTATTAATATTGAAGGCGATAAAATGTTGATAGCTTTTGATTACAGATTGCATTTAGAAAGAGTAAATAATGACAAAGTAAAAAAAATTATTGATGATGCCGTGTTTGAGATAATGGGTTTTCCTTTAAAATTTCATGCTATTGTTGAAGAAGTTAAAAATAAAACAGCTGATAATTTATTGTCTAACGTATTATCAACTTTTGGCGGCCGTTTGCAGTAAGCTTGAATATTTTTATTAAATCAGCTATTTTCAAGTGAGCTAGTTTTTATTTAAAAAGCATTATGCGGGATCGTCTAATGGTAGGACGCCTGCCTCTGGAGCAGGTAATCATGGTTCGAGTCCATGTCCCGCAGCCATTTCTATTTTTTTAGTCGTGATAATTAGAGAAAATTAGGACATAGTTATGAAAATAAAAAAAGCCCAAAGAGATTTCTCTGGGCTTGAACTATGATTTTATAAAGAACTATTTGGTAGCATCAAGGATTAATTCTCCATCGCTATTCACTTTTATCCAGTAGCTTTGGCCTGATCTAATAGTATCAGCTTTAAAATAAGATTCATTAAAACTAAAGAATTCTGAATTAATAATATCTGCTGGCACACTGGTAATAGTTGAAGTGGCAATATCGTGAGATAAGGAACCAATAATATTCCAGCCCTTAGCGACAGCTATAGTGTCAACATGTTTTGTCAGTCCCCAAAATGATATGGTATCACTGCTAACAAATTTTAGCCAGAAGCCTTTTCCCATTGCTAAAGTGTCATCAGGCAAATAACTGCCACGGTAAGAAAAGGCATTGGAAACAGAGGATGGATAGAGGATAGCACGATTTGAATCCAAGGGTTGCACCGGAAGAGAAATTAAATTCCAACCTACGTTTACAGTTTGTTTAGTATGGGCAATACTGGGATAAGCTTTAGTTTCAAAAATCGCATCGCCGTCCATATCCACTTCTAGCAACAAGCCGCTGGTTACCCGGCTGACTTGCAAACGAGCCCCTGTGTTAATGTCGGTGGGGATACTATCAAAACAAATTGAGCCGATCAATTGACCTTCTTGAATTTCATCAATGGTTAACCTAAAATATGCAGCTGTATCTTGGGAAGTAATTATAACATTATAATCGTCGCCTAGCGGCACAAATATTATTTTGGGTGACTCAGGATCAGTGTTTGGTCCACTATCATAATCGCTTTCAGGTATTTCAGTTTCCCAAGTAGAGTCATCAATAGGGCCAGTATGCCTGCCTTGAGAATCATAAACATTTATGCTAACCGGACTGCTAATTTTTAGACCAAAGAAACTACTAACTGCGTAACTTGCTGGCGGGTCTTTACTAATATTTGACCCCAATGGGCTTAAGGTGTCGGGCGGTGATTTTAATAAATTACAAACCAAGTTCACTACTGATTTATTATTAAGTAATTCAACGTGCTTAACCTTATTAACATAATAATTCGCTTTAGTGATCGATGTATTTACTATTTCTGCGCTACGTAAAGGTACAGCACCATCACCATTTAGATTAAAGGAAGCATAGGCTCGTTCACCTATAGGCAGGTTAGAAAATAATACATGCCCAATAGTTTTTTTACCATAGCCAGCGATATTGAATAATGAAATTTCGTCGAAATCAACATTGAGAAAATTATTATGAAAAGTAATGGCCTGATTTATTAAATCACTGTTGAATTCTGGTATTCCTAAAAATGTAGATGTTTTATGGAACGCCATAATCTCCTCATAATTAAAACCAGTGTTTGAAATAGTCCCAAAATATTTATTATACAATTCAACATTCGAGGACTGACCATGGTTCAAATCAGTATTAAGGTAGTTGTTGCTGGGCATCAGCTGATAAGCTGAAGGCATGTTTTTACTAATTGTTTTAATTATTGCTTTAGTGGCCGCAATGCCTAACAAACCATTTAAATCACCCATAAATAAGACATAGTCTATTTTAGGAGCGCCTAAATGCGGCGTGCCGACAAAAATAATTTGATTGATTCGATTTTTGTCATACGAACGTACGCATTCTTTAGCTATTAAGCCACCCATACTATGCGCCACTATATTTACTTGATTAGCTTTTGACCAGGTATTTACACTATCAATAAAATATGACAATTGCTCGCCGTTCCACTTTATACTTTTTCTCCAATCATAAGGAAAGATAAACAAATTTTCACCTTCAGTATGGTCTATGTCAAAATTATCAAGTTTATAGTCATAGTTGGTGGTGAGGCTATCAAATAGTTCTTTGTAGTAAGAGAGTGGTTTTCTAGCTAATTCTTGTTCGGGTGTGTAAGCGCCATTAGCTCTTGGTGAAACGCGAATATGATAACTAGGAAACATAGGATCTTGACCGTTGCTGGCTAATTGCAAAGGGAGTAAAAAAAGATCGTCCTGTAAAGCCAGTTGCCACAGATCTATCCACAAATAATCTTCCTTGCCCGCAGTAGAATCACAAAGTGAGGAACCCATAATACCTGGTACAAAAACTATGGCCGGTGGGGTGTCTGCAGAAAAAGTTGTATCAAACGACCAGCATAAAATATCATGGTTTTCATAGCCATTGCCGGTTGAGGCGGTAAATCCTACCCAAGCTTTGCCGCTGTCCAAACTAAGTAAGCTACCCAAATTAATTGGCACGCTTAAGACTGGTGAATTAAAATCACTAAAATAGACTTTAATAGTGTCTGCTGCGTAGCTTATTTTTACTTGGTAAATTGAACCGTTGGCTAAATTAGGTATTGAAGTTATGTAACCTAGTGAATAAGTATGTAGGTGACTATTGGCTAATGTTCCACGCGATTGAATACTTATATGATTATTATTTGGGTCACTATTTTTATAAGTATCAAATTCTATCGCTACACTATTAACAATACCACTATAACCAATTCCACCGCCGTTAAGACCAATAACTGAATCTCCAGAATTTTGAATTACAAACGCAAATCCATCAGCGCGACCACCCAATCCGCCACAACCAGTTAATTGAAAGCGAAAAATCGTTTCAAAAGTATCAGCCACAACCTGACGTGCCTGAAACCAAATAGCGCCACGTTGCATTTTAGTATTTTTGGTCAATCTTAACTTTCCGTCAACCGAATAAGCATTACTAATAATGTTTAGTTTTTCCACTGAATAGAAATCAGGGAAACGAATTTGGGATATAACCAAATTATCTGATAATAACATTAATACAGATATGTAAAAGAACAATTTTTTAAACATGACATACTCCAAAATATTTTGTGTTTGTGTAATTATTTTTTATTATTGTTTGTTTTTATTATAGCTTAAATTATTATATTTGTAATTATTTGACAGAATTATGATTATATGATATAATTAAACCATAATATGACAAATGGTCAAGATTCAATTTTAGATAAAATTATTACTACGCAACAATACTCTCGCAAGGAGCAATTCAGGCCGCAGGAAATTTTAGCTAATATCCTTAAGGCCTTAACCGAACGCGAAGCCCAGGTTATTGCGCGGCGTTTTGGTTTGCCTGATAAAGAACAGGAAACACTGGAAAATGTGGGAAAATCTTTTCAAATTACCAGAGAACGCGTAAGACAGATAGAAAAATTAGTTATTAATAAAATAAATAAATCAGCTAAACTCAGGGAGTTAATTTCGCCAGTTAGCAGTATAATTGTCGAAAGTATTGAAAGTGAGGGCGGGGCAGTGACCGAAGAACATTTATTGCGGTTGTTATCAGATGCAGCAAATCAGGATATGCCGGTACACACAATAAAATTTTATTTGTTTGAGCTTTTGAATGATGTAGTAAAGCCGGTTGGTTATGATGATAACGAATTTAAACCCGGGTGGTTGTTGCAAAATGCATCGTCGGAAGTGTTGAGAACATTATTACAGTCAGCCTTTGATATTTTGGAGCAAGCTAGCAGCCCAGTTAGTGATGAAAGTTTAGCTAACAAACTTATTCAAAGTAAAGCAGTAGGTCCTTTAGGAAACCAAATTAACGATGCAAAAATTATTTTATCACTACTTGAGCTTGGAACTTTAATTAAGCGGAACCCTTATGGTGAGTGGGGATTGTCTTCTTGGGAAACAATTACTCCTAAAAGAATGAGTGATAAAATATATTTAGTTTTAAAAAAATCAGGAAAGCCATTACATTTTCGAGAAATTACCAAATTAATAAATGAACAAAAATTTGATCATAAGCAAGCGCATGCCCCGACAGTACACAATGAATTAATTTTAGATAAGCGTTATGTTTTGGTGGGTAGGGGAATTTATGCTTTAAAAGAATGGGGCTATGAGCCGGGTATAGTTTTAGAGGTAATAATTAAGGTATTACAAGAAAAAAATATTCCCTTAAGCCGTGATGAAATTGTAGCCGAGGTTTTAAACAGACGATTAGTGCAAGATGGCACTATTTATTTAGCATTAACAAATAAAAAATATTTTAACCGCACAGAACAAGGTAAATATCAGTTAATAAATCAATTATAATTATGGAGTGGTTGTTATTTTTTGATTTGTCAGAGTTAACTTATTTAACACCTCTAGAACAACAATGGTGGATGTTTACGCATGGAGGATGGGTAGTAGTTTTATTAATCGGCTTGCCATTGTGGTGGGTGGAGCGCTTGCGCCGTAAACGTATTAGTTATTTAGCAGGCATCAAATATGTATTATTAGCAATAGATGTACCCAAAGAAACGGAACAATCGCCAAAAGCGGTTGAAAGTATTTTTACAGCTTTAGCCGGTACCTATGTAAATCCTAATAAATATTATAAATATATTAAGGGAGAAATTATTGAGCCGTTTAGTTTTGAAATTGTATCGTTAGGCGGGTATATACAATTTTTTATTCGTACTCCGGAAAAGTATCGCGATTTAGTAGAAGCGGCAGTGTATGCCCAATATCCAGATGCAGAAATTGTAGAAAGTGAGGATTATGTTGACAGAATTTCTAATAATTTTGACACTGATGAGTATGATTTATGGGGAACGGAATTAGTTTTAGAAAATAAGGATGTTTATCCCATCAGGACCTATGTTGATTTTGAACATCAGGCCAGTGAAGATTTTAAAGACCCAATGGCATCTCTGTTGGAAATATTATCGCGTATTAAACCAGATGAGGATGTTTGGCTACAGTTTTTAATTACTTCGATTAATGATTCTTGGAAAGAGGATGGTTTAGCAGAAGTGAAAAGATTAACCGAAGGGCAAAAAACAAAAAAAGTAGGAGTAGTTCAAAGTATTGCTTCGGGATTATCAGAGACAATTAGAGTAATGGGTGATTCTTTAGTTTCTTACTCTGAAGCAGAAAGCGAAAAGAAAGAAGAAATGATTGTTCCTACTGTTATTAAATTAACTCCTGGCCAACGCGATATAATAGAAGCTATTGAAAGAAAAATATCAAAGATTGGCTTTAAGACTAAATTTCGGATGATTTATTGGGGTAGACGAGAAACTTTTCTTAAAGGTAGAGGTGTTAATGCAGTGTTTGGTGCCATTAAACAATATACTGCGCTTAATCTAAACGGTTTCAAGCCATCATCATTGGTTACCACTAACGCTTATTATTTTTTAGCGAAACAGCGGATTACCAGGAAACAAAAGAAGCTTTTAATAGCATATAAACTTCGCAGTCCGTTTAGAGGCGCAGGACATGGTCGAATTTTAAATACCGAGGAATTGGCAACGATTTATCATTTCCCAGTTATGACTGTAAAAGCCCCATTGATTAAAAAGACAGATATGAAGAAAGCTGAACCCCCGTTTACTTTACCTGTTTATAAAACTCTAAGATCAGTAAGCGGTTCAGAAGTTTCATTACCACGGGCAGAGGACAAACAAGTGCCTCCTAATTTACCTTTTGTTGAATAAATATGGAAACATTGTATAAATCCGAAGTAGTGCCGTTTGCTGAAACCAGCTACCGCAATCATAATCGCCGTTTTGGTATAAAATTAGCAGACCGACGGCAGCATGTTTATTTTATTGGTAAAACCGGCATGGGTAAATCTGTGGTTTTAGAAAATATGATCACTGCTGATATTAGGAATGGTCACGGCTTGACAGTGGTTGATCCGCATGGCGATTTAGTGCAAAAAATTGTAGATGTTATTCCCACGCACCGCATTAATGACGTAATTTATTTTAATCCTTCTGATATTGATTATCCTATTGCCTTTAATGTTTTAGAATCTGTTGATCCGCGTTATCGGCATTTAGTGTCATCAGGATTAGTTGGCGTATTTAAGAAAATTTGGGCTGATTCTTGGGGACCAAGATTGGAATATATATTAAGAAATGCAATTCTTTCTTTGTTGGAATATCCCGGTTCTACGTTACTGGGTATTACTAGAATTTTAGTAGATAAAAAGTATCGTCGCAAAGTTTTAGAAAAAGTTACCGACCCAGTGGTTAGGTCTTTCTGGCTTGATGAGTATGATAATTATAATGAGAAGTTTAGAGTAGAAGCAGTGTCGCCAATTCAAAATAAAATTGGCCAATTTTTATCATCATCTATTATTCGCAATATTGTTGGCCAGCCTAAATCATCTATCGATGTCCGCGATATAATGGACAATGGAAAAATATTGTTGTTGGATTTAGCCAAGGGTAAAATGGGGGAGGATAATTCAGCGCTGTTAGGCGCAATGATGATTACCAAATTACAGCTAGCAGCGATGAGCCGTATAGATATTCCCGAGACTCAACGTAGAGATTTCTTTTTGTACGTTGATGAATTTCAAAATTTTATTACTGAAAGTTTTGCCAATATTTTATCAGAAGCACGCAAATATCGGTTGAATCTAATTTTAGCTCATCAATACATTGAACAGTTAGGTGATGTGGTAAAAGCCGCAGTTTTTGGTAATGTGGGAACAATTATTTGTTTTCGGGTGGGTGCCGAAGATGCTGAATTTTTAGAAAAAGAATTTGAGCCCGTTTTTGTGCAAAACGATTTGGTTAATTTGCCGCGCTATAATATTTATTTGAAATTAATGATTGATGGAGTAGCTTCGGATCCTTTTAGTGCTCGGACTTTGCCGCCAGTTGCCCAGTTAACACATAATCGTGAGAAAATTATCAAAGTTTCGCGCGAACGTTATAGCAGTACGCGGGAAGAAGTCGAACGCAAAATAATACGCTGGACTGGCGTGGAAGAAATGTTTCAGAAAACTGCCCAAGCAGAAAGCAAGAGCTTGGCTGCTGAAGACAAGATTTATAAGACGAATGTAAAAAGTAAAGTTATTATTGACGAGCCGCTATTTGAAGATATTTGTTGGGTTTGTGGTAAAAAAGTACAACTTACCTTTAAACCCGACGGTATCAGGCCGGTATATTGTAAAGATGACATAAAAAAAATAAGACAAGGATTAATTCCTAAACCCAAGCCACGGTTGTTGGTTCAAGAATCAATTAAATCGCAAAATATTAAAGTTGATTCAGAAGTAAAGTTAACCAAGGTTAATGAAAAAAGTATAAATGTTAATACTGTGCCTGCTACTGTTATTCCGCATGATGTTATTATCAAAGATACTGGCGCGGCCATTTCATTAAATGATTTGTTAAAAAATAATGAGACAAAAGTGGTTGGTAAAGATTCAGAAAATAATCATCCAGTATCAGGCCAGCGAACTAATTATCATAATCATATTAATCAGCTTAAGCCCGGTGAAGTAGCTCATTTTTAATCGAATGAATATAAATAAAAAGTTTAACCAAACAATTCAGGATATAAAAAGTATAAAAATTCAAGGAGCAACAGCGGTAACACGCGCTGGTTTATTGTTATTGGCGGATTATGCTTTGTTTCATTACCAAAAGCCTAATTTTATAAAAAAAATAAAACAGGCGGCGATTAAATTAGCTAGCGCTAGACCAACAGAACCTTTGGCTAGAAATTTAATTAACTATTACACTAATCAACTAATCAGGGATTATAAGTCGGGAAAATTAAAGCGATCGTCGGTTAAATCATCTGTTAGCAGAATTTTATCATTGATTACCCAAGCTAAAAAAAAGATTTTTAATAATGGTACGCTATTAATTAAAACTGGGGATAATATTTTTACCCATTGCCATTCTTCTTTAACCGAGGGAATTTTGGTTTGTGCTAAGCAAAAGGGAAAAAAATTTAAGGTATATCATACAGAAACCAGGCCGTTGTACCAAGGGCATATTACGGACAAACACTTGAGTCAATACAAAATTCCAACAGTAATGGTGGTAGATTCAGCCGCAGCTTTTTTGGTAAGTAACTGGTCAGGTGACGACATTAAGATAAATAAGGTGATATTGGGTGCTGATAGCATTGCCACCGACGGCTCGGTTTTTAATAAAGTTGGAAGCTTTGCAATTGCTTTGGCCGCAGTAACCTCCGGCATTCCGGTTTATATTGCTGCTACTTTATTAAAATTAGATAGTGATAAGAAATCTAAAATTGAAATGCGCGACGGTAGGGAATTATGGCCGCAAGCGCCGAAAGGTACTAAAGTATTAAATTATGCTTTTGATAAAATTCCAACTCGCTTGATTTCTGGTTTTATAACTGAAGCTGGTATAATTAAACCAAAGCAAGTTAAATCAGTAGCTTTAAAATTCTATCCCTGGTTAAGAAGTAAATAAGATTAATTTTTGGTTTTGATTTTTAAATTTTAATTTTTCTATGGCCGTACAATTAAATTATTTGGCGCCTGTTGGGTGGCAGCCGAAAAATCCAGATGAAGATTTTGTTATTGTGCAGTATAAATTACAGTTGGCTCATGGTATTCCGGATAAAGTATTTTTAGACGCGGCAGCTTCAGTAGCAGCTGAATCGTCCACTGGTACTTGGACTAAAGTGGAAGCAAGAGCAGATTCGGGAATGAAAACAGCTGATAAATATAAAGCCATTGCTTATGATATTGATCGCGATAAGCATATGTTTAAAGTGGCTTATCGTCATGATTTATTTGAACCTGGAAATATGTCGGGATTTTTAGCCGGTCCGGTGGGTAATATTGCTGGTATGAAAATGGTGCAAGGATTGCGAATTTTTGATATTCGTTTTCCTAAACAGTTAGTTGAGTCATTTCCTGGACCGCGGTTTGGCATTGATGGTTTGCGAGATATGTTGGGCCATACTGATCGTCATCCAATTGTCGGAACTGTAGCTAAACCAAAAGTCGGCAGAACTGCCGAGGAACAAGCGAGTTTAGCGCGTCGGTTGTGGACAGCGGGCGACGGTAGTTATGATTTTATTAAAGATGATGAAAATTTAACCAGTCTGCCGTTTAATAAATTTGAAGATAGGGTTAAAGCAGTTTTGGCAGTACAACGCGAATTAGAATCTAAGGGTAGCCCTAAAAAACTTTTCTTATGTAATGTCACGCATTCGGATATAGATACCATGGTAAAAAGAGCGGAAATGATAAAAAAAGAAGGCGGGCGAGTGATGATGATGGATGTAGTTACCACCGGATTTGCGGCAGTACATAGTATGCGTTTAAAAAATCCCGGGTTATTTATTCATGCCCACCGTGCGATGCATGGTTTTTTTACTCGCGAGTCAGGCCCGGGAATTAGAGGTGACGGAGCGTTATGGGGTTTTAGTGTTTCTATGTTGACTGTAGCTAAGATGATGCGGTTGTTGGGTGTAGATTCGTTGCATATTGGTTCTCCTAAAGCTAAAATGGAAGATTATGGAGAAAGTGAGTTAATAGACGCGGCCATGAATCCGGCAGAATTGTCTTGTCCTTATGATCCGTTTCATTTTTCTCCAGAATTAGAGCAGATGCATAAAGCAGTAGCACTGGATGAAACTTTGGCCGATAGTAAATTTCATACCTTGGGTCAGAAATGGTTTAACATCAAGCCTGTTTGGTCCGTAGCTTCTGGTGGTTTACATCCGGGAGTTCTGGAGACAGTGGTGGCTAAATTAGGGTATGATATTTTTATTCAATTAGGAGGGGGAGTACTAGGTCATCCACAAGGCGTAGAGCGTGGCGTCGAAGCGGCCTTAGAAGCTAGACGTCTAATTATGTCTGGATACGCTTTTAAAGATTTTGTGAAACATAATCCGGATTCAGCTTTGGCTGTGGCTATAAAATTGTGGGGAACAGAGCCGAAGATAGTATATTAGGTTCTATATGATTAAATTGGTTATTTTTGATCTATGGCAAACACTAGCTTATCGAAGAGTACCTTATTCTACTACTCACAGGATTTTACAGGTAACAAAGTCATTGATACCTCATAAGAAGTTTGTAAAAATTTTTGAACGTTCTTTACAACTTAAACCTTGGCGTTCTGAATATTCTGCTTATACTAACTTGTGTCAAGCTATGAAGATGACAGTTACAGCGAATTTGGTAAGAAAAATTATGGATTTACGAAAAGCGGCTGAAGCGCAAACTAAATTATATTTTTATTCCGTACCGTTACTTAAGCAATTAAAAAATCTAGGTTTTGAAACCGCCCTTTTATCAAATAGTAGTATTTTTGCTGTAAAGGTTTTTAAAAAGAAGACGAATTTACTAAAGTACATTGATTATCCGGTATTTTCCTATCAGGTAGGAGCTATAAAACCCTCACTAAAATTTTTTAAAGTTTTGCTCAAAAAGACACATTATAAACCGTCTCAGTGTATAATGATAGGTGACAAAATAGAAGATGATGTTTTAGCACCACGTAAATTGGGAATCAATAGTATCTTATTTAAAAATTATAATCAGCTAAAAAAAGAATTAGCTAAATATGCAATAATTATTAAATAGAGTCATGTCTTTTTACTTAAAATCAAAAAAATTAGATTTTGCCGCTGGCGGAGAAATCGTGGCGGTGATTAATGAGGACGAAGCGGAATCTTTAGGTATTCAAGCAGGCGACCGGATTGAATTAAAATGGAGCAACAAGCAAAAAATAATTGTTTGGGCTGATACCAGCCGTTCTCGAGTTAAAGCTGGCCAGATTGGATTATTTCGAGAAGTGTGGCGTCATCACAATATTACAAATGGCGATATTGTAGAGGTAGCAATTATATCCCGTCCACCATCAATTCAAGCAATTAAACGTAAAATGCTGGGTAAGTCTTTAACTTATGAGGAGATTCACTCCATTATTTCCGATATAACTGAAAATCGTTTATCAGCGGTAGAAATCACTTATTTTGTATCGTCCAGTTTTGTTAAACCTTATTCCAACGAGGAATTATTTTATTTGTCGAAATCTATGGCTGAAACTGGCGAGCAGATGAATATGCCGATCAGAGTTGTAGATAAGCATTCGGTTGGTGGTTTGCCTGGTAATAGAACTACTATGGTAGTGGTTCCGATTATTGCATCATTGGGGCTTTATATTCCCAAAACCTCATCACGTGCAATTACTTCGCCCGCTGGTACGGCTGATACTATGGAAGTATTAGCTCCAGTTTCTTTTAGTATGAAAGAAATTAAAAACATAGTTAGAAAAACAAAAGCTTGTTTGGTTTGGGGTGGTGGTTTAAATATTGCGCCGGCCGATGATAAAATAATTCAAATTTCGCGGCCTTTAGCACTGGAGCCGTATGATAAAATGTTAGTTTCCATAATGGCGAAAAAAGTTGCTATGGGAGTTGATTATTTGGTAATAGATATGCCCATTGGAGAAACTACTAAAATTCCTAATCAACACATTGCTAATATGCTCGAAAAAAAGTTTATTTGGCTAGGAAAAAAATTTGGGATGAAAATAAAAGTAATTAAGACGCTAGCGCGTGAGCCAGTGGGGCGCGGTATTGGTCCAGCTTTGGAGGCACGTGATGTATTGCGGGTATTGCAGCAGCATAAATTACGACCGCATGATTTAGAGCGAAAATCTGTAAATTTAGCAGGACAATTATTAGAACTAAAAGGTTATTGTAGGAAAGGACAGGGTAAAAAAATTGCTCATCGTCAGATACAAAGCGGTGCAGCTTGGAAAAAAATGCAGGAGATTATTAAAGCACAAGGTGGAAATCAAAATATTAATTCTGAAGCCGTAGCAACAGGAGCGTTTCATTATGAAATTCACGCGAAAAAATCAGGGCGTGTTAATTTAATACATGATCGTGCGATTAATGAAATTTGTATGAACTTGGGTGCACCGCGTGAAAAACTCGCTGGCATTCATATGCATGTTGATTGGGGAAATAAAGTAAAAAAAGGTGATAAACTTTTTACGCTTTATGCGCCTAGTAATGAACGTCTACAATTGGGTGTGGCCGCAGCGCGTAAAAATAATGCCGTTTATATTAAATAATTAATTATTAATTTTTAAATATATGAAAATTAAAGTAGACAGAGATCTTTGTATTAGCGCTGCATCTTGCATTGCGCTACTACCTGAGGTTTTTGAGCTTGATGAAGAGGGGAAGGCGGTAATAAAAAACAAAGATGGCGTAAAAACCAGTGATTGGACTGATTATTCTAAATTGCCGTCCGATGCACAAAAAATCCTAGAAGCCGCTCGTTCTTGTCCAACCAATGCTGTGATTATTGAAGATGACAGCGGTAAGCAAATTTATCCTTAAAATTGTAGAATATTGTCATTTTCCTGATAATAGTTCGTATAATAACCAGTTAGGCGAAATTCAAACCTGAGCCTATCAAGCTATCAATTGTTTTATAAACTTTAAATGATTACAATAATTTTATGAAGCTAAAAAACAAAACTGCTGTTATTACAGGTGCAAGTACAGGCATTGGTCGTGCTATAGCCGTCAAGCTCGCTTCGGAAGGCGCGAAAACTATACTCTTAGCTCGCTCCAAAGATGGTTTAGAAAAAACACTTAAACTTGTGGAGCAAGCTGGTGGCGAAGGAAAAATTTTTTGTGTTGATTTGAGAAGCGTTGATGAGATAAAGAAGTTTGCTCAAAATATCAAGGAGTCAGAAGACGAAATTGATATTCTCGTCAATGTTGCTGGTATTTGGCACTCAAAAGAAAAAGCGTTTTCAGGGATTGAATTTGCTGATTATTCCACCGATGAAATTTTGGACACTTACGCAGTGGGTTTAACCGCGCCAACCATTTTATCGCACGAACTCGTTCCCTCAATGAAACAAGGTAGTAAAATCATCAACATTTCAGGCACTTTTGAGGGTGGCGCAAAAGGTTGGCTTCCATATTTCGTGTCCAAAAAAACGATTGAAGATTTAACCGTCGCTCTTTCTCATGAACTTAGAAATCAGCAAATTCAAGTTAATTGTATTTCGCCTTCTGACGTGGCGACTGAAGCGTACAAAAAATTTTTCCCAGAGGACGCTACACCAGATAATGCACTTCAGCCCGAAGATGTCGCGAGCTTGACTTTGTTTTTGGCTTCAAAAGAAGCAGATCATATTACCGGACAAATTATTGTAATCAAACAAAAGAATGTTAAAAACTAAACGAGGGACGGCTCAGGCTTGAACATCGCCTAACAAAGAATATCTGGTTCAGAAATTTTTCAATATCAATTATAATAAGGAATAAAAAATTCTTTCACCCATATTTTTGCCTCTTTTTCTTTTTTATAATATAACAAGGAAGCGAGACAAAAACATCAGATATTCTTAAACGTTGTGCGAAATAGCCAGAAATTTCTTTATTATTTTAAAATTTTTTTGGTAATTTATTTCACGGTCGGCATAACTTGGGTATAATTAAGAAAATTTAATCTTTAACTGATATATTATGAAAAAAACATTTTGGAAAATTTATTTTTGGTTTCTTCTAGTTACTGTAGTCCCAACATGCTTGTGGCAAGGTTTCCCAAGAATATGGGAGGTAATCGATGTTGTCCTTATGTTGGTGGCCATGTCGGGTTTAGTTGCATTTTGTTGGCAAAAAAGGTGGTTTAGCACGATGTTTTGGAAAATATTCCTTGGTGGTTATATAGTATGGAACATTTTTCAACAATATATTTTGCCATGGCCACAAATCGTTCAAGAAACAATAGAAAACGATATGGGTGGTTTATCTCAACCTGTTGTTGCTACAATTAATATTATTATCTTTATCCCATTGTTTGTTGCACTTTATTTATACGCATTCAAAAATGAAGAAACCAAAAAACAATAAGGAATAGAAATTTCTGGCTACATCACATAACAACGCATATCTGGCTACGGGAAATTGACATTATTTATATCCTTAAGGAGTGTCAATTTCCCTCCGCCCAAATTTTCATCCCTTAGTTTTGATGAAAGTTTAGGCGGAGATAATTAAACAAAGCATTGTCTGAAATCAAAAGTTTATCTTTCAAAGTCGGGATGAAAACTTCAGATGATGCGTAAACGTTATATGAAATATGTTTTTTTACAGTTAACGCCCCACTTTTCTATAACGAACAAATTTAATTTTTATTGATTAATTTTATAAAATTATGGAACTAGAACCGCAAATTCAAAAATCAAAAAAGAGATTGAGTAAAGGTTTTATTATTACAATTATTTTAATAGTCATAGCGGTACTGGGTTGGGCAGGACTCACAAAAGCTGGATTTATTTCCAACTATCTTGGTATTAAATTTTTATGTTCAGAACAGTATAATCCACAACAACCCTATTTTCCAACAGGCGGAGGTGGACTGGTGGAATTTTATAAGCCAGTTATTTATCTTTATCCCGAGCAAAAACAACAAGTTGATGTAAAAATAAATTATCAAGGCAATTTAATTGTTTCTTATCCAGAGTATAACAACGGTTGGAATGTCGTTGCGTATCCCGACGGAAAAATTATTAACTTATTAGACAATAGAGAATATAGTTATCTTTTTTGGGAAGGAACTAATAAAGTCGCAAATTATGATTTATCTTCCGGTTTTGTGGTCAAAGGACCAGAAACAGCTAAATTTTTACAGGATAAATTGGAAAAATTGGGATTAACACCAAAGGAATACAACGAGTTCATTGTTTATTGGGTACCGAAGATGCAAAATAACAAATATAATCTTATTCATTTTGCTACCAGTGAGGAGTATGATGACAACGTCATTTTAGAGATAGATCCAAAACCAGACTCTTTACTTCGTGTTTTTATGACGTTTAAAAAAATTGATAACGAAACAATGGTCAAACCGCAGATAATAGATCCTTTCAAAAGAGATGGCTTTGTGGTTGTTGAATGGGGTGGAACAGAATTAAAATAAAATTTACATAAATATTCACGTGCTATCGCATTAGTAGCAATATTAAATATCCGCATCCGTTGTGCAATTGTTTATATACGTTAAAGTGACAGACAATTCATAATTTACGCAACAATAAGGGCGAGAATACTTACCTTTTTTGCACATTAACTGGATATTGACAAATAATTAAAAGCATAGTATAGTGGATTGTTAAGATATTTACTTCATAAATATATTTATGCGGAAAGTATTGCAAAAAACTGCCTATCATTTAAAGCGACATGCACATCGCGGTATTCGCCATGTTTGGGATCATTTTGTGCCGCATGAAGGCAATAATCATCATCCCTATTTGTTTAAGCATAAAGTATTAATTGGTTACAGCGTATTATTAATATTGCTGAAGGTTTTGGTTATTGTGGCGCCGATTGCTTTGCCGTCTTCTAGTTTATTTTCTAGTGCCATTACTTCACAAAATATTATTGCTTTGACTAATCAAACCAGAATTAATCTGGGGTTATCAGAACTTAAACCAAATGATAAATTGGCTATTGCAGCACAGGCTAAAGCTAAAGATATGCTGCAGAACCAGTATTTTGCACACACTAGTCCTAGCGGTATTACTCCTTGGAATTGGATAAAAGACGCAGGTTATATTTATCGTTCAGCTGGTGAAAATTTAGCAGTTTATTTTTTTACCGCTGAAAGTGTCAATGATGGATGGATGGCCAGCCCTACTCACAAAGCAAATATTGTTAATTCTAGTTTTTCCGACATTGGTATCGGTATTACTATGGGTACATTTGAAGGCTATGATACGACTTTAGTAGTGCAAATGTTTGGCACGCCACTTGCTGTCGCGAGTCAACCAGCAAATTTAGTAGTTGCAACCACACCTCCTTCAGTACCAACTTTGGTTAACGAGCCTGAAGTTAATACTAATAATTCCGCTAACGGTCAAGTAGAAGCAGCTGAATCGGTTGATCAACTATTTGTTACTGAACCTATCAAAGTAGTGGAAGAGCCATTAGTAATTAATGAACCTATTACAGAACCAGAAATTGTTACTGAACCAGAAACAGATCAAGTGGTTGCTGAGCCAAAACCAGAAAATGTCGTTTTAGATTCAGGAGTAGTTGTTAATGATGCTAGTTTAAAAGTTCAGCAATTAAATAATGAATATAAGATTTATTTGCAGATTGAAAAAGCTAAAAGCGCTGTAGTGCATTTAGCAGAACAAACCAGTAATTTAGAATTAAGCGGCGACAATGAATGGCAAGGAATAATTGGATTTGATAGTGCTACTTTAAACAAAAGCGGTGAGTTGTTAAGTATTACAGTGGTGGGACAAGATGATGTAGTTACCAATCGACCGTTGGCTTGGTTGGCGCCTAAAGTTTCCACACAGAATTTATACAACTTTAATGAAGGTAATGATAAATTTGCCAAGTTTTTTGGATTTATCACCGTGCATAATCTAAATGATAAAGTAACTCAGTTTTATTTATATTTTGTAATATTCCTGGTTGCTGCTTTGCTGTTAAATATCTTTATCAAGATTCGAATACAAAAAGTTTCGGTGATAGCTCATAGCGCCATTGTTATCGCGCTGGCTTTGTTACTAATAATTATTTAAGTTAGTGGCAATTACTACCCAAACGGTCTGCTGCAGAGAGGGGAGAATTCATAAAACGCCCCTAATCTGAGCGATTATAGCAGAATTAGCACCATAATTCATTTAGTTTTATGTTAGAATAAAGGTGAGCCGTTGCGCTCACCTTTTAATTTATGAAAAATAATAATAAAAAAGTATACATTGGCTTATCCGGCGGAGTGGATTCTGCCGTGTCGGTTTATTTGTTAAAAAAACAGGGATTTGATGTATGCGGTGTTTATATGAAAAATTGGACAGGCACGCATTTGAATTTAGCTGGTGAGTGCAAGTGGACTTATGAGCGTGATGATGCTAAAAAAGTAGCGCAGTTTTTAAAAATTCCTTTTGAAGTTTGGGATTTTGAAAAAGAGTATCGGCGCGATGTGATTGATTATTTTTTTAAAGAATATGCGCGCGGTCGCACGCCTAATCCAGATATTCGCTGTAATCAATTTGTAAAAATTCCTTTGTTTTTAAAAAGAGCGCTTGGGTCAGGCGCAGATTTTATTGCTACAGGACATTATGCCAGAAAATCAGAAATTCTAAATCCCGTAAAGGGACGTGGTCCCCACGGGACTTTACGTCCAAAATCCCAAAAGATTGAATATAAATTATTGAACGGAATTGATAACGAAAAAGACCAATCTTATTTTCTCTGTACTTTAACCCAGTATCAATTAAAGCATATTTTGTTTCCGGTTGGCGGAATGACAAAAATTCAAGTACGTCAACTAGCTAAAAAACTTAAATTGCCAGTAGCAGCCAAACCCGACAGCGTCGGCATTTGTTTTATTGGCGAAGTTAAAGTAAAAGATTTTTTGCGTACTAGATTGCAGGAAAATCCGGGACCAATTGTGGATACCAATGACCGCGTTTTGGGTAAACATATTGGTCTTACTTTTTATACTATCGGTCAAAGGCATGGTTTAAGGCTGGCCGGCGGGCCATGGTATGTAATAGGGCGCAAATGGAAAGCCAATACTTTAATTGTCGGTAAATTAGTTGAACAAAAATATTTACTGGCTAGTAAATTTATTGCGGAAAAAGTTCATTGGGTGGCAGGAACTGCACCTAAATTACCAGCTACCTTTTTGGTTAGACACCGTTATCGCCATCCGGTTTTTTTGGCGCGGGTTAGTAAAGCAGGTGATAAGCTAAGAGTTAAATTTGTAGAACCCCAGCGTGCTATCACCCCAGGTCAATCAGCTGTGTTTTATAAAGCCGTGGAACGTGGGGTGCGTAGCGACCTTTACGTTCTGGGCAGTGCAGTAATTGAAAAAGTTGAAAAGAAGGGGTTTATTTGGTAAGTTTCATTATATGAAGAATAATAATCAACCATCTGGCTACGGTAATGCCAAAATAAAATACAAAGATGAATTATTGCCATGGGTTAAGGTTATTTGTTACAGGAAGGATAAGTACGTCGTAGTTGATCGTTATTCTGGTGATCAAAAATTTATAGGTCAAAGTATTTATTTTAATAACAAGAAACCGATCTTTGGTTTTAATTATTATGGTCGAGTGGTAGAAAAAAGTTTTTTAGCCAAGACCGACAAATTGTTTGATTTTTTAAAAAAAGCTTTACGTGCCGGTGTAGGTAATAAATTTAGGGGTAAAGACGGATTTAGTGAAAGTGGGTTTAAGTATTATAATAAATATAAGGAAAACAATGGTTTTATAATAGGCAACGAAGTTATTAAGTATAATCAAAAAATAATTTATAGATTGATGTATCATGGGGGTTCAATGGAGGATAGACGAAATTATAAACAGTGGTCTAAAAAGTTATTATCATCAACTAAATTATATAAAGATTTGAATAATTTATGGTAACATCAGGAGAATTACGGCAAAAATATTTAGATAAAATATTTATAACAAGGCTATGATAAACAATGATAAGAATTATGCATTTATTGATTCCCAAAATTTAAATTTGGGAATTAAGAGTTTGGGGTGGAATTTGGATTTTAGAAAGTTTAGAGTTTATTTAAAGGAAAAATATAGTGTGGTAGTGGCTTATTTGTTTATAGGTTATATTCAGCAGAATCAAGATTTATATTCTTCTTTGCAAAAAGCAGGATATGTTTTAATTTTTAAACCAACCTTACCCAATAATGATGGTGAAGTAAAAGGCAATATAGATGCAGACCTGGTATTACAAGCGATGATTGATTTTAATAATTATAACAAAGCGATTATTGTCACTAGCGACGGTGATTTTTATTCCCTGGTTAAATATTTGTATGAACAGAGTAAATTAAAACTGGTATTAAGCCCATATGTTAAAACATGCTCTATATTGCTTAAAAAGTCAGCTAAGGATAAAATAGTTTTCATGACTAATTTACAAGGGAAATTGGCATATAAGAAAAATACCGCTTAAGGACGGAACCTTAAGAGGTATTTTTCATGTGTATTCTGATTACATTATAAGGTATAGTTAAATTTAAGTCAATGGGGGGTAAATTATGATTACAGCACAAGAATTACGACAAAAATATTTAAAGTTTTTTGAATCAAAAGGGCACACGATAATTCCTTCTGCTTCTTTGATTCCTGAAAACGATCCAACGGTTTTATTTACTACCGCTGGTATGCATCCGTTAGTACCTTATCTTTTAGGTGAAGAACATCCGGGCGGTAAGCGATTAACTTCATGCCAAAAATGCATTAGGACAGGGGATATAGATGAAGTTGGGGATGATGTTCATTTAACTTTTTTTGAGATGCTTGGTAATTGGTCGCTTGGAGATTATTGGAAGAAAGAGGCGATAGAGTGGAGTTTTGAATTTTTAACTAAAGAATTGGGTTTGTCTAAAGATAAATTAGCTATTTCTTGTTTTGAGGGCGAAAAGAAAAACAATATTGAACGAGATGATGAATCAGCTAAGCTATGGCAATCACAAGGCATACCAAAAGAACGCATAGTCTTTTTAGGAAAGGATGATAATTGGTGGGGACCAGCTGGCCAAACAGGCCCTTGCGGTTCTGATACGGAAATGTTTTATTGGGCAGGCGAAAAAGCGGCGCCAAAAGTTTTTGACCCAAAGGATAAGCGCTGGGTAGAAATTTGGAATGATGTATTTATGGAATATAATAGATTGATTACTAAAAAAGGTGAGGAAAAGAATATAAAAGGCGAGGAGTTATTACCCGAAGATTATTATTATGAATCATTAAAACAAAAAAATGTTGATACGGGAATGGGCATGGAAAGAACTCTCGCGGTATTAAATGACAAAGAAAATATCTATGAGACAGAATTATTTTTTCCGATCATTGAAAAAATTGAAGCACTATCTGGTAAAAAGTATCAAGAAAATAAGAAGGAATTTAGGATTATTGCTGATCACATAAAGGCAAGCACTTTTATTATTGCTGGTGGAATTGAACCAAGTAATGTCCAAAGAGGTTATAGTCTACGAAGATTAATCCGTAGGGCTATTAGATACGGGAGATTGATTGGTATAAAAAATAATTTTATTATTCAAATCGCAGAAGTCATTATTGAAATGTATAAAAATATTTATTTAGAGCCCGAAAAAGATAGAAGAAAAATTTTTGAAGAGTTAAAAAAAGAGGAGGATAAATTTTTCGATTTGTTAAGAAAAATTGAAACTAGAAGAAATAAAAGACTACAAATAATTAATAGAATAAAGAATGGTAGAAAAGAGGAAGCAGATAGAAAATGGTTGAAAAGTGATCTTGGAATAGCAAAAATTGATATTCTTGATGATTGGGATAATTTAACGAATCTGGATGAAAACAATAGGGCATTGTTGTTATATGATTATTCAGCGGCAGCCGCATTTGCTCTAGAATCTACATATGGATATCCTCACGATATGTTTTTAGAAGATTTAAAAATAAAACTCAGAGCTAATACTTGGGTAGATAAAGTTAGAGATGTATATATACAATTATTTATAAAACACCAGGAACTTTCTCGAACTGCATCTGCCGGGATGTTTAAAGGTGGATTGGCAGATAATTCTGAAATAGTGGTAAAATATCATACTACTACTCATCTTTTACATCAGGCCTTGCGTGAAGTGTTGGGTGAACACGTGGCACAGAAGGGGAGTAATATTACAGCCGAACGTTTGCGGTTTGATTTTTCTCATCCTACAAAAATGACACCCGAAGAAATAGCCCAAGTGGAAAAAATTGTTAATGAAAAAATTGAGCAAAATTTACCAGTTCATTTTGAAATGTTGTCAGTGGAGGAAGCTAAGGCACGAGGAGCTATCGGTTTGTTTGAAGATAAGTATGCCAAGTTAGGCAATCAGGTGAAAGTTTATTTTGTGGGCGAGCCTTCGGCTGGTTCAGGGCGAGGTTATTCAGCAGAAATTTGTGGCGGACCGCACGTGGAACATACTGGAAAAATTGGGAGTTTTAAAATTATTAAAGAAGAAGCGGTGGCAGCTGGCGTTAGGCGAATAAAAGCAGTGCTTAAATAGTTGGAGTTTTTGCTATCATGTTTCAACAAAAAATATTTGCCAATAAAGAAAATCGTCTTTGGGTGGGAATATTTATACTAATTAGCGTAGGTATATTGATCGGCGTCTTGTATTTGATCGTGCCTAGTATAGAATTCATAATTACACCTCAACAACAAAGTATTTATTTAGAAATTCCTGTAAAAATAGATTTGCAAGCTACTGAACCGTTTCTAAATTTAAACGTAATACCAGGTAGAATTTTGTCAGTTGATGAAAGTGTTTTGAAAATTGAGCAACAAGGTAATCAAATAATTAGTGTTGCCGGGAAGACGATAGTTTATTCTGTCAATTATTATCAGCAGTTAGTTAGTTATAATATACAGAAGAATATTCCCCAAGGATGGATAGTCATAGATTTGGAGGGTGGTTGGCCGGAGGCACAATGGCAAAGTTCAGAATCTAATATACGGATTAATGCGGTATTAAAATTTGACAAGCAAATAATCCAAGATTTACCTTTTGATGTTTGGAAGGAAAAGATAGCTAATTCAGCATTAATCGAAGCTAAAACATGGTTAGAATCAAGATCTGGAGTTGAACAGATAAAATACATATTTTTTCCAGATTTTTTGACTAATATTAGCAATAAAGTCCCAAGATTTACTAGCAGAATTAAGTTTTCACTTGACATATAACACAAAAGTTATATACTTTGTTATAGTTGTAATTAATATAATTTTGTTTTGTTTAAAGTTCTAATTCACAGAATATCTACAATCATCAGGTTGTAAATTTATGTTCGTTTTTCTAAAAGAACTTACATAAATTTATTTTTTTAGCCTTATTTTAATAATTTAGTGACTGAAAATAGTATTAAAACTAACGCCAAGGGTTTTTTGGAAGTAGATGGTACAGTAGAAGAATTATTACCAGCAGCTTCTTTTAAAGTAAAGTTGGATAATGGACACAATATTCTGGGACATTTGGCAGGCAAAATGAGAATGTTTAGAATCAGAATATTGCCTGGTGATCGGGTTAAGATTGAAATGACACCTTATGATTTAACTAAAGGTAGAATAGTTTATCGTTATTAATATTTATGAAAGTTAGAGCATCAGTAAAACCAATTTGTCAGAAGTGTAAACGTATTAGGCGTGGTAAGCGTTTGGTGGTAATTTGTCCTAATCCCAAGCATAAGCAACGACAAGGCTAATGTTGAATAGTTTAGATTAATTATTGTGAATTAATAAGTTGTAACTTAATATGGCAAGAATTGCGGGTATAAATTTACCCAACGACAAAAGAATAGAGGCGGCATTAACGTATATTTACGGAATTGGTTTTACTAAGTCAAAAAAAATATTAGTGCAAGCAAATATTGACCTTAATGTTCGTACACGCGATTTGACTGAAAATCAAGTAAATAAGTTACGAGAGATTATTGAAAAAGAACACAGGGTGGAGGGTGAATTAAAGCGCGAGGTATTATTAAATATCAAACGATTAAAAGAAATTGGTTCATATCGTGGGTATCGCCACAACCGTGGGTTGCCCGTAAGAGGACAAAGAACCAAAACTAACTCACGAACAGTGCGGGGTAATGTTAGAAGAACAATGGGTAGCGGCCGTAAATCATCTGCACAAAAAACATAATTTATGAGCGAAGATACAAAAAATAAAATAGTAGCGGAAAAAAGCGAAGTTGGTGTTAAGCCGGAAACTACTAAACGTGCCAAACGCAAGCGTCAGGTTTCGCGTGGTATTGCACATATTCAGGCTAGCTATAATAACACCATTGTCACTTTAAGTGATCAGAATGGAAATGTGATTGCATATTCTTCGGCTGGGCATGTTGGTTTTAAGGGACCAAAGAAAGCAACCCCTTATGCCGCTGGTATTGTGGTAAAAAATGCAGTTGAAAAAGCCAGGATGTATGGATTAAAAGAGGTAGACGCTAGAGTAAAGGGAGTAGGTGTAAGTCGCGAAGCTGCTGTTCGGGCGCTATATGCCAATGGTTTAGTAGTATTATCTATAAAAGATTTAACTCCGACTCCACATAATGGCTGTCGGCCGCCACGACCACGACGAGTATAAATATTTATTTTTTATTACATGGCAAGATTTACAGGACCTAAACATAAAATGTGTCGCCGTTTGGGCGAAAAGGTTTGTTCAACTGATAAATGTCCTTTAACTAGGAGAAATTATCCTCCTGGTGTTCATGGTGTAAAAGGACGGGGAAAATTAACTGCTTTTGGCCGTCAATTAAGAGAAAAGCAAAAAGCTCGTTATATTTATGGTTTATTAGAAAGACAATTTGCTAATTACTATAAGAAGGCTATTAAAAAAACTGGAGCAACTGATGTAATTTTATTGCAATTACTGGAAGCGCGGTTTGATAATGTAGTTTGGCGTTTAGGTTTTGCTAAAACCAGAGCCGCCGCTAGACAGTTGGTAAATCACGGTCATTTACAAATTAATGGAAAAAAAGTTGATATTCCTTCTTATCAGGTGAAGCCTGGTGAGATAATAAATGTTGATCCAAATAGTCTTAAGTCTTCATATTTTGAACAATTACAAAAAAATTGGGGTAAGCAAATACTACAGGATTGGTTGGCTATAGATACCAAAGAATTAAAAGGACAAATGACTGTATTGCCAAAACCTGAACAGGTCGGTCTGAATGTTGATTTGAGTTTAATTGTAGAATATTATTCTAGATAAAATAATTATTACTAATATTATAAATATTATGGAATCAATACCTTTACCTCAACAGTTGAAAGTCATTAATTTAGGTAAGCACCGTGATTCAATAATCATTGAACCTTGTTGGCCGGGTTATGGTACAACACTAGCTAATGCTTTGCGTCGAGTGATGATTTCTTCATTACCTGGCTCGGCTGTAATAGCAGTTAAGGTTATATCAGCTAGCCACGAATTTTCCGCATTAGCTGGAGTCAAAGAGGACATAGTGGATATTATGTTGAATTTGAAACGTCTGCGCATGAAAGTTCATAGTATCGAACCAGTGACTATATTACTTAAGGCATCGGGAGAAAAAAAAGTTACCGCTGCAGACATTAAAGCCACCAGTGATGTGGAAATTATTAACAAGGACTTACATCTAGCCACCTTAACCGAAAAAAAGGCAGAATTAGAGATGGAGTTAACGGTTAGACAAGGACGCGGCTATGTACCAGTTGAAAATCGAGAAAAAGAAAAAGCGGAATTGGGGCATATTGCGGTTGATGCAATTTTTACGCCAATTGTTAAGGTTGGTTTTAATATCGAGGATGTGCGTGTCGGCCAGACTACTAACTATGATAAAATTACCTTTGATATTGAAACTGATGGCACGATTTCGCCACAGGAAGCAATACAGGAGGCGAGTAAAATTTTAGTTGATCATTTCAATTTTATTTTAACTGAACGAACTAAAACTGCGGAAGACAATGTTATTGTGGTAGAAGTAGCAGAAGAATCAGATAAAAAAGTAGCTAAAAAACGCGGTCGACCCAAGAAAGAAATCTAATTAATATATGAGACATAGAAATAAAGGTAGAATTTTAGACAGAACCAAAGCACCTCGCCAAGCATTGATAAAAAATCTGGCGGCAAGTTTGATTTTGTATGAAAAAATTAAGACGACTGAGGCCAAGGCCAAAGAAATGCGTGGTTATGTGGAAAAAATTATTACTAAAGGTAAGGCAAATACTTTAGCCGCACGGCGCTTATTATTAAAACAATTACCTACGGAAAATAGCGTAAAGAAAGTATTGGAAGTATTATCTCCACGTTACCAAAAAAGACCTGGCGGTTATACACGTATTGTAAAATTACCACGTCGCAAGGGTGACGGCGCTAAGCTGGCATTAATTGAATTTGTATAATATGGCCAAGATATTAAAGACAATTGATTATGATGCAGCCAGCCAATCTATGGGCCGACTGGCGTCGTTAGTTGCTATCACATTGCGGGGTAAAAAAACAGTCACATTTAGTCCAAATTCTAATCCACAAATAAAAGTGAGAGTACTAAATATTGAGCAATTAAGATTTAGCGGCAGCAAATTATTAACTAAGCATTATTATAAGTATTCGGGGTATCCCGGCGGTTTAAAAATTACAACCTTGGAACAGCAATTTAAAAAAGACCCCATTAGGTTATTTAAAAATGTGGTAATGCATATGTTGCCGAAAAATAGATTAAGTAAAAGTATACTAAAGAATTTAATAGTTTATCGTGGGCCAAAATAATTATGGTAGAGAAAACTAAAACTAAGTCAAAGTCAGTCAAGAAACCGCGGGCGCATAAAGCAGTACATCACAAACCAGTTAAACCAACTCCTGTTAAAATACCGGTTGTGGTAAATTCTGTTAAGCCAGTAGTAAAAACAGCGGGTTATATTTTTACAGTGGGTAGAAGAAAAGAGGCGGTAGCTCGTGTTCGATTATTTAATAATGGCAAAGGTGATATTATAATCAACGGTAAGTTACTAAACCAGTATTTTCCAAATTTTGAACATCAATTTTGTATTTTGCAACCTTTAAAAGTTTCTGGTTTGTTTGAAAAAATCAATTTGCAAATAAAAGTTGGTGGTGGGGGTAAAGTTGGTCAAGCTGACGCAATACGTCACGGTATTTCACGGGCACTAGTTGTATTAGATGAAAAGTTAAGAAAAACCTTAAAACCTTATGGTTTTTTAACCCGTGATGCTAGGGTAAAGGAACGTAAAAAGCCAGGGCTTAAAAAAGCCCGTCGCGCCCCGCAGTGGCAAAAACGTTAACTCTATTTTTATAAAACACCTTGGTTACCCTAAGGTGTT
>JBAZOT010000009.1:0-42540 GCA_041648575.1 Patescibacteria group bacterium | reverse complement strand
CCGCTGTTAGTGAATGCAGTAAAATGAGCATCAAAGTTTTACCGCCAGATATTAACGAAAGTCTTACTAACTTTACCGTAGTAAATGATCAACAAATTCGCTTTGGTTTAAATGCTATAAAAAATCTCGGCCAACCTGTAGCGAAAACTATCATTAGTGAACGAAAAGAACATGGTAAATTTTCCAGTTTGGAAGATTTTCTAAATCGCACCAGCCGCCGTGAAGTAACAAAAAAATCATTGGAAAGTTTAATCAAGTCAGGTGCCCTAGATAGTCTAACTATCGAAAGGCGCCAACTGCTCGATTCTATTGATAATCTAACCAATTATGCCAAACATCAACCTTTGGATACTTCTTTGCAATCAAGTTTATTTTCACAAACAGGTGGAATAAACGCCCCACCGCTTAAACTTGAAGTAGCACCTTCTACCACCAAACAAGAAAAATTATTATGGGAAAAAGAAGTTTTAGGCTTATATGTTACCGAACACCCGTTTGCTGATTATGATGCCACACTAAAAAATCTCATCATACCAGCTAGTAATGTTCTAGAAATCAATGATCAAGAAGTAATTAATATTGCCGGATTAATTACTCAAACCAAACAAATCACCACCAAAAAGGGTGATGCTATGATGTTTGTTACTTTAGAAGATTTATCTGGCAGTCAAGAAATAATTGTTTTTCCCGATGTTTTTGCCAACAACAGAGCTACTTGGCAAACGGATAATATAATCCTTGCTCGGGGCCGAGTTTCAGAACGTAATAATGAAAAAAAAGTGATTATACAGAAAGTCGTACCCTTAGAAAATCTAACGAATATTGATGAAATAATCAGCCAATTTTCTAATCCGTCAAAATTTCAATTTTCATCAAAAATATCAACCAAAATAATCAGCTTACCTCCAGATACAACTGAACAAAAAATAAAGCAACTTAAACAAACGTTATTGCGCTTTCCTGGTGCAATAACTGTGATATTTAAACTACCCATCAAAACTGGCTGGCAACAAGTTACTACAGAATATAAAGTCATGGATAATGCGGAACTGGATCAACAAATTCAAACGCTGCTAGGAGCAGAGTAATATCTTTATTATTTAGTATAATCGACACGATACTACAATTTTGCTATAATAACCCTACCTAATATAATAATTGACGCCTATGACACCACGTGAAAATTATGATAATGATAATAATGGACGCAGTCCCTACCGTCGCATTATTATTAGTTTTTTTATTGCCACCATTGCTGTGGTGCTATTGATTCTTTATTATACTCTGGCTCGAGCTTTTATTACTCTGGAAATTTCTCCAGAAACTGAAATATTAGAAACGGATATTGTAGTTACCAGCGAAACCGATCAAGGTGAACTACAAGGAAATATTTTAAGTATTGAACAGACTAAAGAAACCACTTTTAAGGCCAAAGGTACTGGGGTAAAAGAGGAAAAAGCTAGTGGTCAAGTAACTATTATTAATGATAACAATCAAGCCCAATCATTAATTACCGCCACAAGATTATTATCACCTGATAAAATTTTATTCAGGATCACTAAAGCAGTTAGCATACCAGCTGGCGGACGAACAACTGTAGAGGCGATTTCTTCCGAGCCCGGCGCTGCCAGTGAAATCGGACCAACCAAATTTACCATTCCAGGATTGAATGCTACGCTACAGCAAAAAATTTATGCCGAAAGCAAGGAACCGATGATCAGACGTGAAAAACCGGGTGCTAAAATCCTCGCGACTGATTTAGAAGACGCGCGTAATAATCTAAAAGAAAAAATCACCCAAGAGTCGTTACCAGCATTGCGAGAAAAATTACCCGAAGATAAACGCGACTCTAGTGTTGTTTATAAAGTTGACATTCTTGATTCTAAATCGTCTAAACCCGCCGATAGCGAGGCTACTGAATTCACTTATAGCGTAACTGCCAAAGTAACTGCGATATTTTATAATCCTGAAAACCTTCGTGTAGCTGTTATTAGCAGACTAAATCAAGCTCAAAATTCTGGTAAGGAAATATTATCGCTCGAAGACCAAAGCGCAGCGGTTAGTGTTTTAAATATCTTAACTGATAACTCCGAAGCGACCCTGCAGGTGAAATATTTGGGACAAGTTTCCTGGAAAGATGTAAATAAAATTATTACCAAAGATGATTTATTAGGAAGAACACCCGAAGAAGTACAAAAATATTTTGCTGCTTTTCCTGGTATAAAAAATGTGGAAGTTAAGCTATCCCCTTTTTGGGTAACTGCCGTCCCCACTATTGCCGACCATATCGAGTTGATTATTAAGTAAGAAAAAAAATAACCCCCGAGCATATTTTGCAACGGAGGTGTTTTTTTATCTTTTTAAAAGAGCCACCAAAGCTATAACCCAGGGAAGCACATCCAGTAAAAATTTATACTGCTGAAGCATTGTTTTTTGCGAGTTATAAAATCTCATTGCTACCTCGTACTTTTCCCATACTGGAAGTTTTTTGAATTCCTCACCAAATTTTTGCTCAAGAATTTGTACTAAATCCTCAAGAGTTCCAAACAACATATTCTGCAAACGTTTTTTCATACCAGACTCCATTTATTAGACAATTACTATTAGTTATTTTTAAAGTTCTATGTCAAAAAACCCACAAACTCGTACGCCGATAATTGTGGGTTGTTAATGTTCTATATGGGCAGAGATCAAAACTCTTTAGGTCACCACCCGTATAGAACAACCTTATATTGAATTGCTAATTATTTTCAGTTTATCATATTTAATATTTTTAGTCAATGTTTTAGGCACACACATTTGGCGGATTAGCTGGTTGATAATTCTTTAGAAATTCATTAGGACTTTTACCATTTAATCCGCAGTGCTCTAGATTGTTGTAATAATCATTCCATAGTTTAAGCTTTCTTTGCAAATCAAGGAAAGTTTTGAAGTTGTTTTGTTGATAGAACTTTTCTTGGTCTTCTCGGTGGCTTCGTTCAACTGTCCCGTTCTGGGCTGGTTTGCCCCGATCAATCAGGTAATGAACAATACCATATCTGCCACAGAAAAGATCAAAAGCGTGAATGGTTTTTACAGTCAGGTCACTTCGCTTATTCGTGCCGGTGTAGTAATTGGTAAAGATCGATCCATTGTCAGTTTTTACAGCTTGAATTGGAGAGGGAAATCTTTCCCTAACCTCCTTTAAGAATTTAATTGAATTGAAATTTGATTCCTCGCTGTATACTGCCAGATATCTCCACCTGGAAGCCGTATCAATTGCCGTGTATTGGAAATATCTTTTGTTTTTGACTCTGCCGGGTACATATTTAACATCTATCTCGACTAATTCGCCTGGCTGTCTTTCAGCTCTGATATATTTGTAGGTGATTTTCCGCACCCGATATTTTCTCGTTAATTTCTCTTGCTTCAATATTTTGCCAATAGTACGAGTATTGATGCGAATACCTTCTTTGGTAAGCTGCCAATGGATTTTTAAGGCGCATTTCTTTGTTTCTTTCCTAACTTCGATTATCCTTTCTTTAATCCTGATCGGCGTTTCTTTTGGCTGGGTCTTTGGTTTAGTAGATTTTGGTTCCAAAGCTCCTACTCCTGCTTTTCTATACAACGCTAACCATCGTTCTAGGCTTCGCCTAGAATACGGGCAGATCTTTGTTATATCTACCAATTTAATTACCTTATTGGCGATGGGTAAAACCCATCTTAATCGTTCTTGTTTAATTGTTTTTGACATACATATTGCCATTTCTCCAGTTTAGCCTGCCTATCGTTAGACAGGGAGAAAACCGCCATATGTGTGTGCACATTACCTACAGCTATTGACAAAATTGCGGTTTAGATATATACTAAATAGATTTTAAAATAAATAACTATTGTTCATTAAAAAAGAGGTTAATCATGATAATAATTATTGGAGCAATTCCTTGCTGCTTATTTATTACCGGTTTACTTATGACTGGTTTTACAAAAGTAGTAAAAACACAACCAAAACAGCAATGGTGGTTTGATGTAATTGACCTGACTTTATATCCAATTATGAAATTATTTTTTCATAATAAACTCACCCATAAGTATCATTGGAGAGAGTGGGCTGGTAAATTGGATTTTGAAGAATCACTAATTATACGATTTGATGGTAACAAGTCGCTGCCTACAATCACCAACATACTGCAACAAATCATTGCTGAGTTTAAGGGAAAAGGGAATATATTACTTAGTTTAAATATCACAGACCTAATAATAACAAATAGGTATAGTAAATGGTGGCAATTGGGATTTTTCTATCCCGAAACTGGCCTGACCAAAGTTTGTCGGGTAAAAATACCATTCTTCCAACTAGAGGAAGAAAAAAGTGCGGTAAGATGTTACGTCTGGGGCAATCCGGTCATTTTTTTTGGTATAGACTCAAACGGAAACTATCTTCCTATGGTATGTTATAATTATACAGATAAATCTCACCACATCCCTTTACTTTAATACAAGCATAAATAATCAAAAAAATTTGTAAAAGCCGTAATTCACTCAAGCTTAATTACGGCTTTTTTATTTAAACTTTTATCTGATTGATTACTTTTCCATCCAAAAATCCTCTAATATTCTCCACCGTGGTATCCAAAATCCTCAAAATTGCCTCTTGGCTGTTAAAAGCATTGTGCGGAGTGATGATAACGTTGTCGCGTTTTAACAGTACGTGATCAGCAATCACGGTTTTTAAATCACATTTCTTTTTAAATTCAGGTGACAATAATTCGCTTTCTTCTTTTATTGCATACTCTTCTTCTAATACATCTAAACCCGCGCCAGCTAAAATTCCTGATTCTAATGCTTTGACTAAAGCCATAGTATCAATTAAACCACCGCGGGCAGTATTTACCAAAATAGTGCCGCGTTTAATTAGTGTCATATTTTCCGCGTTCAATAAATGATGCGTTTTTTCATTATACGGAGCGTGTAAAGTAATAACATCAGCTTCTTTTAGTAAGGCGTCCAATGAAACATAATTAAAATCAAGTGACTTAACTAATTCTTCATTGGGTTTAGGGTCAAAAACCAGCACTTTCATATCAAAAGCCTTGGCAATTTTAATTACTTGCTGCCCAATATGGCCAGCACCAATTACCCCCAACGCTTTGTTTTTTAAATCAAAACCGCGTAAATTATCCAAAGAAAAATCACCGCGTTTAGTGCGCTCATAAGATGGAATTATTTTTCGGGAGAGGGACAAAATCAAAGCCCAAGTATGCTCGGCTACAGTATTTTCACCATAAAAAGGCACATTGCAAACAGTAATATCTTTAACCTGACAAGTTTTTATATCAATATGATCAAAACCTGTAGAGCGGGTAGCTACTAATTTTAATTCTGATACTTGTTCCAAAACTTCTGCTGAAACTGGAGTATAAATAAAAGGCGAAAGAATTTCACATCTTTTAATACCATCGAAATCCTGACTTTGCAAAGGACGCCGGATAAAAGTCAATTTATGGCCTGACAAATTATCTTCCAGATATTTTTCTTCCCAACCTTCTAACTCGGTAAAAACAATATTAGACATGAAATTATAATTTTACCCCAGTACTAGATCCTGACGGAACAGTACGGGGTTTCGCCTCCTTAATTAGCTGAGCAGCTGTCCCATTATCAGCCGGGTGCAGGCTCACTTTTTCTAAATTAATTTTTCTATCCAACCATTTTTGAGCAATTTCCTGAAAATGTGGGGTTAAATCTGAAACATAAAAATGACTCGGGGTAGAACCTAACTGTTCCTGATTGCCGCTAGTTGCCAAATATTCTTTTAATTTAACCGCTACCTCGTCAGCTGGATCAACTATTTTTACTTTTTTTCCAACCCGTGAGGCAATGATTTTTTTTAATAATGGATAATGCGTACAAGCCAACACCAAAGTATCAACCTGCTGCTGTTTTAGTGCTCGCAAATAGCCTTTAATTATTCTTTTGGTTTCGGGTTTATCCAACCAATTTTCTTCTACTAAAGGAACCAGTAACGGCGCCGCTTGCTGAAACACTTGAAAACCCTCATTAGTTAATAAATTTTTATAAATATTACTATTAACCAAGGCTCTGGTACCAATAATTCCCACTCTCTTGCTCTTGCTCAATCCTCTTACTTTTTCAACTGCTGGGGTAATAACTTCAAAAATTGGCAAGGCGGGAAATTCATTTTTCAGGGCATCCATGCCCACTGCGGAAACAGTATTACAAGCTACCACCAAAACAGTAACGCCACGGCTTACCAAGAAACGCGCTGCCTCTACTCCGAAAGTAGAAACCACTTCCGCACTTTTATTACCATAAGGCGTTCTGGCAGTATCGCCAAAATAAATAAGCGGTGCTTGGGGTAATAATTTCCAAATCGCTTTAACCACGGTTAATCCGCCAATTCCTGAATCAAAAGCTCCAATCATGTTAATTTAATTAATTCTAATATTTCTAATTTCTTTTGCTCCATGAGTTCTGCTGTTTTTCCCTCAACTGTTATGCGCAATAGCGGCTCGGTATTAGAAGGTCTTATATTTGCCCACCATTCTGGATAACTTACAGTTACACCATCTAATTCATCAATTTCTGCATCTTGATACTTTTGTTTGATTTTCTGTAAGACTTTACCTTTGTCTTGAATTACCAAATTAACTTCTGGCGCTTTGGCATAAGGAGAAAATTCATGTACCAATTCTGATAATGGCCGTGATTCACGCGATAAAAATTCCAATACCATAACCGCTGCAATAAATCCTGAATCAGTATAATAATTATCACGAAAAGAATAATGGGCTGATAATTCTCCTCCTAATATTCCCTTGTTCTCTTTTAAAACTTTACTTACATTAACATAACCAACTGGCGTACGCAAAGGTTTCCCGCCCCACTTGGTAATAAATTCCGGCACCGCCTTGGAACAAATTAGGTTATAGGCAATGGCAGCTCCGGGATTTTTTAATAAAAATTCTTTAGCCAGCAGCAACAAAGTCACATCAGCAGGCACAAATTTTCCCTGCTCATCTAAAAAGAAAATCCTATCAGTATCGCCATCAAACATAATACCAACATCTGCTTTTAATTCACGTACTTTACTAACTACTTGATCTGCTGCGCCTGGCAGCAACGGGTTTAACGGCCGGTTGGGTGCTGACCCATCTAGTTCAAAAAACAAAGGAGTAACTTGAAATGGTAATTGCTTAAATAATTTTGGCACAACTTTTCCCGCCATACCATTACCAGCATCAATTACCACTTTTAATGGTTTTAAAGCAGTTTGATCTACAAATTTTAACACGTGCTCAATATATTGCGGCCAAATATTAAAATCTTTTATTTGCCCGCCTATTTTTATCGGATAATCCTTATTAACATATTCTTTTAATTCCCTGCCGCGTATCCAAGTTGGTCCTGCCTTAACAATTTTTAAACCATTATATTCTGGAGGATTATGTGAGGCAGTAATCATTATACCGGCATCATAACCAAATTTTCCTACTGCAAAATATACTGCATCGATCGGCACTAAACCAATATCCTCAATTTGTGAACCACCAGCTAGTAAGCCGTTAATTAACGCCTGATGCAAAGCTGGAGATGATAAGCGCATATCCCTACCAACTACTACTCGCCCGCCATTTACTAATCCAGCTATGGTTTTACCAATTAAACCAACAACCTCTTCATTAATGTCTTTGGGATAAATACCGCGAACATCATATGACTTAAAAATTTCTTCAGACCAACTCACAAAAAATTATCGATAATTGTTTAATAAATCTTTTTTAACTTGAATGATCGTTCCCCACATCCACAACAACGCTACTAATATTATTAACCAGCCAATATAAGGAACCAGAGTTAATAATTTAAATACCAAGATGCCAATACTCGCTACTAGCAACAATGGTAACTTTTGCATCCAAGCAAACGGCTTTTTCGTTTTTAAATATTCACCCAAAGCCATGCCGGCAAATACTTGGGTTAAATATAAACCTATGGCGTAACAAACTATAAAAATTATCCCCAAAGGAATGCCAATCACAGTTACCAGTAAAATTATAAAGACTATTGGCGGCACTACTAACCACACAAAACCCCAACCAATTTTTTTCCACGGTTTAACTAGCGCTTCCTGACTAATTTGTTGAACTAACTTTGGCGCCAGTGAAATAATAACCAAGGCAACTACTAATAATGAGAATAATGAAATCAACTGTTTAAGCCACCAGCCACTGTGACTAACGGCTTTGGGCGCATAAGGAATAAATCTTAACGGTTCACTAAGTTTAGCACCCGAAGCTACTTGCACTTCATGTTTTGCTTGATAACTAAATGGTCCCTGTATTATAGCGGTATCCCGTATTTGGGAAATACTTTGGGGATCAAGTTTTAAATCTGTTTTTCCTTTAATCGTACCAGCAATCACAAAATTACCAACTGCCCCATTCACATCTTTTAATACTGATCCTCGTAAATCAAATGCGCCCACAGCCAAGCTTAGGTGTCCTGAAATTTGCGATGAGGTGGCAATAGTCAAAGTTCCACCTACCACTGATACATTTTTACCAACTGGGCCAGCTAACTCAATATTTCCACCAATAATACGCACATTTCCCTCAACCGATCCAGTAATACGAACATTACCACCTATTACTAAAACATCACCAGCTACCTCACCAGATATTACCACACTACCACCAACTGCCATTACATCACTAGTAACCTTACCTGCCACTTCCACTGTAGCGCCGGCAGCATAATAATTACCCTCAATGATTTTATCTTTGGGCAAATAAACATCGGTTTGATTTATATTTTTAGCCAAAGAAACTGCTGGTAATAAAAGTACAGCAATTACCAATATTACCAATATACCTGTTCGTTTCATATAAAATTAATTTTAATGATTAGCTAACCATATTTTACCTTTAAAAACACCTTAAAGCAAATAAAAAAAGCCCCGTCGAATTAGCAACAGGGCCAAGAAGATCTCTATTAAGAAATCAATTCTTTTATTAGGTTAGTACTAGTTAATGTCTCCACTTAATACCCCCGCCCCCGCCGGAAATTCCAGGGTTACAAACATTTAAGAGAGTTTCGCGCTGTTGTATGCGTCGGATACTGGAGACATTAACAACAGCCCACCGCCCACGATCGAATACTTGGGTCTGTATTTCTACAAGCCACTCAAGTGAAAGCTCCTCCACCGCCTTACATTTTTTAGCCTCCCGTAAAGACTTAAACACGTGTATTTCGTCCCCCGATTGAAAGTCTCGCGCAATCTTCGAGACAAGCTCAGGGCCTACTTTGTCAGCGATTTTCTTTAGCTGATTCAATGTTTTTATTTTCATAATATACTCTCTTTCTTTTATTTTTTATTCTACACCAACGTCCAAGGCTCGGTACCGCCTTATTTTTTATCACGCTTTCACTGATGTTCTGTATTAACGTATTAACACACTAATACAATATTCTTACAAGAGTGATGTCCTGGGCTACTACCCAGCTCTCCGGGAGAAAATTTCATCCCCCGATCCGCAACGGCACAACATGCGTCTCTCCACAATGAACGCATAGCAAGCTACACCGCTTTAGCACCTCTTGTTCATAGCAACTAGGCCTAGTACGTCCAATGTCAATGTCGTTTACGTTAACAGGTTGATGCATTCCATCTGACGCGATTTTACAGCCAACTGCTTCATACCATTTCATGGTTTCTCCTGCCTTTCTTCTAAATGAATTAATGTTTCTAGTTTCCACCGCCGCCTACCCAAATTCCATGGCCAGCATACTGTTGTATTATCTCTTCCACTAAATCAGCGAACTGGCAAAATAATGAAACAATGGAAAACTCACTGTAGGCGTTGCAGTTGGAAACCTCCTTAAACCAAAGGGATGAATTTAGATCGTCTACCATTTCATTTCGAAAAAATGTGATAGCGTCTGTTTCAACAAAATGCACAGCAAATCGTACCAAATTGTTCGTTTTCTTGGCGCAAATCTTCCTAATCTGCTCTTTAGCATCATCGCCACACCAAGTGCCTACATCAACCCCGCTCTCCCGCTGCATCCGATTACCATCATCAATTAAATAAGTAGTACCTCTGTCCATCCGTACAAGAATCATCCCACCATGCCTTTTGACCAAATCCTTGAGTTGCTCGAGGTTGGGTCTAAGATAAATATTTTTCATTTTACATCCTTTCTTGATTTTAAGTTTATTTTTTCGCACCAACGTCCAAGGCTCGGTGCCGCCTTATTTATTCTAATCATTGCTACTATTAATCCTCCCACCTAGCCGTGAGCGCCGCCATCGTCAATATTGTAACCATCTTCTCTGGAATACATTGAGAGTAAGTATATATAGTCACAATCCGACATAGAGCAAATAGCTACAGTTATACATTTATTTGCATTGTCCTTTGCTCTTTTTGAAGTTGAGTACATTGCTTCATTGCCTGTGGTGCTGTTACTTCCTAAATAAATTTTCATGCGAAACATCGGCTTGCAACAATGATTTTCTTTTAAGCCCCAAGCCATGTACCACCCCGCGTAGTCAACACATAGCACAGGGCACTCTTCCATGCCAACCATTTTTCGGGCGAACTCTTTTACTGAATCTCTCTTCTTCTGAATCAAATCTGACGATGGCGCCTCTGATCTCCACCTATTAAACCTCAGCACTGCGACCCACACTCCTGCTGCTACGATGACGAATAAAATAGCCACCGGCAACATCATTCCTATTGCGTTCATGATTACTTTCACCTTTCTTTTTTAATGATTGTATGGTTCTAATAAATTAGTGTATACCAACAGGACCACTATCGAATACCCTATGTTTTTCCCGTTCATACTTACGAACGGCAGCAGAAATATTGAATACGGCTAAAAAGCCACGCTTAACATCTTTATCTGCTACCTGCATGTCTTCGAAAGTGATACTCGGGAAGGGTAACTCATGGCTTGGGCTTATCTGGCTAGACGAGTTTAACGCTTTATAAGCTTGTACAGTAGAATCAAACACATGTATCTTTTCCCCCCTTAATATGGCCTTCTTTATCCATGGTAAGAGTCTTGGATTCACTTTCTTTGCGATTTTCTTGAGCTGATTCAATGTTTCTATTTTCATGATATACTCTCTTTCTTTCTTTTATTTTTATTCTGCACCATCGTCCTAGGCTCGGTGCCGCCTGTATTATTTTGTCCTCTCTAACTTACTTCCAATGTGCACCTATTTTTGACGGTGGAGTAGTATTGACCACACGAGGAATATTATATTCTCGCTTACAACAACTAGAAATTGATATACGATAGATGCGCCAACCTTGCTTTTTTAGATGGCTATACAAACATTTGCCATAGTGAGTTAAAGCAGAAGTGCAACCTTTGTCATTCTCAATCCATATCTATGACATATCTCCATAATTCTGACAACTCTCGGATATTTCAATTTTCTTTTCAAGAAAATCAATTGTTATCACGTGTTCATCAATCTGCCCATTTGCATCGAGTGGATCAGAAAACCGTTCATTGGGTGATTTTAATTTTCTAATTATGAGCCGTTCATCAACAGTTCGCTTCTCTCTTACTGATATCAACTCACGAATTACTTTTTCTATAAGACACGGCGTCAATGTATTTTCGCCAAATTCTTTGATCAACGACATCGAAAATTCATAACCATCACAGTAAGTCACAATCTGTTTAATAGTACCGTCGTCTAACCGATATGTAATACAACCATTTGTTGCCATGATTATTCTCTCCTTTTTATTATTTATTTTGTAGTGAATTAAATTGTTAACGAACTTTATTTAAATTTAAAAAACCCCTCTCACGCGAGAGGGGTAAAAAGTACTAAATCAAAACAGCACTACTTACCGCTCTCCACGAGCCAAAGTAGTGTTATGATGATTCAAATTAAGATTAAATAGATTATCCATATTAATTAACCTTCAACTCTCTTCTGTATCAATGTGTTAACACATTGATACAGAATCTAATTAAGTAATACTATTTTAATAAACCAAGCCGATTAAGAACTAATTTATAACCCCCCATTCCCTGACGAAGCCAATGTGCCACCCGTGCTACAGTGGTAGTACTCATCCCTAAACGTCCTGCAATATCACGGTAATCCATATCACGAGCCAGCATTTTAACCGCTTGAAACCTATCAGCTATATCTACTAACTCATCTGGTGTACACAGATCGCGGAAGAAACGCCGGCACTCGCCAGTTGTTTTAAGCTTTAAAATAGCTTCAAATAACTCCTGCATTTCCTGCCTGTCCCATTTTTTAGCCCGTTTCATAATAATATACAATATAATAAATAATGCTCTTGTATTAATGTATTAACACATTAATACAAGGAATAATGTATGTCAAGTAATAAGCTGTGGATAACTAAATTTAATAGACAATAACCAAATTTATCGCTACTATATAAATACTATGTGGCAATATTTGGAAAAAAGTGATCCGGAAATACTGGGTTGGACTAAAAAGGAATTAAAACGCCAACAAGAGGGATTAGAAATGATTCCTTCGGAAAACTTTACTTCACTAGCAGTAATGGAAGCCTTAGGCTCGATTTTAACTAATAAATACTCTGAAGGCTATCCAGGCAAACGCTATTATGGTGGTAATCAATTTATTGATGAAATTGAAAATATTGCCCGTGAACGGGCAAAAAAACTATTTGGCGTGGAACATGCCAATGTTCAACCTTACTCTGGATCCCCTGCTAATCAAGCAGTTTGTTTTGCTTTACTTAATCCGGGTGATACTATTTTAGGAATGGAACTGGCCCAAGGCGGCCACTTAACCCATGGTTATAAATTAAACTTTTCCGGCAAATATTATCGGGCAGTTAATTATGGGGTTGATGTAAAAACTCATTTACTGAATTATGATGCTATTAGAGAAATTGCGCATAAAGAAAAACCTAAATTGATTATTTGTGGTGCTACAGCTTATCCCCGACTAATTGATTTTGCTGAATTTAAAAAAATAGCTGACGAAATTAAAGCTTATTTACTAGCAGATATTTCCCATATTTCTGGCTTAGTGATTGCTGGAGTGCATCCTTCACCCATACCCTATGCTGATATTGTAACCACTACTACTCATAAAACCCTACGAGGCCCCCGTGGTGCTTTAATTTTAGTTCCTAAAGTAATTGACCGCTGGCATGATTTGTATCACCCCAACAGTAAACGTAATTTAGCAGAATTAATTGACGCAGCCATTATTCCCGGACTCCAAGGAGGTCCTCATAATCATCAGACTGCGGCGATTGCCGTAGCTTTACAAGAAGCTGCCACACCGGAATTTAAAAATTACGGAAAACAAATAGTAGCTAATGCCAAAACTCTGGCTAAAACTTTAATTGATTTCGGTATTACCTTAATTTCTGGCGGAACTGATAATCATTTATTGCTAATTGATTTAACTAACCTTAATCTTACTGGTCAACAAGCCCAGGATTTACTGGATCAAGTTGGTATTACGGTAAATAAAAATATGATACCTAATGATCCGCGTAAACCCCTGGATCCTTCAGGTATACGTTTGGGCACGCCGGCTTTAACTAGCAGGGGTTTTGAACAGGAAGATATGATAATTGTGGGCACGATTATTGCTGAACTTCTTAAATCACCAGGTGATGCTAATATAATAAAACAAGCCAAAGAAAAAATAACAGAGCTAACAAATAAATACCCGCTTTATCCTGAGCTTAAATAACTTTAATTAATAATTTTGTTAACAGCGAAGTAATTCGTCGCTTTTTTAATATCCTGTTCAATCAAATCCTTTAATTTTGTTGCCTCAGTTTTTTTAATAATATCGCGTACAAATTCTAATACCTCCACGACTAATTCCTGATTATATAAATCACCAGAAAAATTAAGTAAATAAACTTCCACCCGGGGAATATTTGGTTTTTCCCAATAAACGCCAGAAATTAATAAACTAGGCAACCAACCGCTATCAGGCTTTTTTATTCGCGCCAAATAAACACCCGCTCGCGGACGCTGACCTTGAGTAATTTTTAAATTGGCTGTAGGAAAACCCAAACTCCGACCTTCGGCAAAATCAGTTACCATTATTCCTGTTAATTTTATATTCATTTAGCCTTAACCGATAAGTCGTAGAGAATATCTTCTAAACGCCGCAAGGCTCCCCGAGCTTGATCAGCCTTATTTCTTAAATAACCAACTAAATTCATTTGGCTAAGTTCAATCACAACTTCGCTGGCGGCTATTGCCAATTGTTTAACCTGTTGCTCTTGTTTTCTAGTAGCCAAGGTTACTGCTCGCCGCGCTAATTCTCCTACCAAATCAGTTAATCCCCCCAAATAAACCTCCAACGGCACTTTAAACCCGCTTATTTTCCCAATTTTACCAACCGTAGAAAAATTATAAAATAACACCGCCTCTACCAATTCTTCCAAAGCTTGACGATAGCTGCCTTGAAATTCTAACTCGTCAATGGTTTGACATAATTTAGCTCCCTGATTTACTATTTTTTTTGATCTATCAATCAACTGTTTAGCCTCCAACAAATCATCACGTTGTATGGAAAATATTGCCTGTTTGGCCAAATGCTGCGCTTCGCTAGATAAAGCAATCAGACGACGTCTAGTAGCTGTGGTTAAACTGTAACGCTGTTTAATAAAGCTAAAATATTTTTTATCCATCATAGACTAAATATACCATGACTGGTGCCAATTGCCCACGCCCAACAAAAGAGTTATAATATATCTAGTATGTCAATAAATTTGATATCTGAACCAGAAACAAATCTAGGTAATAAACTGCTGGCTTGGCAATTTTCAGAATTTAGGGAAATTGTGCGCAGCCGTTTATGGTGGATAGCAGCAGCCATCATCATAATTTTAATATTGATTTATGCCATAAAAGATTATAATTTTTTGTTTGCTATCATTGTAATTGTCAGCGCAGCGATTATTTGGGTTGATAGTAGGAAAAAACCGGCTTTGCTGGATTTTGCTATTCATCAACAGGGCGTGGTAGTTAGTCGCCGACTGTGGTTATGGAGCGAATTGGAATATTTTTGGGTTGCCTACCGTCCACCGGAAATTGCTTCACTTTATTTACAACCCAAAGGCGCTTTAAAACCCAGACTATCTATCCCCTTGGTTAATACTAATCCACTGAAAATTAGAGAGATTTTAACTAAATTTCTGCGCGAAGATTTAGAACGCGAAGACGAGCCTACCTCAGAAGCTTTGTCTCGCCTGTTAAAAATCCAATAATTATAAAACCTTGCCAAAAATCGAAAATTACTTTATATTGATGTAGCTTTGATGCTATTTTTTTATTTATAAAATAAATCAGGCGCCCGTAGTTTCCACCCAAGGCGGATCTCCCAAAGGGATGACAATGGCCCTGCACTATAGACACTTCGTGTTTAAGTACGGGGCAAATAGAATTGCGAGCTGGAGTTTATCCGCCGCAAGCGGAGAGCTTGTAATCCAGGCTCGCCCCGCCACTTTATCCAAAAATAAATAGCTAATTAATAACTAGTGCTACAACCTCTGCCCTCGTAGTTCAATGGATAGAATGCGAGCTTGCGGAGCTTGTGATGCAGGTTCGATTCCTGCCGGGGGCAAGGGTTATAGCATTACTTTGAGTAGTAAAGTGGCGGAGTGAAATTCCTGGCGGGCGCACTAGAATAAAATGAGGCATTTTTTTATTTGTCATTTCTTGAGATAATGATAATATGCTAACTCTTGATTCATCCTTAAGCCAAGTTAATGGTATTGGCCCGGCTACTATAAAAAAACTAGCTAAATTAGAGCTTAAAACCTGCTTTGATTTAATCTGGCATTTACCATCACGTTATGATGATTTTTCCCAGATTGCACCAATCAACTCAATTAAAACCGGCGAAAAAGTCACTATTCGCGGAAAAATCCAATTAATCCAAAACCGACGATCTTGGAAGCGTCACTTGTCAATAACTGAGGCGCTGGTAAGCGACAGCACTGGAAACCTTAAGTGCCTTTGGTTTAATCAACCTTATTTAACTCAAATTATAAAAAACGGACAAACTATTTTGTTGTCTGGTATTTTGCAGCAAACCAATTATGGCTTACAACTAGAACATCCAGTATACGAATTAATTAGTGAACAACAACTCCACACCGGCCGTCTGGTGCCATCGTATCCTTTAACCTATGGCTTAACCTCCCGTTATTTACGGCAATTAATCGCTCGTGCGCTGCCTTTAGTTAAGCAAATCCAAGATTGGCTACCGGAAGATATTTTACAAAAATACCAATTGATTAAGCTTGATCAAGCTTTAACTTGGATTCATTTTCCCAATAATATTAAACAATTAACTAACGCCAGTTCTCGTTTGGCTTTCAATGAATTATTTATTTTGCGCTTAAGGGCAAAGTTAATGCGGCAGACTTATGCCTCAAAAAAATCAACTAGTATCATATTTAGCCCGGCCACTAAAAAATTTGTGGAGCAACTTCCCTGGCAACTAACCCCAGATCAACGCTTAATTTCCTGGCAAATTATTAAAGATTTAGAAAAACATCAACCTATGAATCGCCTACTACACGGTGATGTAGGCTCCGGCAAAACAGTGGTGGCCGGTATTGCTGCTTTAAATGTAGTTTTGGCTGGCGGGCAAGTGGCGCTGCTGGCACCCACAGAAATTTTAGCTGAACAGCATTTTGCCACTTTAGCATCTTTATTTAAAAAGTGGCCTATGGTGCTGGGTTTAGTAACCCGCTCACACAAAGCTGTCTACTCTTTTGCTACCGCCAACCGTTTGGTTAAAACTTCTAGCATAGTAGAAATAAAAAAAAGATTAGCTAATAATCAAATAAATTTTTTAATTGGTACGCACGCGATTTTATCAGCCGATATCAAAATTCCCAATTTAAACCTACTGATTGTCGATGAACAACACCGCTTTGGGGTTGAACAACGGCAAGCTTTAACAATTACTAATACTAAAACCACGCCTCATTTCTTATCGCTTTCTGCTACACCCATCCCGCGCTCTTTAGCACTTACTATTTATGGCGACTTGGATATTTCTCTACTCAAACAAATGCCGCACGGCCGTAAGTCTATTGTAACTAAAATTATTTCACCAACCGAACGTCGGCTGGCATATGATTTAATAAAAAAAGAAATAAAATCAGGTAACCGAATTTTCATAATCTGTCCTTTAATTGATGAATCTGACGCGCTAGGCGTTAGAGCGGCTACTAGCGAGCAACAACGCTTAAGCCGCGATATTTTTCCTGATATTGCTATTGGCTTGCTGCATGGCAAAATGTCAGGTAAAACCAAAAGTGAAGCAATGCAAAATTTTAAATCTGGCAAAATCCCTATTTTAGTTGCCACTTCAGTAGTAGAAGTTGGTGTAGATGTGCCAGAAGCTACGGTAATGGTAATTGAGGGTGCGGAACGATTTGGTTTAGCACAATTACATCAGTTGCGTGGACGGGTTGGTCGCAGCGACCGTCAAAGTTTTTGTTTATTATTTACTGACTCTACTAGTGACAAAAGCAATAAAAGATTGCAAGCATTGGTTAATTTTCAAAGCGGTTTTGATTTAGCAGAACAGGATTTAAAATTACGCGGTCCTGGAGATTTAATAGGATTAAATCAATCGGGCTGGCTTGCTTTAAAAATTGCTTCGCTAGCTAATGGTGAACTATTAGAAAAAGTGCGTCAAGTAACTGATGATTTATTACAAACTGATCCACAACTGGAAAAACATCCTTTAATTAAACAAAAAATACAAGCTATAAACTTTCATCCAGAATAATTTTTTATTAAATGACACATTTGTAAAATTCCCACGATCGTAGGAAAAATACAAATATTTAAAAAAAGTTAATACAAAATATTGACAAATTGTCTATAATAAGCTATAAAGAAATATACTAAAATTGTACCTAACCATAAAGAGCCATCACTATATCTTGAAAGGTTTACATACTAACTGTTTTATTGATGGTAAAGTATGAGTCTTCCTTTCACTTGGGGACTTGATGGCTCTTTATTTTTTAAAAAAGAACATTAAAAATATATTAAATCAATACACTAATTCACTGATATAAAACTTCGTTTATGAGGAAACAATGAAATCTTCAAATTTTACCTTCGAAAATTCAAGTTAATTTTTTCCCCCTTCTACCCCAAAAAAAATAATTAACAATTTTAAAAGACTAAAAAAGACTAATAGGAGATTAAGATGGGAAAATTAAATGAATCACTGAGACCCGATACGCATTTATTCGGATTTATGAAATCAAACAGCGAAAATGTTGCTGTCCATTTAAGATTGGATGGAATCATTCCACAAATCTGTGTTGATGGATCAGAAGAAGATTGCATCACTTTTCTAAAACATTTAAAGGCGGTTAATCAACCAATAACTACTACCGAACCTGAAATGTTAGCAACAATGATTGAGCGTTGCTACAAATCAAAACACGGTCCGGTTGACTTGACAGAACTGGGTATTTTAGTAACTAACAACGTCTTTGATGAAACATTAGAGAAGTTGAAGCAATGGGATTGGGATCTCAAGCGAGTAATTATTCATTCGCGTCAAATAACAAAAAAATAAAGTGGTTAACAAAAAAAGCCGGCTCTTAACAGTGTCGGCTTTATTATTTAACAAAAAATCTCCATTTTTTATATTTCCACTTGCCTGCATAATCAACGCCAATTCTGGGTGCTGATTTGATTTTTACCCCTGGAACTTTATTTCCCCGCTCCAGGTATATTTTTTTGCTTAGCAACAAATTTTCATTATTTATCTTCTTATTAATTTTAAGTTCTCGGCAAACTTTACCCGGACCATTAATTAATTTATTATTCAAAATTACACCACGAATCAAAACGGCCGCTGGATAACCTTGTTTAGCTGTTACAATATTAAAACAGTAATACATGCCATAAATTAAATAAACATAAGCCCGAGCTGGCAAGCCAAACATAACTTCGGTGCGTCGGGTTAAACCGCGTGAGGCGTGGGAGGCTTTATCTTTAAGTCCAACATAAGCTTCAGTTTCTATTATTTTCGCCCGCTGCACCTTTCTGCCAACTTTTCTAACTAAATAACAACCCAATAGACTATGGGCTATTGATAAAGTTGTTTTATTGAAAAAAGTCTGGCTTATTCTCCGCTTGTTCATAACTGGTCATCCAGCCACTTTACCACCTGACTAATATTACTAATTTCTGCTACCTGCAGACCAAAATCCTGTCGGTTTAAATCTGAAACTGGAGCAGTCAAAATCTGTTTAAAACCCAAATTATGTGCTTGTTTAAGATGTCTAGATAAATCTTTAATCGGCCTAATTTCACCTGCCAAACCAATCTCACCAACAACCAAAGTATCGGCCGGAACTGGTTTTTTTCTGTAAGCTGACACCATAGACAAACTAACTGCTAAATCTAAAGATGGCTCCCGGCTTTTTATTCCGCCTACTAAATTAACATAAACATCACTGGAACTTAATTTAATGCCAGCTTTTTCCGATAACACGGCAATTAATAATTGCAAACGATTAGTATCAAAACCAGCTGCTGTTCTTTTGGGATAACCAAAACGAGTCCAAGCCGCCAACGCCTGCACCTCAATTAATAAACTGCGTGAACCCTGCTGAATAGCTGTAATACATGAACCTGGACCGGAATGGCGCGAGGATAATAAAATAGCCGAAGGGTTTGCCACCTCCACCATACCCTGCTCAGCCATTTGGAAAAAACCAACTTCTTCACTAGAACCAAAACGATTTTTAGTAGAACGCAGGATTCTTAATACCCCGCCTCGTTCGCCTTCTAAATTCAAAACCGCATCTACCAAATGCTCCAAAGTTTTTGGCCCAGCTACTTCGCCGCCCTTGGTTACATGACCAATTAACAAAGTAGTAATTTTATTAGCTTTGGCCGCTTCAATTAATTTAGCTGTCACTGTTTTTACCTGACTAGGACTGCCGGGTCCGGATGTTTGTTCACGGGAAACCAAGGTTTGTACTGAATCTACAATCAATAATATCGGTTTAGTTTTAACTGCTGTACCAATAACTGTTTCCACCACCGACTCATTAATAAAAGAAATATTATTCTGCTTTAACCCTAGCCGCTGCAGCCGTTCTGCCACTTGTTCAGCTGCTTCCTCACCCGAGGCATACAATACCGGCTGTTGTAATTTATCAGCCAATTGCAATACTAAAGTAGATTTGCCAATACCAGGATCGCCCGACAACAACACCACCGACCCTGCTACCAAGCCAGCAGTCACGCGATCAAATTCATCAATCTTGGTAAAAATTCTGGGTCCCGTTTTAGCCACTGCTGACAAAGCAACTGGCGTAACTGACGGCAAATCAACTGCTTTGCTTTTTTCTACTGTTTGCGGTTCAGTACCAACCGTTCCCCATTTTCCGCATTCTGAACAGCGTCCCACCCATTTTGGATATTGCGCCTGGCAGTTGGCGCAAGAATAAACTTGGCTGGATTTGGGCATAAGCTAAAGCGTGTTCAAAAAATTTTCCAATACCTCGGCAGTGATATCTCCGCGGTATAATTGACCATTAATAATATATGAAGGAGTTTCATTAAGTCCCACTGCAGTTATTTCTTGTTGATTAAACTGAATCAACGGCAGGGTTTCATTATTTACCAAGCAGGTGGTAAATTTAGCAGTATCTAAACTAAAATTTTGAGCTAAGGTTAAATAAAAATCACTACCCAAACTATCTTGATTAGCAAACAAGTACTGCTGATATTCCCAAAACTTTCCTTGACGGCTAGCACATTGAGCTGCCTGGGCAGCGACTAAAGAATTAGTGTGACTAGGAATAATAAAATCTTTCCAAACTAATCTTACTTGCGTCAGGTGATCTTGAGTAAATTTTAAAACTACTGGCGCAGTTTGAGCACAATATGGACATTCAAAATCAGCTAACTCAATAATGATAAGTTTTGCCGCTGCCGCACCCAAACTTGGATCTTGAGGTGAAATAATAATCTCACTGGGTGATTTTGAATTGATATTAACATTTTCCGGCTGCGTAGTTGTTAATTCATTAATTGGTTGTTGTGATAAATAAAGATTTTCTGCATAAATCTGCATTATAAAAAAAGCCAGCACTACTACTAGCGCCGAAGATACCCAAAAAAATGGTTTTTGCCACCAATGTTCTACCACAATATTAAGGATTTAATTGTAAGCTGCGCAACTGGCCAGTTGTTTCATCAATAAAATAAAGAAATTTGCCGTCGCTGGATAAAGTTAAACTGGAGGTTGAAATTCCTTTGCCTCGATCATCAACTGGATTAGCCACGATGCTATTATTTCCATTAACCAAATCTACTCGGTAAATCACATCAGGCAAACCCTGAGCCAATTCCCGAACATAACCAGCACCGGTAGGTAAATTTTGTGGCACAGCGCAATAAGCAACTTGGGATCCAACAGCCATAGTGCATTTATCCACCCAAGTTGCCAAACCAATTTCTTTTTTATTATAACCCACCCGATCCGGTGACGCTTCTACCAACCATAAACTGGGTAAATAGTCAGTGCGGTCGCTATAAATACTATACAATAACCGATCGCCAGTTGGGGTCCATTGGGAATCAAAACCGCGGCCATCAACTTGCAGTGATTTAAAATTTTCTCCCTGCATACCGATCAACAACACTTCCTGAGAAAACAAACCGCTGGGTTCACCAGTTCGAGATAAGGCCACTACTTGATTAGACGGCGACCAAGCCACTTCTACCTTATCTGCATTATTCCCCATTGGCTCTATGCCTTGTAAGCCCGAGCCATCATTATTAATCGCCACCAACCAATTGTCTGAAACATTTTCTTCGCTTAAAAACTTGCCTGCTATTTGATCGCTGGTTGGCGAAAAGGAAAATTCAGTCATTTCCTTGGGTAAAGTATATTGCTTTTTTTGATTAAAATCATAAACAATATTGGCGCCATCAGGAAATTCCAGAATCGCGTTATTACCATTGGGCGACCAAGTAATATTTTTAGCGCTAACATAACTATCGTCGCTTAATGATTTTTGCACGCCATCGGGTGTTACTTCATAAAATTTCCCATCCAATGGATTATAAAACCGTGCGTTGCCAGCAACTGCCACTGGCGCCCTGACTGGCGTTTTAGTTACTGCTTTAGTTGATGTATCACCACCGCTGGCAATAGTTGGCGGTTTGGTAGTAGGAACAGTTCCTGGCCGTTCTCCCGCTGGTGGTAAAGTAGTGGTGGGCTCGCCAAGTTCCACTTCCACCTCACCCGGGCCAATAGGTGGCAATACACCAACTGGATAATTTTCATTACCTAGAGGCATCTCCTCTGGTTCAACTTTAAATACTAAATAAAAAATAAAAGCAATTAAAATAATGCCAACTATCAGTAGAATTAATATGTATAACTTTGATCTATCAATATTTTCTAGCATAAAAATTGGAACCTTTTTTAATTTACGAATTAGTTAGACTACCGTGCTGGAAATCTATTACGAGTAATATTTATACTACAAGTAACAACTGATTGAAGGGCTCCGCAACTATCAGGAAGACACACTGTCGCTGGAAATTCACCACTACAATTCATATGTTGTGCATTATTACATGTCCTTCTTTGTAAATCTGGCCAGGCTATTGGAAAATCTACTAATTGAAATAAAGATTCATCCGATACATCATTCCAATTAATTTTATCAGGCGGTTTTTGAGGAATAATAGATGTACAATTATCCCCAGCTTTACCTATGGCATAATTATCATCTACGGTGGACAAAATACTAGTGTCATCATTAACTTCAACTTCAATAATGAAACCTCGTGGATAATTAACTCCTGAACAAGCATTTAATGACATAGCTAATAAATCTTTTTGATCTAGGCCATCACCTAGGGTATATATTGAGTATTGTTCTGCAACATCTTCGGAATTTAATGCTGGATTGGCAAAACGAATATAAGAACCGTCTTTACAAATAATACCTAACCACATGTAATCAACATATGCGTTACCATTCCAACTCAATTTTCCATGTACTAACGTTTCCATACAAACTGGTTGAACTGCTGTTTCCTCAGGAAAAACACAAATTTTACCATAAGGACACCATTGGCCTATACAAGTATCCTCGGTGTTGGGATAAATAAATTTATCACCACACCAAACACGAAAGCCTGTTGCTCCAGAATCTGGATCCAAACTCAGTAACTGACCAGAAGTTCCTAAATTATAAGGACACCATTTAGAAATCATTTGTTCAGTTTTAATCTTGGGAATACGTAATTCAGTAATCTCCACCAACTTTGGATTAACCAAACTTAATAAACTATATGATAACAGCGCTATTACTAAACCAATTATGGCACTGAAAAATGCCTCGTTGGCATCTTTAATTGCTTCAGCTCGGCCTGCTGCTAAAATGCGCTTAAATCCTGCCCACATAATCAATACCACTGCCATTACTGCTAAAGCTGCCATAAAAAATTTATAAAACTCTGATAAATACTGCGCAAACCCTTTCACTTCTGTCAGTAATCCACCGCTGGTGGTAGGAATTGGAACTTGTAATTTGATATCTGTCAGATTTTTAGCATAACAGAAACCTAGTTCTCCTGCTTTTTTACCCAATTTTTTTTCTTCTATACTACATTCAGTTCTAGCCTTACTAGATGTGTTATCCCATTCACTGCCAACATCCCCACTTGCGGTCGCGTCACATTCTTCTTTGGTCCAACACTGCGTCATTATATTTGTTTCATCTGCTGCCTTAGCAACATTCGGCTTAAATAAAACCATTGCCGGGAATAAAATAATAACGATTACCAAGCTGCCTAATGCGAATTTTGATACCAATTTCATAAATCTATTGATGTACTTATTATAACTTATTCTAAACTAGTTTGAAAACGATTGTCATCGCGAGCGCAAGCGACGCGATCTTTAGACTGCTTCAGTCGCCACGCTCCTTCGCAGTGACAGTATTCAGGTCTTACTCGATTGCGTCCTCCTGAATTTATTTCAGGATCTTATTGACTAATGTTAGAGATTCTGAAACAAGTTCAGAATGACACTTTCGGGAGTTAGCATGACAGTTATTATTAAACAACTCACATTTTACCTACTATATCTATTACTGCATCTAAACCAATTATTTGAACGCACTGCGTAACATCACTAGCGCAAGCGTAGGCCAAAACTAGTATTAAAATGGCTATTATTACTATCCAAGTAATTGGATTGCCAAAAAGTGCAATTAAAGCGCCAGCTATCCATTTCAACACTGCTTTTTTAACTTGCTTCTTAACTTGCGTTTTGGCAACATCCATGGCTGCGTTAGCAACTTGGCCTATCCTACCTCTTCCTTTTCCATCACCTGATTCTGCTTGCGCTTGTTTTTGTCGTTGTACTACCTCTTGCTGTCGTTGTTCTGCATATTGAGCCGAAGCTTGGGCTTGTTCTTCTGGACTTTCTAGTTCGTTTTTTTGAATTAAATCATCTTGATCCATAAAATATTTATTCTCCTTTGCCGAATATCGACCGACTGAAAACTTCACTTTTGTCATTGCGAGTCCCGATAATAATCGGGACGAAGCAATCTATAATAGATTTATTATTAGTAAAATATTAAAGATTGCTTCGTCGTCCGCCCAGTACGGACTCCTCGCAATGACGGTTTTTGAATAATCTACTTTCTTTAGTGTAAAGATAAGATTTCGAGGAATAAAACTAATTACTTTGAATTATGAGACTCCTCTTTCAAGACGAGATTGCCGCGCTCCTTTTAGTCGCTCGCAATGACAAATGTTTTATTTTTGCCAAACTACTGAATCCACTTTCCAAGTGTCTCCTGTTTTTTGCAACTCTAATCTTATTTTTTCATAACGCATCTGACTGTCGCCACCAATAGTAAACACTTCCTGGCGCTGAGTATTAACCATAACTTCAGCTGCAGAACTACTTTGATATAATATTTCAGCTGATAAGGCGCGTGTGGTTACTGAATAATAATCTACCGATACCGCGCTGGAATTAATAATATTATCCACCCAATACTTCATCTGAGGTGTATACATATATTCTAAATCTTTTAAATTTTGAAAACGCACTGAATTGGAATAACTGCCAAAACGACTAACAAAGTTTAAACACGCTGCTTTTAAAATTTGCTCTTCTTTGTTGATAATAATTTCTGGTGTCTGATCAGTTATCGGAATTACTTCTACTTCTATCGGCTCATTTGTTACTGCTATTTGTTCAGTGTTTATCGGCCGTTGGGTTGAATAATTATAAATATACCAACCGCCACCGGCTAAAATAGCAGCTATAATTATCATGATAATTAATTTTTTCCAGTTGAACATACTATTCACTATAACAATTTAACAGATTAACACAATAACACTTTAACATTTTAACGTTGTAACAATTTAACATTTAAACATTGGATAAATTACTTTTAGATTCCAAAGCGCTCCAGAGCATAGCACCAATTTCATCTGCTAATTTAATTAATTCTGAATAGTCAACTTTAGTTAAATAATTCTCTTTATAGGAAAAATATACTAAATATTTACTCTCTTTAAGGGAACCATAGGAAATTTCCCAATAATTCTGACAAACCGCCCTCTTTTTTCTAGCATAACCTTCAATGTAGTTTAAAATTACCGACAAGGTCGCTCTTCTCAACTGTGAGGTCACGCCATACAACTCATCTTTAGGAAAACTCTTGGTAAAAGTATAAACAGCATGTACGTATTTATCCATCTTAGTTTTCAACTGATTATGAAACTCACTCCTACCCATATATTTGTTATCATGTTATTGTGCTATTTTGTTACTGTGTTACTGTGCTTCCGCGCCTTGTTGCAAGCTTTCATCAAATTCTTTTTTAGCTTGTTCAATTTCCAGCAGTTGTCTGGGGTCGGAAGTAATTAACTGATCTTCGGTATAAGAAGCCACGACTTTAATAGCTGCATGTTTGGAGCCGGCAAAAAATATACCCTCACCTAAACCGCATTCCAATAATAAATATTTCTCTCCTTCGGTTAATAAAAAGGTATTAACAATCTTGTCTATACCCGCTGGCGACTGCTTAAGCAATAATTGCAAGCTGGAGTTGGTAACAATGGCTTGTCCATAAGGTGAATTCAAAAAATCGTTTACATCTTGAGTAATAGTAGTAACCCCCAAATAATATTTACGGCAACGCTTAACCAGCGCAAAAATAAACTTGGCGCTATCCTCATTTTGCATTAACCACCAGGCCTCATCAATAACCAAAATTCGTTTTTTCATTTCTGAGCGTACAATATTCCAAATATAATTAACAATGGTATAAATAGCCATCGGCCTTAATTCGTCTTCCAAATCGCGAACAGAAAAAATAACCAATTGATTTTTAACATCAATATTAGATAAATTGTTTAACAACCCAGCAAATGTCCCTTCGGTGTATTTTTTTATGCGGATTAAAATATTCTCTGCCCCCGTCATTCCTGAAAGCACTTCTTCTAAATCAGACATAATTGGCGGATCAATATGCGACAGGTCGCTTGAGGCAGTTATATCTTTTTTAGCATAAGTTTCAATTAAGGCCCGATCAAGAATTGAATCTTCTTCGTGAGTTACTTTACCTAACATTAATCTTAATAAACCCTTTAAGCTAATTACTGCAGAACGAATAATGTCACCAGCGCTAACCTCGCCTACTGGACGCGGTAAATCAAAGGGATTAACATGCGATTGTGAATTTAAGGAAATGTTGATATAAGCACCGCCTACTGCATCAGATAAATGCTTATATTCCATTTCTGGATCAATAATAATTACATCTGTGCCCATCATCATTGATCTTAAAACTTCCAACTTAACCGCATAACTTTTACCAGCGCCAGAAGTGGCAAATACTACGGCATTAGCGTTTTGTAATGAAAATCTATCAAATAAAATCAAGCTGTTATTATGCCGATTAATGCCATATAAAATGCCGTTATCACTAGTTAATTCTGATGAAGTAAAAGGAAAAGACGAAGCGATGGGTGAAGTATTCATGTTAAAATAAATTTGCAATTCATCATTGCCCAAAGGCAGGGTGGAATTAAACCCCTGCTCGGTTTGCCATAAAGCACGGCGTGAATAAATTAATTTTGAGCCGAAAGTAGATTCAATTTGTTCAGATAATTTGTCTAATTCCTTTTCGGTTTTAGCATAAAGAGTTACATATAAACCAAACTGGAAAAATTTTTCAGTTCCTTGAGTTAAATCGTCGCGCAATTTTTCAATATCCCTTAAAGCAGTTTCACGAATCGGGTCCCGCGGCGCGCCCTTTTCGTGATCGGCCATTATTTGCGCTTCTAGAGCGCCAACTTTGTTGCGTAATTGCTTTAAGATAATTTCTACTTTCACTTGATAAAAAAACATGGCAATATCAAGTGTGGTGTTCATATTGATTATTGGCGTGAACCAGCCAATAGAAACATAGCGTGGATAACTCATGACAAAGATGGTACGCAAATAAATACCATTCAATTCAACATGATTGGGTAATACTCTAAATGAAGAGGGGGCAATTAAATCATTAATTTTAACTGTTCCCTCGCGCAAAACTTTTTCTGCTTCTAATAATTCTTTGCCAGAAAGTTTTGTTTCTTCCTCTACCTGCGGCGCCACAACAGGAGTGTTTAATTGCCGTTTAATTTTTTTTACAAATAATGCCATGTTTTAGAATTTAGAATGATGAATTATGAATCATGAATATTTTTAAATTCTTTATTCATACTTCGTGCTTCATGATTCAATCTGCAACTTGTCTAATCCTGCCAACTTTTCTGTTTCCTGCAATTCAGGATTATAAGTATTGTAATAAATTTCAATTAATCCTTGGGTATCTAAACGAACTGACTTTATAGACATTGAAGTTAAAGCTGATTCAACATAATCAACTCGGCGATCCAGCGCCTCTTTATACTTATCAAAGGTATCGCGGGAAATTTTAATGGTTTTACTTAAACTGAATACATTTTTTAATCTCCGCCAAAAACCCGACCGTTTATCAGACAAGGAACTATAAGGAATAACTACAAAAAATCTTTTGTTCATTATTTCTCCCAAGGTAACCAATTCTTTGATATAGGCGGTATAATCATCAGCCATCACTCGCAATAAATCATTGGGTTGTTGTTTAGTTAAACTATTCAACTTTTCCAGATAACCATCTATATTCAAGCGGCGCGATTGTATTACTATTTGCAATGGCCATTCTAATGAATTCAAAAAACCAATATATGCCTGAATAACCGCATTTTGTTCATCTTCGCTTTTCAAGGAAAAATTAATTGACGAACAAATCATTACTGCCCGCAAAGTGCCATCTTTCATAATTACACAATCGTCCTTGATTTCAGCAATATCAAGATAAGATTGGGTGGGTGGACCTTTTTTAGGCGCAGCTAATTTATTCTTGGGCATAATATGATTATTTTATCACGAATTACGATTGATGGATATTTATTGAATAATGAAATTTTAGAACTTTCGCGTTTGCCGTCATTGCGAGCGCAGCGAAGCAATCTCTAATAAATATCGGCTGCTTTTTGAGATTGCTTCGTCTCCGCCCGTTGGCGGATCCTCGCAATGACAGCAAGAGTGGGTAAGCGCGAAAATCCTAAATTTTTAAATTCTTTATTCATACTTCTTGATTCTTACTTATCAACTCCTCTTCTTCTGGCTGGTATACTCCGCCTGTATCCACCACCAAAGTTAATTCTTGTAAACGAGAATGAGATAAGGAAACATGGGCTTTGTTTACCATTTTTGGCAAATCTGCATTTTGCCCGATTCGGTGACTAGCTAATTCTCGACTATTAAATTCCTTATGCCAAATTCGTAAACTCGGCCTTTTAAATCTCTGGATAATATTAATTACAAAAAAATGAAACGGCATACCATTCATTTTCATAAAAGCAAAACTGCCGCAGATAACTATGGTAATTAATCCTTCTAATAAAAATAAAGAAAAATCAGTTAATTTAAATTCCAAAAATATCAATAATCCACCCACTAACAATATTAAAAATTGTCTAGTGGTAATGGGGCCAATAATTTTGTCCTCAACATCGATGAATTGTGGAATAACAAATTGCTGCACAAATTTTGAATTATGAATTAAGAATTATGAATCACGAATAATTTTAGATTTTTTTATAATTCCACTTAGTAATTTATGGACAATGACCGCTTGATTAGCAAGTATGTTGAAAACACGTACATCTAGAAATCTAACATCTCTTGCTATCAACAGCTGATTCTGTAATTCCGTAAGTGATCCCTGAGCCATCGAGTAAAACTGAACCTTTTCAGAATAGTATTGACGACTAAACCCTTCTGCAATATTAGAAGTTATTGAAACAGCCGCGCGTCTAATTTGACTTGTTAATCCGAAAATTTCTTCTCTAGGAAACTTTTTGGTGGCCTCGTAAACTATTAAAACTAACTGATGCGCTTCTTTCCAACAATTCAAATCGGTAAATGACTTTATCTTATTGAATTCATTATTCATGATTCATAATTCTTAATTCTAGAAGCGCAGCTTCTGATTCAAGTCTGCAATCGCCTCAAATTCAGCCACGGTTAGTGAATCTTCGCCTTGAGTTTGGTATTGAGTAATAATTTCCGTAACTGGTTTAACTTGCTCAATACTGGCTCGTCCTAAATTTACATACATACGATATACTCGCGAAGCCTGCCAAGCGCGGGTGGCCTGATATTTTCTGCCAATACCAGTTTCACCAATTAATTGAATTTTTGCCCAGATCTTATTAGCTACCTCATTGGCTGTGGGGCCTAATCTTCTAAAATCAACCAGGTTCATTTCTTTTAACTCTTCTAACGGTCCAAATACTCTAGGTGGAGCTTTAACATCCACTAATCTTGGTTTAATAACTACCTTTTTCTCTGGTGCTGAAACTGGCGCCATTTTAGCAATTTGCTCCAACATTTCTTGGCGCCAAGTAGCCACTTTTTCTGAATCCGAAGCTGCAGGTTTAATTTCTGGTTGTGGCGGTAATACAGGAATTATTTTTTCTTCTGGAATAATTTTTGGTTCTGACGGAACAACTTTGGCTGGTTCTGATTTTTTACCCAGCTCTTGCCATTGTTTTATTTTCGCTGGTAACTGCTGCTTGATTTTACTAAAAATTTTAATAATTGCCTCAACTTTATCACTAGTTAAACCCAAACCACCGTTATCCTGGCTTTTCAACATAACCTCACGCACTTCAATTATATCGCGAACATCCTTCATAAATGACACAAAGATTTGAACAAATCGACGCTGAGCTACTTCATCTTTAAATTTAAAATTGTGTTCTTTAACAACTTCTTCCGCTAACTGTCGCAAATTCCCTTCCAATGAACCAGCTACTTGCCTAGCGCCGTCGGCTATTTGCTCGCGAAAACGATCTACTTCTTCTTCGTCTTTAAGGTCAAAAAAGAACGCCGGATCAGTGGTTTTCATTATTTGGAGAGTGGGTTGGAGATTTATCAGATCTTTGTTGCCTACAGATATTTTTGCACTAATTAGTTGACCAAATTTATCATCCAAACTGATAGTTTTTGGATAATATTTTCTACCAAATATCGGGATCAGTTTACCATGATTAAAATCTTTAACCTGCCCACCTTCATCAATAATTATAAGCTCTTCCTCTAAACCGGCAGCTGTTTGAGATGATAATTTAAGAAATTCATAAAAATTAAATAATTTACCTACTAACTGACGCTCCCGCTCGTTTAGATTTTTAGCCGACTCGCTGTGAAATAGATAATCAACTATTTCAACCTGATCTATTAAATCAATGCCTAATTTCAAATGATAATCAGCTAACCAGTTAGCGATAGTACCTTTTTTAAATCCATCATCGGTTTTAATTTGAGTATTAGTTAACAAATCCTGATTTTCATGTAATGCTACTACAATATTCTGGCGCAGTTGATCTCGTTGATCATACCAATAATCCAACAATTTTGCTTTTAAACGTTCTTGAGGATCTGGAACTTCGTTGCGCAAAACATCAACAAATCCTTCTTCCCTAAAAACATTTATTATATCTTGATCTAAATAAAAAAGCGGTAGGGCTACTAAATGTAAACGGGTAATAATCCCCCGCAGTTTCAATTTGATGTCTGTTGGAGAATCAAGTATTTTCTTAGACAATTCATCCGCAAATTTTTTTGCCCCTCTTAAATCAAAATCGTTTATGTGTTTTTCTGCTATATTAAATATATCTCCAATCTCTACTGGTAAAGATTGTTTATCTTTTGTTAACGCACCAACAAATTGACCTGAATTCTGCATAAAATTAATTATTATTTTCCTTTTCCTTGGCATCGATTATCCACTTGATTTGTAGTAATTGATCAAATGAATTCATCTTCGTTTTCTCCTGTTCTTTAAATCGATCTTGAAAACGTTCAGCTGCTTTCTATACTCATCATTCTTCTCAAGGATCCTATCTAGAGCATCAAGCTGGCTCGTCCTTTCAGACACATTATTAGCTTCATCCTCTGTCAAGTTAAACGCATCCATAATAATCCACCTTCGTTCTTTTGCACCTAAACTCGACCAATATTCTTTTCGCAGTGATCCGTCAGGGTCAATTAATGCTAACTCCGCCTTATGATCGCGCGGTGTTGGCCCAGCACGTGATGGGGAACTAAGAGGAGGAACGCTAGGTGGTGGTCCGGCTGGTGGAGCTGGAGGGCTGGGAGGAGGAGCGTCAGGTGGCGGTTCAGCTGGCGGAGGTGGTGGTGCGCCGCCAGGAGGAGAAACGTCAGGTGGTGATCCGATTTCTGATTCCTTAGGGCCATAACTATAAGATGGTGCATCACTATCTCCGTATGGCCTATCTGTACTATCCAATATTTTCGACTTCGGTTTCTCTTCTTCTTGGATAGGTTCGGCTGGTGGGGACGTTGGCGTCGCCTTTTCCTCGTCCGTTGTAGGTTTTTTATAAATCTCAGGCACTTTTGGATGATAAACTGGCAATGTATAACCTTGAGCAACCGGTAATCCATCGACCGCCCTATTTTTACCAATATTATTTAATTCCCCTACTCTATTGGGGGCAGACTGATTAATTACCGCCTCAATTTGATCTTTACTTAATAGATCTTTTTTATTCTGGATTCTTACTCCTTTAGCTACAGCCGAAATTAAATATTCAAAACTCTCTTGTTCTACTTTAGTAAGATTTCTAATATTTTCCTCACGATATTTAACAATCAAATCTAAATTCTGGGCATAATACCGTTTTGTTTCTTCATTGGCAAAATCCCAGTGTGCGGCCATGGCTTTCCCATTTAAAGCAATGTTGGCTTTACCAACATCAGATAAAGCACCGGCTGTACGGTTACCACTTTTATCAGCCACTTCAATAAAAGCATCTTGAAATCTAGCTTTATTTACAACATTCCTACCTTCACGTTTGGCTATAAAAGATGCCGCTACCGCCGCTTGGGCTTCCGAATTAATCATTGTTTCTATACGTTCCTTAGAATAATCTCCAATCTCAACATTAACTTTACTATTAATTGCCGCTATCTTAGTTGTTTCGCCGGCATCTTCTAATTCTTTATAGGTTTTGTCAAAATCAGCCAAGGTAGTACGATCTTGTAATTCTATTTTTAATTTATCGACTCTTTCTTCGGTTATCTGGCTACTGGCTTCGTCGTGACCTATATTTTTCTGTTTCATACGCTCTTCCACTTTTTCGCCAAAGTAATCGGGTAAAATAAATTTACCTTCTTTTAATCCGGCAATACCCTTTAATAACCCATCACTATTGGCTAATCCTATTTCCTGAATATTAAAAGCCACGCGCGCCACTTGTTCATTTTCTCTTCCTCCACCATAAAGATCTTTTAATAATTGGATCATATTCTGCGATGTATATTCCATACCATATTGCGTTCCAAATTTTCCATCTTTAAATAACTCATTAGTGTCATGATTAGTTGCCAACATAGATATAATTGCCTCTACCTTTGCCTCTTTACCGTGTATAGCACGCCGTGTTGTTGTACCATCAGTATTCTTATATTCTTCGGTAGATTCATCATATTCATGTAAAGCATATTCCTTATCTGTGCTCACTGAACTTATTTCCTTTAATTCTTGCTGTACCAAACCGCGTCTTATCTCTAAAGATTTATTAGTTTTATCTTTTCCTAAACTTCTAATACTACTGATAATATCTTCGGCTACACCCGCTGCTTCACCTAAACGCTGTCTTTCTTTACGTTCATTTCTGGCTTTCCAAGCTCGTGGAAGTGTTCTAAATTGAATCCCGTGTTCAGCAATTTTACCCAAACCAAATCTTTCACCAACTCCTGATTTAACAATCTTTTGACCCAATTCACTTTTAATAAAACGTTGCTGCATTCTTGCTTGAAAATCATCTGCCCGCTCCAATCCCCACTTTCCTACCACTTTCCCAGCCTTACTAATTGCCTTAAACGGCGCTTTGGCTATTGCCCCACCGGCTTTGCGCATGTAATCAACGGCTGCCCCAGCCAGCTTGCCGCCGGCGACGCCGGCTTGCTGAGTCATAATTAAAGCGCCGACTAGCAAACCAATATTTACAATGAACGATAATAAAATTTCAGAACTACCAATGCCTGTAATGGCCGCCCCGGGAACATCTGCTAAACTTCCGCTACTATCTTTGACTTGAGTAAATTCTTCTTTCATATTACCGCCGGTAATCTGCATTACATACAAACTCAACCATAAAAAGAAAGCTAAAATCGGGCCAGTGGTTACATATTTGCCAAAATAACTCCACCATTGATCAGCATATTTTTTCAAATCACCAGTAAAAATATTTAAGGAAAAGGCAATCGGCGAAGTAATAACTAAAAACCATAGCACTACAATACGAATAATCAACACAATTAAAAATACCCCCACCACTACCATGGTAATAAAAATGGAAATCAGAGCCAGTAAAGATGCCACCAAAAAAGTACTATCATCTGCCTCTAGGGTTCTGGCCTCTTCCGGACTTAAGGTATTTTGAGCAAATTGGAACATTTTATCCAAATGAAACCCTTGCACAAAATTACCAGCGGCCGCATCTTTAAAAGCATAAACAAAAGTCAGCATTATCACCTGGGCAAAATCAATCATAAAACCCACAATACCGCGGGAAAAATTAACCAACACTGCGGCAATCAGTAATTTGCCCAGCATTTTTTTATAATGATAATTTTCCCACCTGAAAACCGTGCCAAAAGCAATCAACAGTATCATGATAATAAAGAACATGTTAACCACATCGCGCACCATTACCCAACCTTTAACTACTGCCGTGGCTTCAATGAATTTGTTGTATTGAGCAACTGAAATCAATATACCGATCAAAGTAACGGTCATATTTCCAAAAAATCCAGCAATAGGAATAATTAACCATTCAGCTAGCGAAGCCCCAAAACCGGCTTGGCTTGGCCAAACCACCAAAAACAAAGCAAAACCGGTTATAATTAAAATAACCGGGACAAAAACGCGTCTGGGCAATAATAGTTTTTTGATGTTAGTAAGAAATTGCTTCATTAAAGCAGTTTAGAGTTTTATTTCGCACCTTAATCGTACCATAAATGGTGATAAAATGTAGTATAATTATAACACAAAATTTAACAATTTGCAACAATTTCACTATATATTATTACCCTCATTTTTCCTAATATATTGAATAATAAAGCGTGGTTAATTTCCTAACCGATGACAAAGATTATTTTCTCCTACACCTACGGCTTTAAATTCATCTAGGGGAAAAAGTCCCGATCGGGACTTTTTCCCCTAATTAAAATTGTGCTACTATTAAATTGTTTTTACCCTTAAATATTAAAACAAAGCCTATGTCTCAACAAAAAAATTCTAATCAAACTAAAAATTTTCTATGGTACATTGGTAAAATGATTATTAACGGAGTAACTATTGCCTTAGAAATTCATCGCTATCATAATATTTATCTAAGCGGTGGCGGTCATGATGAAGTGCTAGAGCTAAAACGTGCTAGCCAAAAAAAATTGTGGCAGAAAAATTTACAGCAGCTTAAACGAAGCGGCTATATTAAAATTAAAAATGATGCGACTAAAATGATAATCGGTTTAACCAATAAAGGACAAACAGCGCTATTAAGATATCAAATTAAAAATTCTCCTCTTTGTCAGCCAGGATCTTCTACTTTAATTTTTTTTGATATACCAGAGCCAGCGGCGGCGGCACGCAAACAACTACGGAAATTTTTACAAACAACAGATTTTAAACAAATTCAAAAAAGCGTTTGGCAACATAAATACGATGTAACCAAACCGCTACAAAAATTTATTACTGATTATAATCTTACTGACTGGGTTAAAATCGCGCGAGCAAAAATATTGATATAAGCAATACCTTATCGTATGCTAAAAAATAAGTAAGGGAAAAAGTCCCGATCGGGACTTTTTCCCTGAGATGATTTTTATTCAAATTTAATGTTACGGACGGACTAGAATCTTACCATCAAAATTTAACCAAGCAGCTGGTGATCTAACTGAACAAGCACTTCCATACGCACCACTGGCACACCACTCCCAATTATCCTTTATCAATACCCGTGGACGATATACGCATGCTCCTTCACCAGCCAAGGCATTCCTATCCCAACAAACTTGGCCTTCATTTGTATTGGCCTGATCACACGGCAGTAAACCCGACCCTTCCGCGGTACAAGTTAAGACACGAGTAAAATTAAAGTAACCTTGATTTGCTCCAGAATCGTCAACGCAAGCATCTGTAGAATCACCAAAATTATAAAATGGATTAGGTATATCATTATTTGATGCGTCTTTAATAATCTTAAGAGCACAAATATGCTTATGATTTTTGTACTTACCGATAGAGCCTGCAGCCATATCCGGATTTCCTGTCCAATCCACTCTAATCTCGGTTAACGGCATTTGTTCGCCATTGGAATTATAAGCATAAAATAAAGTGGAAACAGCTGCTGGAGAAACAACTTCTACATCATCACTAGTAAAAAATCCGGCGGCTGTTCTTATGGAAAAACCATTTGTTCCTTCTAAGGGTTTATTATTATCAAACACCACTTGCTTAACACTCGGTGAATCAGGAACATTATAATAACATGACGGATTGGTAAGGGGGGAACATAAAGATCCAAGTGGACTGCCGCTTAGATCAAGGTTTGCAACCGCAGATGATGTAAAGCGAGAAATTGAGGTATCCCACGTTAAAACATTAAAAACTTTAGCAAATAATTGCTGTACTCTTACTATACCACTTGTACCCCAATATAACCCTTGATAACCAGTGCATGTACCTCCAATATTGCAATCATTATCAATCAGACACAATTGAGTGGTTCTTACACCGCCAACCTTGCACACTTTATTAAAATACCCCATACAAAGAGCATCAGTTGACTCACCACAATCAGCCGATTTATTACATTTTTTCCCTATGGTCGATTTACCGTTACTTTGGCCAGAAAGACAAATACCAAACCCTATGCCACAACCATTTTCACAGAAAAAGGATTGTGGAAAAGTTGAAAAATCACCTTTACTACTAGTGATATTAACACCGGGCTTATCGCTCATTATTAACATACTAGTGCCAGAGTTTACTGCTTGGCTAAGCTTGCCATAAGGACTGGGTCTACGGCTTTGAATAAAACCCAACTCTGTTTTTGGCTCTACTTGATAAGCAGTATTTCTGATCACACGATCAGTCCAAGCTTTGTTGCTGATGCTACTCGCCACTTGAACAGCTTCAGTGCAATATTCTCTTAAATAAGTTTCTCTGCCATAAATCACAAAACTACCCATACCTACACTACCATCAGAATATATCACATTATAACCTAAAAATTTATTACTACTATCAAACACAGCTTTAATAACAGCGTAATCGTAATCAGGGGATGTTATATGTTCTATACCATAAAGGGAGGGGAGATTGGTTGATGAATTCGTTATCAAAATATCAGATCGTAATCTACCACAACGGTCAGCGAGCTCAGTGAAATTAAAATCACATGGTAGGCCTTTTGATGTATCCCAATCGCATTTTGCACCAGCACACCAATTATTACCCTTATTTAAATTAAATTCCAGCGCGCCATTAACACTATTAGGGTTAATACCCCAGCCGCCAAAAATTTCAAATGGCAGATGAATTGTTTCTATATCAGCTTTATAAAAATTTTCTTCACCAGCCTCGGCTGCACGTGAAAAAACAACTATATCCTCTACCGCGGCTTCTATTCTTTTAGTTTCGTTATTACAAAAATAATTTGGATTAATACCTGTGTCTTGACTTGTCACATCAGCTGTTAACCAATCGTCATTATCGGCTACATTACAATCAGCGAGGCTATCATTAACTCCGTTCGCGGCGTGATACGTATAATTCTCCCCCCGTGAGCCAACTTTGTTGCCAATAGATTCACTGCAATAAAAAGTCTCACTGCCAGTATAGCCAGCCTCCGGAGCATAATCATAAACAGAAATTTCACCAGATACCACATCCAGAGGCAACCAAGTGAGGCAGGGATTGCCACGACCGCCATCAATTGCCCGGGTTGTATCTTTTTCTAAACAATAACCTTTTAATCCCAGAAAAATATCTTCTTGTTTCCGTCGGGAATAAACATTATCAACAGCTGATTGCTTATCTTCTCCTTCATCAACTAATAATTCTGCAGGTAATACAGGTTCGGTAGTATTTATAGAATAAAATCTTGTTTCAGATTGTGAATAGGTAACTTGCTTATAATTACATTCACACTCCTCATATTCCTGACAAATATTTGCATCTTGGTATGGTTGTTGCTTGCTTTTAATACTACCTGGAGCTATCCCTTTTAATGGATTACCAATAGTATCAAAACTGGCTAAAGCTGAAGGAAAAGGAGAGTCACTCTTAGGATATACGCGGCATAATTTAGGAACTGTTTGAGGATATTTTTCGTCCGCTGTTCCTGGTCCTTGACCGGAAATACCTAAATCCTGATATTGACATACACTATCTGCCGAGCACGGTACCGCTGAACTATAAAGAACGCTGCAAGCCACATTGCTAGTGCCGCCACAACGCAAAGTATATGCACAGCTGCCAGAAATACATTCATCATCATCAGTGCACGGCTTACCCTCATCTGCCGCTCCTACCGCCCCGGCGGTACAAGCTCTAATAATAGGATTAATGCGGGTTAAACGGATATCGTCTTCTTTTTCAGGAGCAGCATAATTTTTTTGCATTAAAGTATCCAAGGGATACTGCCCAGGTATTGAATAACCGCTATAATCATAACTAGACCAACTAGTATTACGAGTAATATAGTTGTCATAAGTCAAAGGCGCTGGATTATCAATAATCTTCCAATTGCCACATTTGCCCGTGCCTTGTTCGCCATAAGAAGTACAGCGCCCCAAAGCATAACAAATTGATTTTATGCTATTACTGGGTGGATCGTATTGACTATTTGCGCTTAAACAGCTAGCCCATTCACCGCAAACCCGGTCGCGGCGGACTTTTAAGATAATATTGCTATCTGCCGGCTGGGCAGTGCTGGGGCTGGTTAGATTATTAGTTGCGGCCCGGCTGAGGTTATAACTCTCGTTAGCATTAAAAGTAACCGACTTATTAGACATATCAGCAAATAGCATACAGCCAGCTTTTTCGCTTACCTGGCCAGCGCAGGATTTTTTATCTAAACTGTCATTATTCAAATAATAATACATTTGCTGGGTGAGCGCTGGATCATAAAAACCAGTACAACCAGACTGCTCTTGACTGCACAAATAAGCCGGCTGAACTGCGCCCTCCACATTACTAACCTGATCTACATAAATCACTTGATTGGGTTTGCAAGTGTCTGCGGTGCAGGGATTTGTAATGTTGGTCATTATACCTACTGATAAAAATTCAACTTTCGGATCAATTTTAATGGTTAAATGTTTATACTGCCATTTACCTTTATCAGCCGCACTAATAATAAAATCCGTGCCTGATTCAACGCTATAATGATAACTGCCAGCATAAGAGGACGTACAAGTAATACCAATTGGGCAATCATTATCAGTTTGGCAATAATTTTGTCGCCATGAGCCGCCGCATGACTTACGTGGAGTAGCGGGATCAGGAGGTATAGCGTGAACATCTAACCACCAGTCAATCATCCCTGAATTTTGAGGTATATCAGGAACATAAAAATAAGCTGAAACAGTAAAATAGCGTATATTTTCCTCATCAACATAACTAACCGCAGATAAATCAATGACATCGCTCCAAATGCCTGAATACATTTGTGAACTAGATTCTATTTCCATTACTTGACCACCCCAATACTGCCCAGGTATGGAATTGGCAGCAGATAAAGTAACTAATTTGTTATTAACTGCTGAATCGCCGTTTCTGGACCAACCGAGGAAACTCTCTGCCAAATAAATAGAAACTGAATCAAAATATGCTGCTTCCAATGCCCGTAATTGCAAAGTACATAAGGAAGTGGTGGGGATAAAGGTTAGCTGCAACTTTTCCCAAGTATTAGCGGTTTGGGTAGTATCGGTAATATCTACGCCACAACCATAAATACGTAAAGTACGCGGATCAGTAGTGGTTGAAAATACCTGAACTCGCGCCGTATATGCTATACCGGGCGACAAGCGGATTTGTTGCCACAGATTAGATTGATTGCCAGTGTGCTTAGCGCTGGTTTCTCCTAAGAATGACTGCTCGCCAGCAGCGCTAATACTCCAATCATTAACTTGATCTGTTTTCCAATTAAATAAAGTGCCTTCAAAATCGCCATCAACCACCAAATTATTACCATGATCTTCTATTTTTTCAAAACTTGAATTAATTAAGTAATTACACGGCTCATTAGTTCCTTTTTTATACCAATTATATTCTGCCGCGGCTCCCATTTGTTTATATTCACAAACGCTGTTGCCGGGATCTTTAAAAGTTGCTGTGGCTTTATTGCTGGTAAAATTCTGACAACGATCCTGCGCTTTGGTACATAAAGGACTGGTAGGATTATTAACATTAAAGTTATCCGGGTCAAGGCGTACAAATTTATCACCCCAACCGGTTACTTCGCCAGATACATCCAAGCTGGGCTGTCCTACCAAGCGGCAAGCCTCAGCTTTGTCAGCACACGCTTTGGCTGGGTCGTAAACCCGATAAACTATGCTATCTGCTGGAGTTACGATATCAACTGCCGGCGCCCCGACCACTGTAGTAATTGTTTGAGGTATATTTGAATTTTGAGTATTAATCATGGGTTCGCAGCCAATAGCTTCAGGGCGGCACAGCTGGCTAAAACCAGTTAAAGTTGCAGTTTTGCCGCTGCGATCTGTATAAGCACTACAACCCAAATATTCCGCGCCGCAAATGGACGGCGTGTTCCAAGAATTTTTTATCACATAAAAAGTATCAGACAAATCTCTCATTACTATATTATCAATTACAAATTGTTGATCCGCTCTAATAGTTAAGAAAATACCGCCAGTTACATCACCAGGCGATAAAATTTCTATTTTATAAAATTGCCAATCATCGCTTAATGTTGTAATAGAAGCGGTTATTGGTATAGAACCAACTGGAGCTGATTGAGCAACTACTGGAGTATGATCATAGTGTTTAACCCAAAAAGTAATTAAATAACGGTGATCAGGGCTAATCCCTTTTTCAATATACCGAGTCACCACATTATCAGCACCAGAAACACCCGAGGCAAAAGAATGACCAAAAGCATTAAGCGACTCATTGGAGTTTTCACCCGAACCCCAACCGCTGGCAGGAGTAGCATCTACTGGCTGGCCTTCTACTTGCTCTTGGTCGCCAAAAGTGGAAACTGGAAAAACTAACTGGATATTATTAGCAGTTGGGCCTTTGTATTCGCGACAGCCGTTTGAAACTGCTTCGCATTTTACACCTTCATTAGGAATGGCGTGATAAATACAAGCGCTTAAATTATTATCCCACTCGCCGTTAGTGGCCAAACAATTGTCAGGCAGGTTGGCAGGACCAGTAACATTAGTTGCCCGATATTTACTACAAGCATTGGAAGCAGTAACAACATCTGAAGCTAAACGATAAAAAATAGTGCCACCGATACTATAAAATTGTTTACAATCTGGATTGGTTCCAAAATCAGCTTCACAATCTCCAGAAGGCGCTACAGGAGATGCTGTTGTTAAATTATTAATATCACTAGATTGCAGACGCCAAGTTTTTAATTGAAAACCAGTTAAATCAGACCCCACCCAAGTAAAAAAAGTAGCTACACTGGGATCATCTAATAAAATACATTGCCGCAATTTGACATAATATTCTTTTTGTTCGCCTGAAGGCGTTTGTTCAATATTAGTAAATTCTTCGCAACCAGCTGCCTGGGCTGGGCAGGTTTTGGCAGTGGTAGGAATAAAATCAACATTAGTTGTCGTTGGTTCAAAAAATGATGAAGCTTGAATAAAAGAATTTAAACCAACACACTCGTTGGGGCAAAAATCTTCAGCCTGAATTATAGCTGGCACGGGCGGAGCGCCTTGTTGGGAAGAATACAACTCACAGCCAACTTCATAACTAGAGCACCAGTTTAAATAGTTTTTACATTGCTCTGAATCATTGCTGGTGTTAGCTAATCCGGCGGCAATAGTATCATAACAATTCAAATAATCTGGCGCCTGTTTAAGATAGGTTTTGGTAGTTTTGGCATAACTAGAATAGGTTGACTCAATAGTTGCACTATCGACATTTACCACCTGATCTAATAATTTTTCAGCCGGATTATTGCCACTAGCGCCAGCGACGGCCGTGGCATCGATATTTGCCAAACGTAAAAACGCTGTACACCCTTGTTCAGAAGCTTGACAGCTGTATTTATCAATATTTTTTAAATAAAAACGATTAGCTTCGTCTTGCTCGTAACGATCAACACTACCAGTTGACTCTTGGGCATTCAAAGTTCTAGAATACCAACTGCAACTAGCGGCACCACTGCAAACACCGTCATTATAATTTTCCAAAGAATTAGTTAGTACTGATAACTGATTGCCGGTGACGGAATCAAAAGTCTGGCAAGTGGCAAACGGCGAATAACCCGAACCAGCAGGAAACTCGCAACTATCGCCAGAAAAACGCCAAATATTTTTTTCAGCCAAGCAATAGCCCCAAGACTGACAATTGCCAGCTTCATCTTCAGCCACACATTGTTCCTCATCTACGCAAGTATCTTGCCTACCACCACTCTCTGCCTGCAACATTTGACCCGCTCCTTTAATACGACATTGCGAAGTTGGAGCGCGAATTATCCAATTGGGATCAATTAAACCACAAAAACGGCTTTCACTATCTGCTAAATCTGGTGTTCCACATTTATTATCTGTACCTACTTGAGCAAAACCATCTACTA
>JBAZOT010000008.1:0-51248 GCA_041648575.1 Patescibacteria group bacterium | reverse complement strand
TAGAAAAAATTTATCCTGGTTTGGGGATTGATAAAATAGTTTGTGTTTTTAATGAATTAGGAGAAGTAAAGTGGTTGCTTGATGCCGATGAATATTTAAGGAAGGGTAAAAAGAATTTTAATCGGCAGTTGCTTGGTAAGATAAAGAAGGATGTGAAAGTGGTTAGTAAAAAATATTATAGTTTTATTGATTATTTAAAAAAAAATGGACTAAAATCTTCCAGACTGGAATCAGATTTTTTGCAGTTTATAAGATTATATTTAACTGTCTTTGCCACGGTTTATCCTGTAACCGGCCCGATGACTTATGGATATAGTGATTATTTTTTCGGTAAGTTTTTAAAAAAATATAGTTATTCGGCAAAAGCGCTGGCAGCTATAAAAATTTTTGCAAAGCCTCCAAAAAGTTTTATTGTTGATGAACAAGAGGATTTAAAACAAATAAAATTGAACAGCGGGCGCCTCACTAGTTTAATAAAATTTAAAAAAGATTTCCCTAATTTATATAAAAAACTACTCCAACACCGTGATAATTATTATTGGATAAGTAATAATTATAGAGATATTAAAAATTTAACTGTTGATTATTTTTTTTATAAATTGAAGCAGGTTGATTTAAAGATTGGTTCGGGCGGTATACCAATAACTCATAAAGAACAATCATTACGTAAATACATTAAAAAAAATGATATTAATAGTCTTTTAATGTTAGGCGAAATGACTGGGTTGCAGGATTTGAGGAAAAAAGCCAATATACAGGCGAACTATTGGCTATTAGAGTTTGTTAAAAGATTGGGAAACAAACATCATCTAGCTCCTAATTTGTCTAAATATTTGATTCTACCAGAAGTCTTGGTTTTACTGGCTGGTGGTCAAGTTAATAAGGCAAGTTTACGCGAGCGAAGACAAGGGTTGATCAATTTTACTTTTTTAAATCGAGAGTATGTCTTAACTGGCCGCGATTTTATATTGGTCAGAAAAAAGCTGGATGCTATGATTATGCGGCAGTCTACTCGTGTCATAAAAGGTTTGGTTGGTAATTTAGGGAAAGCTATTGGTCGGGCGAAAGTAGTTATAGATATCAAAAAGCAAGCTGGTAAAATTAAGCAGGGCGATATTTTGGTTACCTCTATGACTCGGCCGGAATTTGTGCCATATTTAAGGTTAGTTAAAGGAATCGTTACTGATGAGGGTGGTATTACCTCTCACGCGGCGGTAGTAGCGCGTGAATTTAATTTGCCTTGTATAATTGGTACCAAAAATGCCACTCAAATTATTAAAGACGGCGATTTAGTAGAGGTGGATGCAAATAAAGGGGTTGTGAGAAAATTATAAACTAATTAATAGCTTAAATTTATGTCATCATTTGAAAAAGAAAATATTTTTGAAACTAAAAAACAGGAATTGGAGCGTGGTAAAAATGTTAAAGTAATCACTTCGTTTTATCGGCATGGCGCCAGAACAGAAGAGGGCACGCTTTCAGAATTAGGTCTAGAAACAGCAGAGGATCTAGGGAAAACCAAAGAAGTGCCGGCACATGGAATTAAATTTCGAACTAGTCCTTTTGAGCGAGCACAGAAAACAACCGAAGGGGTTTTAAGTGGTATAGAAGAGATAGACTCTAAAAAGAGGGTTTTTAAGACAGAAGTTAGATTAGAATTGGCTCCGCCCAAATGGAAACACTTAGATGAGATTGCCCTTAAGGTCAAAAAAATAAGGTCAGAAAAGGGCGATGTCGGAGTTTTTGAATATACTCTTCAAGAACCTCTTATGCAGGAAGATTTAGACAGTTGGACATCAGGTTTAGCTTATTTTATTAAACGTTATAGTATTTTAACCGAAAGGGCGAGATCTAATTTTGAAATTGAATTAGACCACATTACCCATGATTCAGTAATTGGAAATTTTTTACGAAAAATGATAGTAGCGGAGGATGGGGAGGGAAAAAGAATTGATTTTTCTGACTTTAACAAATTTAAAGAATTTATGGGTGGAGGCGTAGAATATTTGGAAGGTTTTGAATTCATGATGAGTTCAGATGAGGCGGGAACACAACAATCAAAAATTTTATTTCGTGGCCAGGAATACGAAGTTGATATGAATAAATTAAATAAACTTGCAGAAAAATTTGAAAAAGAGCCTTATTTAGGCAGAATTGATAAACAAAATATATAATTTTTATGCGAGAAAAAAGAAGAAAAAAAATAAAATGGGAATTTTTTGGTGAACGCCAAGATCCAAAAATCTTTAATTTGTTATTTTTCCATAATTTTATAATCGGTCATTTTAAATATTTAGGGTTTAAAAATTTTCTTTACGTAAATGACTATCCTAAAATAGTTGCTTACCGAGATGAAGAGGAATTAAAAAAGTTATATAAGAAAATTAAGAATTTCAAGAAAAGTGATTTTGTTAAAGTAGCGCAGGAAACCAAGAAAATTACGGATCATTTAGATTTTTGGTTAAAAGAATTTACTTCCAAAGATTTAGAACAAAAAAGTGATATAGAATTAAAAAATTATTTTAATGAATTAAGTGAACTGCTTTATAAATTTTTAAGTTTTTTTATTCTCGTTCAATACATTGGTCGCGCCTTGCCTGGTGAAAAGAAGATTCTAAAGTTTTTTGATAAAAAAACATTAGAGACAATTAGAGTAAGCCCAATCCTTTTAAAGATAAATGAAAAATTAAGGATTTATTTTAATATTTTAAGTAAGAGATTTTATCTTAAGCCACCTTTATTTTTTTGGGCCTCACCCAAAGAAATCGAAGGTTTATTTACAAGGCGGAAAATTAACATTCAAAAATTTGCAAAAACCCTAAAAGAGAGGAAAAGATATAATGTTTTAATATCCCGAAATAAAAGAATTTGTATATATTTAGGATCAAAAGCAAACGCAATTTTGAATAGAGAATTGGGTGGAAGAAAGATAAAGTTTGATGATATTTCTGTTTTGCGCGGTCAAAGGGTTTATTCGAGAGGCGGGAAGATAAGAGGCGGGGTTAAGGTTGTTTTAAGCAAAGGGGATTTTAAAAAAGTAGAAAAAGGAGATATTTTAGTGGTAGTGACAACTATGCCTGATTATTTACCAGTTCTAAAAAAAGTAAAAGCTATTATTGGCGATGAAGGAGGACTTTTATCTCATACTTCGGTGATAGCTCGGGAGCTTAAAATCCCTTGTATAATTGGTACCAAAAATGCCACGAGAATCATTAAAGATGGCGATTTGGTGGAGGTTGATGCGAATAGGGGAATAGTTAAAATTCTTAAGAGAAAATAATTTATGCCAGAAATTAATTGGCAAAAACAGTGGACCAGAGAATATTCTATTAATAAAATGGAAGTAGTGTTATTGTCGTTAAATTCTAAATTAACGGAAAAGTTACTCGGGGCAAGAGTATTAAATGTTTTTACAATTCCAGAAGACAAAAATGAAGCTATATATCAAGATCAGAAGGAATTAAGTGAATTTTTGGAAAGAATTTATCAGAGACTATGCGCCAGCACAAACAAATTTAGGAAATTTTTAATCAGGTATCGTGCCGTTAAAAATAAATTTATTAACTATGGTCGATTCTTAAATAATCTTCATTTAGATAAATACACAGATAAAAAATTAGCCAGTTTATTTGATAAGTCTTATGTTATACACAAAGAAGCCATGCTTATTTTACAATGGATTGGTTTTTATATGGCTGATTATTTATCTACTAAGGTTTTACAAGAATTTAAGACGAAGGTCCAAGATGAAAGTAAGGTGCAGAGTTATTTAAGAATTATTTTTAGTCCAGATTTTCCTAGTCAAATTATTAAAGAACGTTGCGACTTACTCAAATTAGCCGTAATAATTAAAAGGAATAAATTATCACCTCACCAAGTAAAAACATTACTCACTCGACATACAAACAAGTATCAATGGATACCATGTTTAGATATTAATGATAAGCCTTGGCCAGCAACACATTTTCAAAATGAATTAGCTAAATTACTCAAATCAGATCCAGCTGGCGAATTAAAGCGTTCCCTTGAGTCTTTGAAAAAAAATATAATTAGTTTTCGTCGTTTTATTAAAGATCCTCGTTTTTCATCTAGACAAAAAGAGTTATTTAACATTGCCCATCAAGTTGCTTTTTATAAAGATGATCGTGATGATGCGCGGCGATTAGCTTATTTTTATTGGCGTAGATTATTTATTGAAGTAGCTTCTAGATTAGATTTATCTCTTAAACAATTGGGAGCTTTGTTGCGCGAGGAGATTATTTATTTATTAAATACCGGTAGGAAACCAAACTATCTTGAGATTGCCAAACGCCTTAAAAATCATATTCTTCTTATGAAAAAGGGTAAACTGAATTTGTATTCTGGTAAAGAAGCTAAAAAAGTAATAGCTCGGGAATTAAGAAAAAAGCGAGATAAAAGATTCGAGGCGCAAAATATTAAAGGCATAATTGGTTCGCCGGGTTACACTAGGGGCAAAGTAAGTATAGTTTTAGTTAAAAACGACCTAGCGAAAGTAAAAAGAGGTGATATTATGGTGTCTATTACCACACATCCTGATTTTGTGCCGGCTATGCGTCTCTGTCGGGCGATTGTGACTGACGAAGGTGGAATATTATGTCACGCCGCTATTATTTCTCGCGAAATAAAAAAACCTTGCATCATTGGCACTAAAATTGCTACTAAAGTATTTAAAGATGGAGATTTAGTGGAGGTTGATGCTAATAAAGGCATCGTTAGATTATTAACTAGAAAATAATATGAAAGAGAAAAATATAACTGGAGCTGGTGCTGGTATCATGGTCTTAAAAGATGGCAAGGTTTTGTTAGGATTACGAAATAGCGACCCTGTTAAAGCTGGGAGCGAAATGCATGGTGAAGGTACCTGGACTATGCCCGGTGGTAAAATTCATTTTGGTGAATCATTCGAGCAAGCCGCCACTAGGGAATTACAAGAGGAAACTGGAATAGTGGGAAAATCATTTAAGGTTTTTTCTTTAAGTAATGATATGGTGCCAGACAAGCATTATATTACCATTGGTTTATTATGTGAAAATTTTATTGGTGAGCCAAAAATAATGGAGCCGGAGGAAATTGTTGAGTGGCTCTGGTTTGACCTAGACAAACTACCGGAAAATATGTTTTTTCCTAGTCGAAAAATGGCAGAGAATTATATAAACAATATATTTTATAAAGCTAACGAATAAGGTCATAATTAAAATATAGCTTTCTAATAGCCGTTGACTAAGTGGTTTTTTTTAGTTAAAGTAAACGCGCATATGTTTAATAGAAAAATAGGCATTGATTTAGGTACAACTTATACTCTGGTTCATTTACCAGGGCGAGGCATTGTTATAAATGAGCCATCAGTAGTGGCGATTTCTGTGGCTGATAACAGAGTATTGGCAGTGGGTGATGAAGCAAAGGAAATGCTTGGTCGTACACCCGATACTATTGTTGCGGCCAGGCCGTTAAAAGAAGGGGTGATTGCGGATTATCGCACTACCGAAGCCATGCTTAGATATTTTATTAATAAGGCTTTGGGTGGTATTAGATTTTTTAAACCAGAAGTAATGATCGCTGTGCCGGCTGGTATTACCTCTACCGAACGCCGCGCGGTTATTGACGCTACCATTGCCGCGGGCGCTAAAGCAGCATATATTATCAAAGAGCCAATTGCAGCTGCTATTGGCGCTAATATTCCAATAGGCAGCGCCTCGGGGCATATGATTGTGGATATGGGCGGAGGTACTAGCGAAGTGGCGGTTATATCTTTAGGCGGTATTGTGGCTAATACTTCTGTTAGAATTGGTGGAACAAAATTGGATTATGCCATTATGGATTATGTAAAGAAAAAGTTTGGCTTAGCTATTGGAGAACGTTCAGCCGAAGAGGCTAAAATAAAAATTGGCTCAGCTTTATACATGGATGATAAATTATCTATGGATATCAGAGGCCGTGATTTGGTTACTGGATTACCGAAAACCATCAATATAACATCAGATGATATTACTGATGCAATTCAAACTCAATTAGAAGGCATTATTCAGGCGGTTAAGTCTGTTTTACAGGTAACACCACCGGAATTGTCGGCTGATGTAATTGATAAAGGTATGGTTTTAGCAGGCGGTACTTCATTATTAAGAAATATTGATAAATTATTTACACAAGCCACTGGAGTAGCAGCTTATATTGCAGACGAGGCTTTATTATGTGTTGCTAAGGGTACGGGAATCGCTCTAGATAATCTAGAATCATATAAAAGAAGTATCCTGTCAACTAAATAGTTATGATAGTTGCCATTGATGCGTCGAGAGCTGAAGTGACAAAAAAAACAGGAGTTGAATATTATAGTTATTATTTAATAAAGAGTTTAATATCGGTTATACCAAAAGATGTTAAGGTCATATTGTATTCCCGAATATCTTTAGGTTCTATATTTGGTGAATTGCCCAATAATTGGCAAAATAAAGTATTGTCATGGCCGCCAAAATTTTTATGGACTCAACTGCGATTATGTTGGCAGGCAAATCATGATAAGCTAGATATATTATTTATTCCATCGCACGTGCCTCCGCTGTTGTATTGCAAACCAACAGTCACAACAATTCATGATATAAGCTGGAAAAAAATACCAAAAGCTTATACTTTGCGCAGTAAATTATTTTTAAATATAGTTACTAAGTGGGTTTTTAAAAAATCGGCAGCGATTATTACCATATCTGATTATAGTAAACAAGAATTTAAAAAATATTATCCTTTTAGCAGTAATAAAGTAGTAGCCATTTATTTGGGGCCAACATTACCAGTAGTTGATACTACAATAAAAAATTTGCCGGAGAAATATTTCTTAATACTTGGTAGAGTTGAATTAAAAAAGAATATTATAACCGCAGTTCAAGCATTAGCACAGTTACAAAAATCAAATAATCTAATTAATCATAAAATTGTATTAATCGGTCGTAAGGGGGTCGGGGGAAATAAAATATTTCAGCAAATAAAAAAATTAAATCTTAACAATCAAGTAATTTATTTAAACTGGCAACCAGCAGAGGTGGTTTCGCAATATTTAAGTAATGCCACAGCGTTGTTGTTTCCTGGTGCTTATGAGGGATTTGGTCTGCCAGTGTTAGATGCCTGGGCACATCACGTGCCTGTGATAGCGTCTAACGCCGGCGCTCTACCAGAAGTTATTGCTGACTCCGGTTTATTAGCGGAGGTAAATAATGTTAGTGACTGGCAAGCTAAATTAAAGATGATAATTGATAACGAAAATATTAGGCAGAACTTAATTAATCGTGGCAGACAAAGATTGCAGCTGTTTTCTTGGCAGCAAACAGCTGAAAAAACTTGGCAAGCATTAAACCTGGTAGTTAGAGTCAATCCAAGTTGATAAATACTGGTATAATTTTATGACAACTCAAGTCATTGGACATAATAAAGCTCAAACATATTTGCAGAATAGTATTAAGCAGGAAAGTTTAACGCATGCTTATTTATTTTGCGGTCCACCTAGTGTGGGTAAAACTACATTGGTAAGTTTTTTTATTGAGCGGTTGTTTAATGCAGTTGATAATTTTTCTATTGAAAATAACCCAGACATTTTATGGATAAAAAATTTAGCTGTCAAAAAAGATATCAGCATTGATCAAATTAGAGAGATTAAAGATTTTTTGAAATTACATTCTTGGAATAATAATTATCGCGTAGTAATAATCCAACAAGCGGATAAATTAAATAAAGAAGCCGGTAATGCCTTGCTTAAAACATTAGAAGAGCCAACAACACGTTCATTATTAATATTAATTGTGGATAATATACATAAATTATTACCAACCATAGTTTCGCGGTGTCAGGTTATAAATTTAACACCAGTGAACGCTGAAGATATGAGAGAGTGGTTGTCGGCTCATAATGTATTAAAACGAGATACAGAAACAGTAATACATTTAGCACAAGGCAACCCAGGTGTTGCTTGGAATATAATCAATGACGAAAATAGTTTAAATAATATTATTAAAATGGGTAATGTTTTAATTAATTTTATTAAAACTAAGAGTATTGATCAAATAGTAGAATATATTCAAACAGAGGTATTAAATCAAGCTAGTACTACTAAAAAAGGGAGTGATTTTGTTCAAGATAATAAGAAAGTATTGATTTTATTAAAAAATTGGTTGGAAATTACCAGGGATTTGCTATTATGTAAGTATCAGCAATTTGCCAGACTAATATTTTATTCGTTTAAAGAAGATTTGGTTCAAATCAGTGAGTTATTATCAGTTGATCAAATAGTTCAAATAATTAAATTAATAGAACAAGCCCGAGCCAAAATTATGTCCAATAGCAATACGAAATTAACCCTAGAATGGTTATTAATTAGCATTAAGACGATTATATGAAAAAAATTGCATTAGGTTTATTTGTTATAATTTTAGTTCTTAGTGGGTGTACTTTTGGCATATCCAACAAAGCATTAGGAGGCGGTGTTTTTAAGTCTTCTGATAATGGGGTAATTTGGCAACAAAAAATCTTTGTGGCTAAGGGTAAAAAAACAAATGTCACTATTGATTCTATGAATGTTAGTAGAATAATTTTTTCACCCCTGGATAGTAAGACAGTTTATGCGCTTTCGCCAGAATCAGGAATATATATTAGTGAAAACGAAGCTGATCAATGGAAAAAATATTTTGGCGCTGGCGTAAACTCTTTAGCCCTTCATCCACAACAAAAAGATATTAGTTATATAGCCTCGGGTAATAAAATATATAAAACTATAGATGGTGGTCAAAATTGGTTGCAGATTTATATTGAAGGAACTCCCGATGTCAGTTTAACTGATATAATAATTGACAATAATAATTTTGATGTGTTATTTTCCACAACGAGTAAAGGAACTTTACTTAAAAGTTTAGATGCTGGAAACAGCTGGCAGGCGCTTTATCGTTTTAACAAAGGCATTTCTAGACTTTTTTTGAATTTACAAACCGGCGTTATGTATGCAGCTATGCCCACGCGTGGCTTGTGGCGTAGTGTAGATAAAGGATTAACCTGGGAAGATTTGCAGCCAAATCTTGAAAGTCTGGTAAAAAAACCAGGTACTTTTCGGCAAATGATTTTTATTCCCGGAACAGTAGATGGATTGTTTTATGTTACAGCTTACGGATTATTTAAAACTGTTGATGGTGGTAAATCTTGGACAAGTATTAATTTGGTTACGCCGCCTAGCGCTGTAGGTATTAATACTTTAACCATAAATCCACAAGCCAATAATGAAATTTTTTATGCACTTAATTTTTTAATTTATTATTCTAGTGACGGAGGTATTAATTGGGTTACGCGGCCGTCACCAGCCAAACAAGCAGCTACCGCCCTAACCATTAATCCCAACGATCCCAATATTGTTTATATGGGTACCACTAGAATCAAAAAATAATATGACAGCATTACCAATCAATATCAAAGAAAAATTAAATAAAGTAATTGAGCATCTAAAAAATGAACTCAATCAATTGCGTACTGGGCGCGCTAGCCCAAGTTTAGTTGAAAATATACAGATTGAAGCTTACGGCACCAAGACACCGTTAATTGAATTGGCCTCTATCAATGCACCCGAAGTCAGGCAAATAATTATTCAACCTTGGGATCCAAGTATTATCAAAGATATAGAAAAAGCAATAAAGATATCAAATTTAGGAATTACACCAACAGTGGATGGGCAAATTATTAGGTTGAATTTACCATCGTTAACTGAAGAACGAAGAAAAGAATTAATAAAAATTATGGCAGGCATACTAGAAGTAACCAGAGTGCAGATTCGTTCCATACGTGAAGACATTAACAAAACATTAAAAAATCAAGAACGAGATGGCGATATTTCTGAAGATGAAATGTTTGCCGCACAAAAGGAATTGCAAAAAATAGTTGAAGATTTTAATGAGCAAATTAAGAAATTAGGAGAAGCTAAAGAAAAAGATATCATGACGATTTAGATAGAGTAAGAGTGAAGAGTAAGGGCTTATTCACCCTTACACTAATCTCTTACAGTTACTAATTATGTTACTTACTATCATTGTTTTCATTGCCATTTTGGCTGTATTGGTCTTAGCTCATGAGGCAGGGCATTTTTATACTGCTCGTAAACTTGGTGTTCAAGTAGAAGAGTTTGGTTTTGGTTTTCCACCTCGTTTATTGCGAATCAAGAGAAAAAACACTACCTATTCAATAAATTTATTGCCATTAGGTGGTTTTGTAAAATTAAAAGGTGAAAACGGAGAAGGTAAGCAAGATAGTGATAGTTTTGCAGCGCAAAAAGCTTGGAAGCGTACAGTAATTTTAGTTGCTGGTGTATCAATGAATGTGGTTTTATGTTTTGTATTATTGTCAATTGGATTTACATCAGGATTACCAACAATTATTGATCAAGGAAATTTAGCGCAAGCCAAAAATGTTAAAGTGCAAATTTTTGGAGTATTACCAGAATCACCAGCTGCGCAAGCCAATATTCAAGTGGGCGATACTATTTTAAGTCTAGACGGGAATCAGATAGATTCTTTGGAACAGGTGCAAAACTATATCGCTGATCGTGAAAATATTCCCATTACCATAATAGTTGATCAGGGAAAATCGGAAATTAGTAAACAAGTAACGCCAAAAATATTGCCAGAATCTAGCGGTAAAGCCGCCATGGGAGTTACCCTTGTTCAGACTGGAATTATTTCCTACCCATGGTATGAATCGTTATGGATGGGTGCAAAAACCACTGGTTATTTAATTTACGATACAGTAGCTGGATTTATAATGATTATTAAAAATCTAATAAGTGAACACCAGGCGGGTGTGGAGGTTGCAGGACCTGTCGGTATTGCAGTTTTAACTGGTCAGGTTGTTAGTTTGGGTTGGATTTACGTGTTGCAGTTTGCCGCTTTGCTATCTGTAAATTTAGCTATTATTAATATCTTACCAATTCCGGCTTTAGATGGCGGCCGTATTTTATTTGTGATTATTGAAAAAATCAGGCGCAAAGCTAATAGTGAAAAAATTGAAGCCTTGGTTCATCAAATTGGTTTTATGTTTTTAATGTTGCTGATAGTAGTGGTTACTTATAAAGATCTAATGCGTTTTGGAGATAAGATATTAAGCGCCATAAACCAGCTTTGGTAAATAAAATATCAAGAATAAGCCATAATTTATTGACCAATCTCAATTATTATGTTGAGATGGTTTATAATTAGATATATGTCCTCGGATATTCCCCAATCAATCATTAGATTAATACAAGGTAGAAGGTGGTATCATCAGCGGTTTGATGGTTCACCTTTGTATATGCACACCATTGGTGAAGCGGAAGTGGCTAAGGAAAAACGTAAACCAGATGGAACCGAAGCTTGGGTACGCGTGTGGTTTTGCCAAGACGGCAAAGCAGATTGGTATTTAGATATGGCCGATATTAAACGTGGCGCGCAAATTTTAGTGAGATTAGCAAAAAGTAATAAGAATTTATCGATTAAATTACTTAGCGCTTGGAAAAAAGATGAAATTAATTTTAAGAAATTTTTTGATCATTTCCAGTCAATTAATTTATCAAAAATGTGCGATGGTGATTTGGTTAAGCTATATAGGAAATTTCATAATTTAAGTTTTAGGAGATTTACTTCATCAGCGGTTATAGATCATTTCGCTTTGGGGACTGACCAATTAATAGCATCATTACTAAAAAAGGAAGTTGGTCAGCAAAAATCTCAATCTAATTTTACTGACATATTCAGTAAAGCTACCGCGCCTGTTTGTCAGTCTTTTATTAATAAGGCGGAAATGGAGTTATTGCAAATTGCTATTAGACACCCCAAAAATTTAATCGCCATTAAAAAATATCAGAGAAAGTATTTTTGGATAAGGAATAATTATACTAATTCAAATATCTTGTCAGTAGATTATTTTAAAAAGGAAATTGGGCGTTGGCTTAAATCCAAAACGGATTTAAAATATAAATATGATCAATTAAAAAATACCGCCAAGGTTAATAAGCAAACCAAGTCCGCTATTTTAAAAAAATATAAATTTTCCAGATCATTATTAACTCTGTTAAAAATTTCCGAAGATTTTACTTGGTGGCAAGACGAAAGAAAGAAGGCCACGTATCTAAATATTTATATGGGCGATACTATATTATCTGAAATGGCTAGGAGAAAGAAAATTCCTAAAGTACTGACGCGTTTTTTATTGCTCAATGAAGTGCAAAACTTTTTTAATACTGGAGTACCATCGGTTGGGGAATTAAAGTTAAGACAAAAAGGGGTAGCGGTAATTGTTTGGGGTGATGGTAATTTTATCGCTCATAGTGCCAGGGTTGCAAAGATTCGTAATATAATGTTTCCGGTTAATAAAAAGGATAACGTTATGGATATAAGGGGGTTAACAGCGTCAGTTGGTCGAGTATCTGGTAGGGTAAAAATTGTCGGCTCGGTTAGGGAAATAAATAAAGTAAAGAACGGTGATATCTTGGTATCAGTAATGACTCGTCCGGATTACATTGCTGGTATTAAGAAGGCGGCGGCCATTGTTACTAACGAAGGCGGAATCACTTGTCATGCCGCCATTGTGGCTAGAGAATTAGGAATTCCTTGTATTATTGGCACTAAAATTGCTACCGAGGTGCTTAAAGATGGCGATCTAGTGGAAGTGAATGCTAATCATGGAGTGGTGACTATATTAAAGAAAAATAATTAATTTTTTATTAAGTAATTACTATGGAAAGAATTAATGAAAGTTTAAACAGAGAACGAGAGAAATATGGTCGTAACGTAATCATAAATGCGTGGTTTGTTAGGCATGGGGAGAAAGGATTATCAACTAACACAGCCGAGACAACTTTGACAGAAGGTGGTAAAAAAAAGAGTAGTGAGTTTGGAAAAAAATTTTTAAAGCAGGATATGATTAAATCTTACTCAAGTGATACTGATAGGACAAAAGAAACTGCTAGATTAATCGTCGACAATTCTCCTACTACAGAAAAAGGAGTACAAAGAATACAAGATGAGTTAGCTTTTCATTATGACCCGAAAGGTAATTTTACCAAGGAAGTTATGCGTATAAAAAAAGAGACATTGGGTGATGATTTTGAAAAATTAGATGCTAAAGATAAACAAGAAAGAATTGCTCAAAGTGATTGTTTACAGAATGAATATTATTTAAATTTTAGCGACAGGCGTCCTGACCCTAAAACTTATTCACCGGTGGAAACCGCGGCACTATTGGCTAAAAGACTAAGTGTTTATATGAATATGACAGAAAAATTATGTTCTGGATCAAAGATTGATTTGGTGAATACGAGCCATGATTTTTCGCTCACAGCTTTTTTACACGAAGTCATTCTAAGAGAAGTTGATGGCAAGAAGGTTAGGGGCTTCAATAATATTGTAGAAATTGGTGGACCGATAGAGTTTAATGAGGCCTTTAATGTTTGTATAACAACGAACGAGCAAGGTATTAAATCTTATAAATTATTTTTTCGCGGAACAGAATATGTTCTTGATGATGATAGATTAGAAGAGCTTGGTCGAATGGCCGATGATATAAAAGATTAGGTTATGCATTTAAAGAGTTTTATTAATAAATTACCAAAAGATCTATCACAACATGCCGTTAGGGATATATCTATTTTAAGTTGTTCGGTTTTTGGTAAAACTCATGCTGTTTCTATGAAGCGCATTTTTGGCGTCAAATTTTCAGCGACCCTATGGGTAAAAGATAATAAGCAAATTATATTTTATCGTTCTAAATCTGAGTACGATAGTTTTTCTAGAATAGCCGGTATGAAATTTCTTCAAAACAAAGATTTTGTTAATCGAATTTGTCAAAAGTTAATATATTATACAGATTGGTTTAACAGTTTTTTAAAAAATAACGCGAATAGGAAATCATTTAGCAAAGATTTTTTTACTAAATACAGAGATTTTTTTGCTTACCATCAAGCAGTATATTGGGGTGGTGATTATCTATCTAAATTAAATTCACCATCAGCTAAGATCAAAAAAATAATAAAAAGATTAAAGAATGTCTATAAATATAATGAATTAGTAGTTCCTAATATTGAGTGTTTTTTCTCTAAAGTAGGAATAGCTGATTATGTATATAGTGATATATTAAGCAAAAGGATTATTAATAATTACAATAAAAAGGTAGGTTTGTTGTTTATTGGTAGTAGGATGTTTGTATTAAAAAATTACGATGTTAAATTTTTTAAAAAGTTTATTCAATCAGAAAAAATACTATCGGATAATATTAGAGGATTGAGTGTATATCCTGGATACTATCAAGGTCGAATTTGTTTGATATCTAGTTTATATGATTTTAAAAAGATCAGGAAAAATAGTGTTTTAGTAACTTCTATGACCAGACCGCAATTCAATAAGTATATATCTAGGGCTGGTGCTATAATTTGCGATGAAGGCGGAATGTTATCTCATGCGGCTATATTAGCTAGAGAAGCAAAAATTCCTACTATTGTAGGTACTAAAGTGGCTACTAAAGTATTTAGTAACGGCGATTTAGTGGAAGTCGACGCTAATCGTGGTTTGATTAAGATATTAAAACGAAAATAGTATGTCTAAATGGTATTGGTATACTAGAGGAACAATTCATCCGCATCGGGCGGATTTGGTTTTGCTCGGTATTAAATATTTTGCTCCTAAATTAAATGTTAGTAAGTTTTATAAAACTTTATACATCAATATAGGCGATAAGCTGTACTGGGGTTGGGATGATAAGGAAATTAGGAATTTAGGTAAAAAAATTCTTGCGGTTTGTTCTACCAGTAGGGGACAGCGAAAACATATAGATCGAGTTAAATTTTATATTAGGCAAGCACTACAAGCCGCTAATAAAATTAAAAGTTTAAATTTAAAACAGTATTCTAATCAGGAATTAATTAATTTATATGATTATTTATTAATTAAAGCTGCTCCGGCGCATGGTTTTTTAGATGCTGATGTAGATGCTATTGATGTTGTGTCAGAAGATTTTCTAGCTAAGATTATCAAGAGAAATTTACCAAAAAGTTTTAGCCAAGTTGATTTTGTTCAATTATATCAAAATTTAGCTACGCCTATTTATGAATCGTATTTAGCCAAAGAAGAACGCGATATAATCAAACTGGCCTCTAAACATTATCAAACAAGAGATATTCGAAAACTTTACCAAAAGCATTGGTGGGTGACTTTGGGATGGGAAAGTATGAAAATTAGAAGCACTGGTTATTATGTAGCAGCTTTAAAAAAGTTTAAGAATAAGAAAGCCGTCCGAGTAGAATTATTTAAATTAGATAATCGCCCTAAGCGAATTAAAATAAAGCGCACAAAATTATTAAAAAGATACAAGTTAGGCAAGGAGGTTTTTTATTGGCTTAAATTCTTCGATGTCTATACTTATTTACATGATTATCGTAAGGAAATGCAAATGAAAACCGCCTACTCTTTTTATCTTTTACTTAAAGAGGTTGGTAGAAGATTTAAATTAAATCCGGACGATTTAGAATGGTTGTATTATGAGGATATGAAAAAATTACTGCATATTGGAAAAATTGATAAACAGGAAGTTAAACAACGCAAAAAAGCAGCTTATGTTTTGGTTGATAAATCTGGTATAAGAAGGTTTAGCGGATCTCGAGCTTTAAGCTTGGCTCATAAAGTTTTAGATCTAGAACCGATTAAAACTAAAATAATTACTGGCACGCCGGTGTCGTCAGGAAAATTAATAGCTCGGGTAAAAGTCTGTAGCGGTTCAGAAGAGGCTAACAGAAAAGTTAAGAAAGGGGAAGTATTAGTTTGTGGTATGACTATGCCTGATTACGTCCCAGCTATGAAGAAATCCAGCGCCATTATTACAGACGAGGGTGGTATAACTTGTCATGCCGCAATTATCGCTCGTGAGTTAGGCAAACCTTGCATTGTTGGCACAAAAATCGCTACCAAAGCATTAAAAGATGGGGATAGAGTAGAGGTAGATGCTGATAAGGGAATTATACAAATTATTAATTAATATGGAATACAAGCAGATTATAAAACATATTAAAAGCATTGATTGGTATCGCCAAGGTGGAGCCTTACGATTTTTTTATTGTTTTATTCCTTATCACTGTGTTAATGAAACTATAGGTTATGATAGAAATATAATTTATCAGAAAGAGGATAATAACACAGCTTTTTTTGATAAAAATAGACAGACTGATAAAGCATGGTGGGTTGTGCGCCGACAGGAAAAGTATAGAAGATTTATAGATAATTGGATTAAGGATTGGGAGAAAAAACAATCAACTTCGTTGCGCTTCTGTACTAAGTTTTTTAAGAAATCAGTAGAATACTGGTCTGATCAGGAACTAGTGAGTTTTGTTAGTAGATATAATATCTTGGCTTTACAGCAGTGGAAAATGGGAGTGCTAATGGAGTGGTTTGATCCAGAAGGGGAGTTTATTTTGAATCAATTAATGAAAAAATATGACTTGAAGTTGACTAGTAGCGAAATAGAAATATTGGTTAGCCCAAGTAAGTTAACCTTTGTCAAGCGAGAATTTTTATCGCGGTTAGCATTGATTAAAAAACTGAAACAAAAACAGAATATCAGTTCTGGTTTGAAAAAACATGCCAATAATTTTTATTGGTATAGAAATAGTTGGGCCTATGTTCATGAATTGGGCGAAAAATATTTTTTTAAATTAATAAAGACTGAAGTTAAGCATTTGTCCAAATTAATAAAAGACGCTCAGCGAATTAAAATACACCTGACAAACATCAATGCCGGTAGAATAAAAATAATGAAAGTAAAAAAGATACACAGGGGCTTGCGGAATATTTTTTATTTGTTTAGTAAGATGGCGGATTGGCGGGACTATCGTAAGAAAACCAGTGTTTGCTTACCCAATCATTATTTATATCAGATTTTAAAACGTCTAGCCGTGGTAAATAAATTACCTTTAGAGTTAGTCAGTTTTGTTATTCCTAAAGAGATAACTGGCTGGAAATTGTCTGTTACTTTAGTAAATGAGTTAAAGAAACGACAAAAAGGATCAATCTATCTTTGTTCTGCTAAGAAAAAGTGTCAATGGATTTATGGACAACAAGCCAATAGTTTATTGAAAATATTAAATAAAAGTATGAAAACAGATGTTATCAAAGGTTCTGTGGCCCAACAAGGACTGGTAACGGGTAGGGTAAAGATTATTGATACTGCCAAGGATTTTTCTAAAATGAAAAGAGGGGATATTTTAGTAGCACAGATGACCCGACCGGAATATATGTCTATCATCAACCTAGCTAGTGCCATAGTTACAGATGAAGGCGGACTTACTTGCCACGCGGCAATAATATCTCGTGAAATGAAAATACCTTGTATTATAGGTACTCAAGTGGCAACATTATCTTTAAAAGATGGTGATAAAGTAGAAGTTAATGCTTATAAAGGCATTGTTAGGAAGTTATGATAAATCCTAATAAACCATTATTTCGTTGGGGACCGATACCGGGAAGGTTGATCGCAATTTCGCATTGGACGGCTGGTTGGCATATTAATAGTTTGTCCATGAAATATGCCTGGCCAGAGTCGTACACGATTTACCATAAACAAAGAATGTTGTTTATAAATAACCTCGGACCACTTCATCAAAGTGGAGGTAAAGCGTTCCGAGACATTTTTTTAGCGCGTAAAGATAAAAAATATTGGCTCATTTGGCAAAAAGTGGTTAGTGACTTATTTAAATTTTGTAAACACCTCTCGGCTAAAATTTTGAGAAAACTTTCTAATCAAGAACTGGAAACAGAATGGTATAAATTTAATAAGTTGGTCTATAATTTTTGGGAAATTGGCATATTACCGGAGATGTCAGCCTATGGCGCTGAGCCTTTATTAAAAAAGGCATTAACCAAGGAACGCTTATCAGCTAATAGAATTAATTCGGCTTTTTCTGTATTATCTGCTCCTATAAGACCATTGTTTTATCAAGAGGAAGAAATAGCTTTACTTCAATTGGCTAAAAAATTAAATAAAAATGACTTTGATTTGTTGTTAACCAAACATCAGCAAAAATTTTATTGGTTGGCTAATAGTTATTATCGTACTGAGATTTTATCGAATAATTATTTTTTAAGACGTGTTAAAGAGAAAGGCAAACTTGGGGTCAGAAAAGAATTAAAAAAATTGTCTAGTTATTTTAAGGATATAAAAAAGAAAAAAACAGCTTATTTAACTAGTCTTAAAAACAGGCGTTTAATAAAAAATTTAGCTAACAAACTAAGTTACTGTATCTGGTGGCAGGATCAAAGAAAAAAATATATTTTTCAATATCTCCATTATTTGGATTTATTTTTAAAAGAGTTTGCTCGTCGCTCCCGCGTGCCAACTCGTTTATTGGATTATGCTTGGCCCTATGAAGTCAGCGCCAACGTATCACCGTTGGTTAAACAAAAACTAATCGAAAGGAGAAATAATAATTTTGGAGTATTTTTTTCCAGTAAGAAAGCTTATTGTATTTATGGTAAAAAAGCCGAAAAGTTGATGACTAATTATTGGGAGGAAAAAATTTCAAAAAGTGTTGGCAATTTTAGTGGTTTAGTTATTTATGGCAGTCAAAGTATACTTCAGGGACAAGTATTTATTATAAAAAAATACAGTGATATAAAGAATTTTCCTCAGGGCAGAATTTTAGTAGCCGCAATGACCTCGCCTGACTACATTCAAGCTATAAAAAAATCTTTAGCCGTTATTACTGATACCGGAGGAATTACTTGTCATGCTGCTATAGTTTCTAGGGAGCTTAAAAAACTTTGTATCGTTGGCACTAAATTTGCGACTAGGATTTTAAAAACTGGAGATATGGTAGAAGTTGATACAAATAAAGGTATAATAAAAAAGTTGTGATAATATTATGGCTTTGTTTCATCTTTGGAATAGAAAACATACTTTACAGCACGACTATTTTGGTCGCCTTATTTGGTTTATAAATAATCCATATCATGAAATAAAAAATATTTTAATAGTTAATACAACAAAAAATAAAGCTGATTTTTACAGTCAAGAAGCAGAGTGGAATAAATTAATGAGTAAACTGGCGCAAGAGACTTTTCAGCCTAATTTTATGGATAAGGCTGTAAAACGTTTTAAAGTAGACAGGAATATGTTTCGGCATGTTGCATTGAAGTTAAATAATCCCGTTAAATTAAGAAAATTAAATAATAAAAGTTTGTTTAAGTTATATCAAGAAATCAAACAAGCTCATTTACGTTATACTTATTTTTTTTGGTCACCGTGGGCGACTAATGAGCAAGTTGTTCCGTGGTTTGAGCAAGAACTTAAAAAACATTACCCAACAGAATTTGATAGAATTTTTGAGGCAATTACAACGCCGATTCGTCATAATATTATGGAAGAACAGCTGCATAAATTACTTTGTTATCAGGTGCGTGGAATTTTAGCTAAAAAAATTAATAATCATGTTAAAAAGTATCAGTGGCTGGCAGTATATAGTTTATTAGACAAGCCGTTTACTAAAAAAGATTTTCTAGTTTATGTTGTTAAAAAAAGTAAGGCTTCGGCGATTTTACGACGGGATAATGAATTGTGGCGAAAGCGTAATAAAGATTTTAGGCAAGCGTTAGCTAAGTTAAGAAAATATCACAAGTTGTATCAGACAGCTAAATTGCTCAACTGTTACGCTTGGTTAAGAACCGTTCGTGTCGAGATTTGGCGTGAAGTTTTATATTTAATCCAACCGTTTTATCATGAATTAGAATGGCGTATGGGTTTAAATCGTAATCAAGCGCCACATTTAACATATGAAGAAATAATTAATTTTTTGACTAAAGGAATTAAGCCAAACAAAGGAAAGATAAAAGCTGGAGAATTAATGTATCTGCGCCGTGGTATTTTCAGAGTAATTAGAGATAAGAGGGAGATTGCCAAAATATTAAATAAGGAATTAAAGTTTTCTGACTATACTAAAATTAAAAAAGTAACGGGTAATGTGGCTTGTCGCGGTAAAACGAAAGGTAGAGTTAAGATTGTTATGGTGCCAGAGGATTGTAAACTATTAAGAAAAGGTGAAATTTTGGTATCTAATATGACACATCCTGATTATCTGTATGGTATGCGCAAAGCCGCAGCTATTGTGACTGACGAAGGAGGTATTTCCTGTCACGCGGCTATTGTGTCGCGTGAATTGAGCAAACCTTGTGTGATTGTTACCAAAATAGCTACTAAAGTTTTTAAGGATGGTGATACTGTTGAAGTTGACGCTAACCATGGAGTAGTAACTTTATTAAAAAGGAAGGGTTAAAATTATAATATGAAGATAAAATCATCGAAATTAATTTGGACTTATTATTTTGCCAGAAAATTTTCTGCTTCGCGTTTTGAATTGGTGATGCGGGTGTATTTTTCTGACTTTTATAAAAAACATTTTGGTGTTCGTTTGCGCAATTGTTTGGTAAAGCCAGGGCCAGGAATCAATCATTCTATTTGTTATATTGATTCAGAATGGAAGCAATTTGTTACAAAAGTATACCGCGCCACTTGTAAAAATTGGTTAACATTTAAATATTATGTCAATTTAATAAAACAGACACAGAAAAAATCATTAAGTGCTACCCAGAAGATAGTAAGCCAGCCTTTAAAAAAGTTATCCTGGCAGCAGTTGGGTGATCTTTGGGTTAGATGGGACAAGGCGCAATTGGAACATTTTTTAAAGCCAATTTGGATACCTTTTATTATTGAGCCATTTTTAGCTACTGAAGCAAAAAAGATTTTAGGAAAATTGCTTACCAAGATAAAACAATCAAATCAAGAGGCTCAATATGTGGAAATAATATTTGGACCAGATTACCCCAATGCCATTACTTTGGAAAGAGTTGATTTGATAAAAGTTGCCTTGCTAGTTTTATTTGGTAAATTCAACAAACGAATGATTAATAAAAAAATTATCAACCATACACAAAAATATGGTTTTATTCCTTGTTACGACGTAATAGATACCCATTGGGATGAAAAATATTTTTCTCAGAATCTAAAAAATTTGTTAAAACAAAATAAGGTAGATTTGAGTGCTGATTTGAAAAACCTTAATAATTCTTACACAGAACGCCGGCGGGCCTTTAAAAAAGTACTTAAAAAGTTGAAACCAAATAAAACAGAAAAAGACTTATTGCAAATGGTTCATACTATGGCTTTTATTAAAGATGAGCGGGATGATTACCGTCGCCGTATGAGTTTTACTATTCAACCATTATTTGAGGAAATAGCCCGACGTTATAAATTACCATTTAGAGCGCTACTGTATTTATTGAAATCAGAGATGGAAATGTGGTTTGCAACTGGTAAATTGCTAGTGAGTGTAGTGGAATTAAAACAGAGAATGTCTAGTTACAGTTTAGTATATATTAACAACGGGCCAGTAGTAGTTAGTAGTGGTTTTAAGATGAAGAAATTTTTAAATTCACAGAAATTTACGACTACTGACAATACCAAGTCAGAAGTCAAGGGAATTATAGGCAATAAAGGAATAGCTCGCGGTTCAGTTTGTATTATTCGAACTAAACATGATTTAAGAAAAATAGCTCAGGGAGATATTTTAGTAGCCGTAACTACGAGTCCAGATTATGTGTCTACCATGCGTCGTTGTCGGGCGTTTGTAACAGATGAGGGGGGACTTACTAGTCATGCCGCCATTGTGGCTAGAGAAGTTAATCTACCATGTATAGTTGGGACTAAAAATGCTACTGAAGTTTTTAAGGATAATGATATAGTTGAAGTTGACGCCAACAAAGGAATTGTGAGAAAATTAAATACTAAAGATAATAATTAATATATTTTATATGGGTAATCCAGAAACATCGTTTTTAATGGCACGTCACACAAAAAAGACTACCAAACCTGAAGAAGGATCAAATATCTCCGGTGAGTTTTATCAGGGTATTACTGAAGAAGGCGAGAAATTAGTTAGAGAAAAAACCAGAGAACATTTGCTGAATATAATTGAATCATCGGAACCGGGTTCGGTGGTGATGTTTTTGGGCGCCTCGGATTTGCCAAGAACTAAATCAACTTCACAGGTAAGCGCTAACGAAGTCAAATCTTTATTAGCTGATCAAACGGATCAATATCTAGTTTATGAACAAAAGGATATTGAGAGTATGGTCGATAAGGAAACACAATGTACCAGAGAGGTTTTATCTAAAACCGTAGCGGATAATCCAGATAAAAAAATAGTTTTATCTTACCCATTATTTTTAAAAGAATTTTCAATGCTTGTACCTGAAAAGGGTCCTAGAGCAAATGAACCAGATTGGAAGAGCGCTGGTGTTGCAGAGAAAAAGTCAGAGTATTTACTGGAGTTATTAAAAAGAAATAACGATGATGAGGACGACTCCTTATTTGATTGGGTAAAAAATAAAGGAGAAATAATAACGGAAGATGGCAAAATATTAAAAGGTCCTAATCCAGAAAAGGTGGCCCAAGATTATATTCAAGGCATGAGGAGATTAGAAAATTTTGCTAAAGAGTTGTTTCCTGGGCGACCCCTCACTATAGAGGTATCAACCCACAGTTGGGACATTGATGCTTTTATAGCTTATGCTACTCATCAAGGTAAATTGGATTCACAAACTTTAGAAGAGATAGAAGTTGGCACTGGAGGTGAAAAGAAATTTATTTCCGAATTTGAGTTTCCGGTCATTAAAATAGGTGGTGAGAAACAGACATTAAATTATCGTGGCAAGGAATGGGAATTGAATTCGCCGGAATTTATGGAAGAGCAAAAACAAGAGTAATGAATATTGCGAAGTATAAAAAAATCATAAAATCAGATACTTGGTGGAGTGAAGAGGGGCCAATTGTGCCTTTGTTTTCTCAATGGATGCAGCAATTTGTGGAGCAATCCAAATATTGGCATCCTAAACTTCCTACTATAATTTTTTGTTTTGTTAAAAAAGATTACGGTTGGGAAGAAACCCCAGAAAGTCAAAAGTTAAAAATTTGGCATTACGTATTAAATCAATATATTAAAAGACCATCTATTCAGATTAGACGGTATCGTGAATGGCAAAAGGTTTTTTCTGCTGTTATTAAAGAAGGGGAGCGGTTTTTAAAAAATAGATCTAAACTGACAAAATATGAGCTGGCTGATTCATTTACTAAAATAGTCGAATTACTGCGTGAGCACTGGCGTTATACTTGGGTGCAGGAATGTGCTGACGTGTTTACAACTTATCACCTACCAAAACTTATAAAAAAAGAAAAACCTGAATATTCGATGGAGCAAGTAACAGATTTCGCTATTGATTTAGTAGCACCGACAACCTTAAGTTTTATGGAACAATATCGTATGGATTTACTTAAGCTAGCTATTAAGAATTTCAGAATAGTAAAATCAAAACAACTAACTATTGAAGTTAAAAACAAGTTGTTTAATTTGGCTAACAAGTATATTTGGTTGATATCTAATTATAAAGAAGGAAGACCATTAACATGGAAAGTAGTTTGGTGGCAGATAAAAAGTGATTTTCATAAAAAAACATTAATTGAATTAAAAAAGGAACTAAATCAGCTTCTTAATAAACCACACAGGATAAAAGCAAAACAAAGGTTTTTATATAGGAAACTTGATTTATCCAGTAGATTAGTAAAATCCTGTCGACTTCTTTCTTGGTGGAGTAGGTTAATAGATGAACGAAAACATTGCGCGCAATATGGTAATTGGTATGTAGAAAATTATGTTCAGGAAATAGCCAAGAGAATAAAGATAAATCCGTGGCTGGTAAAATATATGTTAGCCGAAGAAGTAGTGGAAACTCTGGTTAAAGGCAAACAAATTTCCGTTATTGAATTAAACAAAAGACGAAATTTAGTAGTTTTTGTGACAACTAAAGAAAAAGGTAAAGTTAAGAAAGATATTTTAGTCGGTCGGCAGGCGCAAATTTTATGGAATCAATTTTTTAAGGGTAGTTTAAACAGAGAAATTAAAGGGCAAGTGGCCTCGGCGCCAGTGGATAAGATAAGCGGTAGAGCGCAGATTGTGCTAGATGTGAATCGTGATAAGTTTACCAAGGGAAATATTTTAGTTACCACTATGACTCGTCCCGAATTTGTACCATTAATGCGTAAAGCTAAGGCAATAGTTTGTGATGAGGGGGGATTAACCTGTCATGCTGCTATCATCTCGCGGGAGTTAGGTATTCCTTGTATAATAGGAACTAAGGTGGCTAGTAAAGTTTTAAAGAATGGAGTTAAAATAAGATTGGATTTAAAAAATGGTGAGGTCAAATTATTATGAAAGATTTACCTAAATTAAAAATAGTAAAAATATGTGAGTTATGTTTACATGAAACAGTTGATCCATGTAGGGTTTTAAGACTAAAAAAATTAATCAATCAGGCTGATTTGTTTACTAATCCACCGATTGTAAGTTACATATCATCAATTGATAAGTATTTAGTGCTAGACGGCGCTAATCGAACCACATGTCTTAGAGAGTTGGGTTTTAAGTATATTTTAGTACAAGTTGTTGAATATATAATACCGGAAGTTAATTTATTAACTTGGAATCATTTTATTTCCAAGATATCATTGAAACAGATAATAGGAAACACTGACGGAATGAATTTTAAAAAGGTTAAATCGGTTTCGATTGCGAAAAGTTCAATATCAAAAGGATATGCCGTTGCCTACTTGACCGATGGTCGGTCTATATATATTGCTAACTGTTCAAGTAGTTTTAATGATAAGATATTTGTACTTAATTCAATAGTAGAAATTTATAAAGGCAAGTATAGCTTTAATCGTGTATTAGAGGATGATTATAGGGAGTTAAAAAAAGAATATCCTAGCAGTACTGTATTATTTGTTTTTAATAAATTTTTTCATCATCATATTGTTAAAGTGGTTAAGCTAGGCCTTTTTGTACCAAGCGGAATAACAAGACATATTATTCAAGGCCGTGCTTTGAGAGTAGATATACCTATGGAATGGTTGTACGGGAAATATTCTTTAATGATGGTTAATAGTAAGTTGCAAAAAATGATTCATGCAAGAATTTCTTTTGGCAAAATTCGATATTACAATGAGCCGACCTTTATTTTTAATGACTAATTATTATGTTAAATATTTCTGAAAAAATTTTAGAAGGAGCAAAAAAACAGAGATCTAGGATAGCTATTGGTATAATGAGACCAATTTACGAAACTATAGAAAGTTTAAAAAAAGCTTCCCAATATGCCGACCTAGTAGTGGTAGGAGCTAAAGTGGACGGTTTTGAAAACATTGTTGAGTTGAATGATGATGAAGCAAGTAAGATTATTATTAGATTACTGAAAGAAAAAAAAGTTGATGGTATAGTCAGGGGGCAGGTGAAGGATTCTTTTACTTTGGATGAGTTTCACCGACAATTTAACAAACCTTTATTGCCTAGTAATCGTAAGGTTGCGCCTGGGGTCATGCAGAAAGGCGAATATTGCTTTGTTGTATCAACTTGCTCAATTTATCAGGGAATGACAATAGAGGATAAAATACATGAGGTTGATAGAATAATTAAATATATTGAAGAGGTAATTAAAATTAAGCCACGCGTTGGGATTATGTCTAGCTTACGTCCCACTAGTCATATTGGGCAGTATAAATTATTAGACGACATTGCTGAGGTAAATGTAAAATTAGCTGATTATTTAAGAAAGTGTGGTTATGAAGCGACTGAATATTTCTTTGAATATGAAACGGCCGTTTGGAATAAAGTAGATCTAATAGTACCTTCTATGGGTTTGGTTGGTAATGCTTGGATGAAAGCGTTATTGTATTTAGGTGACTGGAAATTATTGGCATGTCCTTATTTGGATTTAGGAGTGGTGTATGAAGATGGTAGTCGTAATGAAAAGGATTATTATTGGCACATTGTACACTGTGTGGCTATGGCTAATGGCTTAGGATTGACAAAAGTTAGCAAATAAGTTATATTTATAGGAAAATAAAAAAACAAAATAACATAATTCATTAGGAGAAATATATGTCTGAAACACAAGAAACAAACAAAGAGCTCATTGAAAATCAAGAGCGTCTAACTCGAGTAGCTCGTAATGTTGTAGATTGTTTTGATTTTGATCCAACTAAAGAGAGTTTCCTTTTTATTACCGACAGCAAAGTGATGGACTTAAATCCACATTTTGTAGGGGCAATTAGACAGGAATTAGAAACAAGAACAGGCCAGCAGCCCAGAACCAAAGGTAATTACGAGATGGTAGTGGTACCACCAGAACCACGTTCAGCCGCGCCATTTGGAGAAAAAATCGGTGATAAGATGAAAGATAGGCCGGTATTGATTGTAACTTCAATGTCGCGGTCGCATTCTAAAGAAACAAGTTCTGCCATCAGAGCGGATGTATCTGATAAGAGTGTTTTTGATGATATCCTATCATCAGAGAAATTTCAGCAAACAGTTGATCAAGGTCATTCCTATTTTACCAAAGAACGAGTGGATGAATTAGGTGGAAAATTATCTGATTCAATGTATGACAAGTTGAAGACATTTGCTAAGAAACGGAGAATTCGTTTGATTTCCATTACCAAAGGTCATAATCCTTATGAAATTTTGACCAGAGGAGCGGTAGAAGAGTCGGTTGATGTTTTAAGGCATAGAGCTGAATATCTTAGCCAGAAGATGAGTGATGTTAAGAGGGTGCATATTACCTCTATCTCTGGTACGGATTTCTGGTTAAATCCCAGGACTGACAAAACCGAGGTTGAGGATGGAAAGATTGATAAACCTGGTAGTTTAGCTAATTATCCCATTGGTGAGTGGGCTTGCAGTCCTTTTATCGAAGGCGCTGATGGCCTAATAGTGGTTGATGGACCAATTGGCGGTAATCATAATCTCGATCAAATAAACGAGCTTGGACCATTAAGAGTGGAAGTTAAGGCTGGCCATATCGTTTCCCTAAACGGTTCACCTCTTGATGTAGATAGTGGTAATCCGTTGGCAGAATCAGTAAAAGCATATCTTGCTAGCGGTAACAACCAAGAAGGCCACGCTTTCCGAATTGCTGAATTAGGAATAGGTACTAATGGTAAAGCCTGTCAAGGTAAGACCCCAGAGAACATTGGTTCTTCTGAAGGCGAGAAAATTTATGGTACTTGTCACATAGCTTTTGGTAGCAACGGAACCTTTGGTATAGAACGAGATGATCCTAATCTTAATGCCGTTCCTATTCATTGTGATATGGTTCTACAGGAAGGTTTAACTGTGGAGTGCGAGCAGCAGGGTGGTGGTAAATTTAATCTTATTGATCAGGGTATACCACAGGGTTATTAAACGCTAATATAGGGGTAAGAATCAGTCTTACCCCTTTTTATGATATTTAAATTTATGGTAAACTTTCAATATATGCAAACACACATTTTACCCTTTACTAAAATTTCTAAAAAGGACGTTCATTTGGCTGGTGGTAAAGGAGCGAGTTTGGGCGAAATGACGCAAGCTGGGATTCCAGTGCCGCCAGGGGTTGTTATCACAGCTCAGGCGTTTGATAGATTTGTTCATGAAACTGAAATTGAGGCAGATATTGAGGCACAGCTAGCGAAGGTTAATTATAAGGATATTAACAGTGTGGATCGTTATTCTAATGTGATTCGTGATCTTATTCACGACGCTCGTATGCCTAAGGATTTACAAATAGAAATTTTAGCTGAATTTAATAAGTTAAAGGCAAAATTTGTGGCAGTACGTTCATCAGCCACCGCAGAAGATTCAACTCAGGCTAGTTGGGCAGGGGAGTTAGAAAGTTATTTAAACACTACAGAGAAAAATTTATTGGGCAGAGTTAAAAATTGTTGGTCTTCATTATTCACACCACGGGCTATTTTTTATCGTCATGAAAAAAAATTGCATAAAGCTAAAGTTTCAGTAGCGGTGGTAGTGCAACAGATGGTGCAATCAGAAATCGCTGGCATTGCTTTTACTGTACACCCCGTCACCAAGGATAAAAATCAAATGATTATAGAAGCAGGGATAGGTTTGGGCGAAGCAGTGGTTTCCGGTCAAATCACTCCGGATTCTTATGTGATAAATAAGAAAAATTTTGCTTTGTTAGATATTAATATATCTGATCAAGCGAGATTTCTGCAAAAAAAACCAGCAGGCGGTAATGTCTGGAAAAATGTACCAAACAAAAATAAAAGCAGGCAAAAATTAACTGGTAAGCAAATTGTAGAGTTAGCAAAAATTTGTCTGGGTATAGAAAAACATTATGGTTTTCCTTGTGATATAGAGTGGGCTTATGTTAGCGGCAAATTTTACATTACTCAATCCCGCCCCATCACTACTCTGTAAATTGTTTACTATCATCATACGACCATTCGCGCGAATGGTCGTATGATGATATAATAGCGACATGGGAATAAGTAATTTAGAAAGAATATTCAAAGCTCTAGCGTCTAAAAGACGTTTAGTTATTATTCGGTTAATTGGTGAGAAAAGAGAAATGTCGGTAGGCGATATAGCCAATCAAATTAAACTATCGCTAAAAGCAACTTCTAAGCATTTAATTATTTTACAGCAAGCCGGGTTTATTGAAAGAGAGCAGAAAAAGTTTGTCGGAATATACTCATTATCACAAAACTTAGATAATGATACTCGCTACCTGATCAGGTTCATTACAAAGTAATCTTATATAGATGATGTAATTCGTGCGAAAGGTCCCATATTATCATAGTGTGAGTTATCTGCTATCATTATCTTATGTTACAATCAAAATTATTTACTAAAACATCCAAAAACGTACCAACAGATGAGCAGGCGGTTAATGCCCAGCTTTTAATTAGAGCTGGGTATATTGATAAACAAATGTCAGGCGTATATAATTATTTACCTTTAGGTTGGAAGGTTTTTAAAAAAATTGAACAAATTATTCGTGAGCAAATGGATGCTATTGGTGCGCAAGAAATGGAAATGACTTCACTGCAGCCAAAAGAGCTTTGGGAAACTACTAATCGCTGGATAACACCAGAAGAGATTATGTATAAGTTTGAAGAAAAATCCGGACAAGCTGTGGGACTAGCTTGGACTCACGAAGAGGCTGTTACTCGCATAGCCACACGTTTTATATCGTCCTATCGGGACTTGCCTAAGTATGTTTATCAATTGCAAACAAAATTTAGAAATGAGCCACGGGCGAAATCTGGTATTATTAGGACTCGTGAGTTTGTAATGAAGGATTTATATAGTTTTCATGCGAGCGAGACTGATTTGGATAAGTATTATGAATTGGTTAAACAATCATACATTAAAATCTTTAAACTTTGTGGTTTAGAGGTATTAGTGGTAGAGGCTTCTGGTGGAGCTTTTACCAAGAAATACAGTCATGAATTTCAAGTTTTAACTGAAGCGGGTGAAGATACTATTATTTATTGTCAGTATTGTAAATACGCTCAAAATAAAGAAGTAGCTAAGGGTAAAACGGGTGATAAGTGTAACTTTTGTAATACTGGTATTTTACAGCAAGGTAAATCAGTCGAGGTAGGGAATATTTTTAAACTTGGAACAAAATTTTCCGAGTCTTTGGGATTATTTTATACAAATGAAGCTGGTAAAAAAAATCCGGTGATTATGGCGTCATACGGAATTGGTCCTGGACGAATAATGGGAACAGTAGTGGAAGTCAGTCATGATGATAAGGGAATTATTTGGCCCAAAACTATTGCCCCCTTTTTAGTTAATTTGCTGGTATTGAGTAAGGACAAAAAAATACAAAAAAAAGCATTTGAGTTATATAATTTTTTATTAAAAAATAATGTCGCAGTATTATTTGATGATCGTCTAGAGTCGGCCGGTACAAAATTCAAAGATAGTGATTTATTGGGAATACCCTACAGAATAGTGATAAGTGATAAGTCTGGTTCGAAGATTGAATTCAAAACACGTGAAAGTCCTAAAACTGAGCTAATTACTAAGCAGCAATTATTGAACAAGATAAGTGTTCGCTAATAAGTCGGTCTAGCTCTAGACAAAAACAATTAAAGCATTAAACTAAAGACATATGTTTAAAAAGTTTTTAGGAAGTTTTTCTCGTGATATGGGTATTGATTTGGGAACCGCCAATACGCTGGTTTATGTTAAAGACAAAGGAATAATAATTAATGAGCCATCGATCGTTGCTGTTAATACTAGAACTGATCAAATCTTGGCTGTGGGAGAAGAGGCAAAAAAAATGCTTGGCAAAACACCGCCCCACATTATAGCTAGCAGGCCATTAGTTGATGGTGTAATTTCTGATTTTGAAGTGACAGAGAAAATGCTCAAATATTTTATTGATCGAGTACACCAAGAAAGCATGGGTATTGCTCCACGCCCAAGAGTAGTCATTGGTATTCCGTTAGACGTAACAGAAGTAGAGCGTAAGGCAGTTGAAGACGCTGTTATATCTGCTGGTGCCAGAGAAGTAATGTTAATTGAAGAACCAATGGCCGCTGCCTTGGGAGCCAGGTTACCAATTAGAGAGCCAAGTGGAAATTTGTTAATTGATATTGGTGGCGGAACGACAGAAATAGCAGTTATTTCATTAGGTGGAGTTGTTACTTCACAATCACTACGCATGGCTGGTGATGAATTTACTGAAAATATTATTCAGTATACTCGAGACCATTTTAATTTGTTAATCGGTGAAAAAACAGCCGAAGAAATAAAAATCAAATTGGGTTCAGCAATTAATCAGGCAAAACCGTTAAGTATGTCAGTGCGTGGTCGTGATTTAGTTACTGGTTTACCAAGAGAAATTACTATTAGCGATAGCGAAGTCAGAGAAGCATTAATAAAAAATATTAAAATAATTATAGAAAATATTAGGATGACTATTGAAAATACACCACCTGAACTGGCTGCTGATATTTATCAGCGCGGTGCCGTTATGGTTGGTGGCGGATCAATGCTGAAAGGATTGGATAAATTAATTGCCGCTGAATTGGCTATACCAGTACAAGTTGCTGATGACCCATTAACGTGTGTGGTAAGGGGAGCGGGTATCATTTTAGAGGATTTAGAACATACAACTGATTTGTTATTACCAAGGCGTGAAGCCGCTACTATTAGATAACAATTATGATTACGTTTAAGTCGCGCTATTTTAAATATATTAGCATATTTTTAGTTATTATATTGATGATAATTTTTTTGCGTAGTTATTTTTGGGATTATTTACTTACATATCTACAGCCAGTGTCTGGCACACCCATTTTTATTGGTTATAGAGTCAGTCGAGATGTTGATGACCAATTTAATAATACTTTCCATAAGAGTACGTTGACTGAGCAAATTGCATTATTGGAAAATGAATTATCAATGCTGCAGAATAATGAATCTAAAATAGAAAATTTAACCATGGAAAATATTCGCCTTCGTCAGGAACTAGATTTACTGCCGTCTTATAATTTTACAACAACCGGTGCAGAAATTATCGGTCGCCGGGAATCGCCGGCCACTATAGTTTTTGTTATTAATAAAGGTAATTATCATAATATAAAAAACGGATTGCCAGTAATTGCTGGTAATGTTTTAGTGGGAAAAGTTGTTAATGTACAGAAAATGTTTTCCGAAATTGCCTTAATAACATCTCCCTTGGCACTAGCCAATGCTGAAGTTTTAAATACTAATAACTCTCGCGGAATTATACAAGGAGAGTTTAATTTGGGAACGCGATTAAATTATTTGCCAGTAGACGATGTAGTAGAAACGGGGCAAACTGTTATTACTAGTGGTTTAGACGAGCTTATTCCACGCGGTTTAATTATTGGTAAGATTATGTCTGTAGAAAAAAAAGAAGATAATTTTTTTCAAAGCGCCATCCTCTTGCCAGCTATTGATTTGACTAAATTACGTTTTTTGCAAATTGTAACAGCTAATATTACTCTGAATTAATTTCAATTAACTATGCCGGTATTAATAGCAATTATATTAAGCATAGATTTAATATTTTTTGAGAGTTTAGTAAGTAGCTTATTAAACTTTGATATTTTTTTTACCTTAATTATTGGAATAGCGATTAGTACAATTTTTAACAAGAGAACTGGCGTGGTGATAATAATTACCTGGTGTATTTTTTGGGATTTAACATATTTTCCAGTATTACCGATTACTACAATTTCAATAATGTTGGCATGGTTAATTTGGAATAAATTTATCAAGAGCAAATTAGTGGCTGGTAATTTGTCAGTATTATTGCTAATAGCTGGCAGTTGGCTAGTACTATTTTACATTTTTTATTGGATAATGAGTTGGCTGTCTTATTTATTTCAATATAGTTTAATATTTCCCGATTTTACCAGAATTTATATATACTTATTTTCCGTATCAATTAATTTAGTGATAATGAGTCTGTTAATTTTTTTGATAAAACGATTAAGTCCATCATTTATTCACAGATAATTGTATGATTAGAAACAGGGATCCATTTGTAATACGAATCGAAGGCGGGAGCATTAAGGATCGTGAGTTAGCTGGTTATTCAGATAGAAGATACGAAGGTACTGGAATACCTGCTAAAGAAATTGGCTCGCTTAACCGGGTTATTGAACCCAGAATTCCACGAATCTTGTTATTGGTGTTCGTGATTTTTTTTACTATATTAGGCGGACGAGTAATGTGGTTGCAAATAGCTCAAGGCGATGAATTTCGTACTATTGCCGAAGGTAATAGAATCCGTTTAGAAATACTACCGGCTCAGCGCGGTTTGATAGTGGATCGGCAGAACAAAAAACTTGTTTCCAACACAGCAGAATTTAATTTGATTGTTGTTCCAGCTGACTTACCCAAGGATATTTATAATCGAAATAGTATTTTTTCACAATTACAGGCAATAGCTAGCAAAGATAATTATGAATTAGTAATAGATGATTTAGATTACAATTCTTATCAACCAAAAGTTCTATATACACAATTGAACCATAATCAAGCGTTAACATTGATGAGTCAGTCAACTGACTGGCCGGGGGTTGAAGTAAAAATCGCTAGTCGTCGCGATTATACCGAAGCGGAATATTTATCACATGTATTAGGATATATGAGTTTGTTGTCGGGTGAGGAGTACAAAAAAATGAACCAAATATACCAATTCACCGATAGTATAGGTAGGTCAGGAATTGAAGCGGCTTACGAAGAGGAGTTACGTGGAATCCGGGGGAAAAGGGAAGTTGAGGTTGATAATTTAGGTCGGACTAGAGAAGTCTACGCCTCTGTTGATGCTATTTCTGGCGATCGTTTAACCTTGACTATTGATAGTGGATTACAGCAGGTGGTAGTAGATAGCATGAATAAATATTTAAAGTTAGCCAATTTGAAAAAGGGCGCTGCCGTTGCTTTAGATCCTAAAAATGGAGATATATTAGCCCTAGCGTCGTTTCCTTTATTTAATCCAAATAATTTTGGCTTGCAAGAAAAAAACCAGGAAGTAGTAAATATTTTACAAGATGGAAATAAGCCCTTATTTAATCGGTCTATTTCTGGAGAATATCCTGCTGGATCTACCATTAAACCTTTTATTGCGGCCGCTGCTTTACAAGAAAAAATTATTACCCCCCAGACAACAATAATGTCTACTGGCGGCCTTTGGGCTGGAAATAAATTTTTTGCTGATTGGAAAGCTGGCGGCCATGGCTTAACAAATGTTTATTCAGCAATTGCTGATTCAGTTAATACCTTTTTTTATACTATTGGTGGCGGTACTGAAAAATTTAATGGTTTAGGAATTGATCGATTAGCAAGCTATTTAAAAAAAATGAATTTTGGACAATTATCATACATTGATTTAACTGGTGAGTCCAAAGGTTTGGTGCCGACCCCTGAATGGAAGCGGCTTAATTATAATGATAAATGGTATTTGGGAGATACTTATAATTTATCTATTGGTCAGGGTCAAATTTTAGTGACCCCGTTGCAATTGGCAGTGAATTATGCAGCACTAATTAATAATGGTGATATTTATCAACCACATTTAATAAAAATGATTCAAGATTCTGTATTTGGAGCTAAAATTATCGAACCACAAAAGAATGGTAGTTTGCCGATTGATCCGGAAAATCTAGAAATTGTAAAAAAAGGGTTACGTGATACTGTAGTTTATGGCAGTGGTCGGTCTTTATCCTCATTAACTCGGCCGCTCGCTGGTAAAACCGGTACGGCGCAGGTAGATAATAATCAATTACCTCATGCATGGTTTGTTGGTTTTGTCCCTTATGAAGACCCTAGTATGGTATTAGTTATATTAGTTGAAAATGGCGGTGAAAGCACAGCTACGGCAGTTCCAGTGGCAAAAGAAATTTTTGATTGGTATATAAATAACAGATTATAATTATTACCCTTGACAAGTTTTAGGCTTTAGTTTATCTTTAGCACTATACTTTTTATTTATCCTATGAATAATAATCAAAGCTACATTACTAAACAAGGTTTACAAAAACTTAAACAAGAGCTGGTCGAACTTAAGGAAGCAAGACGTGATATTGCCAGTCGTATTCAAGATGCCAAAGAGTTAGGTGACCTATCGGAAAATGCTGAATATCAGGAAGCCAAGAATGCCCAAGCTTTTAATGAGGGTCGAATTTTAGACGTTGAGAATGTTTTAAAAAATGCCGAAGTAATTAAGGAAACAAGACAAAACAATACAGTACAAGTTGGGTCGTCTATTAAAGTAAAAAGCGATGGCGAAGAGGCTGACTATAAAATAGTTGGTTCTAATGAAGCCGATCCATCTCAGGGACTTATTTCAAACGAGTCACCTTTAGGTACTGCTTTTATAGATAAAAAATTAAATGATGTAGTAGAAGTAGAAATACCTAGCGGAAAAAAGAGTTATACTATAATTAGTATTAGTTAAATATTGAATATTTTGTTTGAAAAAAAATGCCAATTAAGCTTGGCATGTTTTTTTTGAAATAATCACATTAAGTTTATTTTTATTAATAATGAATTTGGCAGTTAGATTTCGTGCTTCCAGATGTGTGATGATTGTATCTAGGTGGTTTTGTTTATATCTGATTTGAAATTTAGATAAAAAGAAACTCCTTTCGGGTAAATTTGTGTTAATACATTGGGCCACGATATCTGGCCAACGAGTTATTTAGGCCATTGCCGTAACCTTTCTTGTTGATTTTAAATCTCATAGTTATTTCAAGTATATTAATATCATTGTTAGTAGATTGTCAAGATATGAAATTAATTATAAAATATAAGCATGTCTACTAGAGAAGCAGAAGAGCTAAAAAGCCGGCAGGATAAATTTACTAAAGCTAAGAAATTAGGCGAGGCTTATCCGGCATTTTTTAATAAAGAATTAAACGCCAGGGATTTATTAGCTAAGGCTGTTAGTGCCGAATTGCCCGAATTAGTTGATGATATTAAGATTACTGGCAAGCAATTATCAACAGCTGGACGTTTGATGACCTTACGTCCGCATGGCAAGTTGATTTTTGCACATATTCAGGACCAGTCGGGCAAACTGCAAATTGCTTTTACCCAAAAGAGCTGCGATGATAAAATTTGGCAGTTGGCTAATCTTTTGGATATTGGCGACATCATAGGAATAATTGGAATGTTGGTTAAAACCAAAAGGGGAGAAGTAACATTGCTTTGCTCTAATGTTGAGTTGCTAGCTAAAGCTTTTAGACCTTTGCCTGAAAAATGGCATGGGTTAAAAGATGTAGAAACCAGATTACGCCAGCGTTATTTGGATTTAATTGCTTCACCTGAAGCGAGGGAATTATTTATTAAAAAATCTTTATTTTGGAAAAGTGTACGCGAATTTTTAACTGGAGCTGGTTTTATGGAAGTGGATACTCCGGCTTTGGAAGCTGTGGCTGGCGGGGCTGATGCCAATCCTTTTCTAACTCACCATGATGCCCTGGATCAAGATTTTTATTTAAGAATTTCCTTAGAATTACCGCTCAAGAAATTACTGGTCGGTGGTTTTGAAAAAGTTTTTGAAATCGGCAAAGTGTTCCGTAATGAAGGTATAGATACCGAACATCTGCAAGATTATGATATGTGCGAATTTTATTGGGCTTACGCTGATTATAATAATTTAATGGATTTTACTGAAAAAATGTATCAGCAAATTGTAAAGAGCATAACTGGCGGGCTTAAAACGATTTATGACGGTAAAGAAGTAGATTGGAGCGGCAAATGGCCAAAAAAAGATTATTTTGAACTTATTAAAGAGATTTCAGGAGTAAATTTGGCAGGTGTGACAAATGTAGATGAATTGAGAAAGTTACTGGAAAAACACAAAGTGCGTTATGAAAAAAATATGGGCGCTGGCCGCTTAATAGATTTGTTTTGGAAAAAATTAGTACGCCCCAAGGTGCAGGGTCCGTTATTCTTGATAAATCATCCAGTAGAAGTTTCGCCATTAGCTAAGCGTGATTCTAAAAATCCCGAGCGCGTACAAAGAATGCAAATAATTGTAGCTGGCTCTGAACTTGGTAATGGTTTTAGTGAATTAAATGATCCAGCAGACCAGCGAACGCGTTTTGAAGAGCAGGCTAAATTACGTGATGCAGGGGATAGTGAGGCTATGATGTTAGATGAGGATTTTATGACTGCGCTTGAATACGGTATGCCCCCAGCCGCAGGTTTTGGTTTAAGCGAACGTTTATTTGCATTTATTATGGATAAGCCAATAAGGGAAACCGTTCTCTTCCCGCCAATGAGGAATAAATAATATGTCAGAGAACTTATCAATTCGTTATGTAGATTCACCAATCTCCACAGAATTCCTTAAGCAAGTAGCGGCGGAACGATTTGGCGATATGGTTAAAGCAGTGGTTGATGTGGAACGCAAGGTAATGGCTATAGGTGGCGAGCTTCATGCTGATGAAGAGCAATATCTTTTGGAGAATGGCTCCGCTCAGACTAATTTGTGGGGTATTAATATTTACATTGACCAACCCTTACCTGCGGCTATTGAATTTGATTCTATGATTAACGTGCGTCCCAGTCAAGCTAATCGTTCGCGGGGCGTGGACAATGAAGAGTTGCGAAAAAAGATTATTGAGGTTATTAAGTCGTTACTAATTTTATAGTTATATGCAACATAGTGATTTATCAACTGGCAGGTGGAATAAACTTTCGGTGAGCGCGCAGTTCGCAAATATTGGGAGCGAGGTTGGGCGAGCTATGTCTGCTCACGAACAAGGTCTTACAGCGCGTCATGAAGCGGCTCTTACTCGTGCGTTTGAATTAATTGATTTAACACTAGTCAATCCTGCCTTGCGTTCGTCGGCCAGGCGCGAGATATCACGAGTGCGAGAATTAGTGGCTGATTATTTCTATGGAGATAATAGTTACAAAACCAGTCGTGAACAATGGGACAGGTATTTTACACCATTCGCCGTCGCTGCCAACGCCGCCCGTAGTGAAACTGTCCTTTTCTCGCCGATGAGAAATAATAAGTAATTCTTTATGCCAAGTAATTATATCCTAACAGTCAACACAAAGCCTTCAGAAACTGAAGTAATTAATAAGGTCGCTGATTACCTGATCAGAAAAAGAAAAACAAAAAATAAACAAGAGGCAGAAGCTGAAATTGACAAGCTATTAAACTACATGCGACAAGCTTATGAATTCGGAAAGGATGTGCGTCGCGTGGCAGTCTTGGTAGTTCTTGTTTGTATTTTGTTGGCTATTATACTGGCACAGTTACTAGTTGTGGCGTGGTGGTATGCAGCATTTATCGGTTTCATGATGGGGTTAGTAATGATCTCACGTGGGGCAGGGGTATATTTCTGGTTACCCCGCATTGGCTTAAAAATATTGTCTCCAACATGGTTTGTAGTTTTACATAGATTGGAGAGGTACTTGTTGGAGACTAAAGGAGAACAATTTAAGGGTTCCCGCGGCGATTTTCTTCTTGTCTTTCCGTACTTAGTTTGGTTTGGGGCAGCAGCAATGTCGTTTCAAGGATTTAAAGATGTAGACAGTGGCGAAGCTTGGCTGGCACTCCTTTCGTTTGGTATCGCAATATCTTTATTCCACCTCGGATGGCGTCTAAAGACGGAGTATAAAGAGCTATTAAACTAATCATCTGTTAGTCGTATGACCCGCGAGCAGGCTTGGGCACTAGTTCAAGAAAAAGTGAAAGGTTACTTCTTAAGGAAGCACCTTTTGGCATCGATATTACATAATTACCCATATTAAGCTTCTTTGACTACTTTCCTATTTGCCTAAGTAGGAAAGTAGTGCTAGGATAAGCGTATGACTGCAAACGAACGCATCCTCAAGGCACTTGCCAATCGAAGGCGACTTAGCTTGGTGTCCACCCTAAAACGCCGAGGTTCGGCTACGGTGGGGGAGTTGGCTGCTGTACTCAAGGTTACCCTACCCACCACTTCTAAGCATCTAGCTATACTTGGCTCCGCCGATGTGGTGGAGTACGAGCGTAGAAGCCTACAAGTACACTATCGACTAGCAGATGATCTACCTTCGCTCGCGCGTTCTATCATTAAGCATCTGTAATACACCTCTAGTAGTAGTTTCTTACTTGCCTAAATAAGAAAGTAATGTATGACCAGAGATAAAGCGTGGGAATTGGTACAGCAAAAGGTACAGGGGCAGTTTTTACGTAACCACCTTTTGGCGTCAGAAGTGATTATGCGGGCGTTAGCTCGCAAGTTTGGTGAGGATGAGGAGCTATGGGGCTTGGCTGGCCTGACGCACGATATTGATTGGGAACTTACCGAACCTACGCCCGAGCAGCACTCAATCGTTGGCTCGCAGTGGCTCGCCGAGGCTGGATTTCCACCCGAAGTAGTGGAGGCAGTTAGGGTCCACAACCATACCCACGGTTTTGAACCTAAGACACTTTTAGAAAAATCCCTGTGGTGCGCGGAAGAATTGACTGGCTTAATTGTCGCTTGCGCTTTTGTCCAGCCGGATAAAAAATTAGCCAGCGTTAAATCATCGTCAGTAAAAAAGAAATTTAAGGATAAATCCTTCGCCGCTGGAGTAAACCGAGAAATTATTGCCAAATGTGAAGAAATGATTGGTTTAACTTTGGATCAATTAATAGAAATCGAACTTAAGGCAATGCAACAAATCGCACCTAGTTTAGGACTATAAAAATTTTACATTTCACCCTACTTACTACTTTCTTACTTGCCTAAGTAGGAAAGTAGTTATAAGATAAAGTTATGAATTCAATTGAACGTATTTTAAAGGCTTTAGCTAATAGAAGACGTCTCAAGATTGTTAGTTTATTAAAAATAAAACGCCGTGCTTCTGTGGGCGAACTAGCGGATAGTCTTAAAGTAACCCTTCCCACCACATCTAAACACTTAGCTATTTTAGCAGCGGCTGATGTGGTGGAGTATGACCGACAAGGTTTATTAGTCTATTATCGTCTGGCCGATAAATTACCACCATCCGTTTCAGCTTTGTTGAGGTTTATTTAATTTATTACTTTCCTATTTGCCTAAATATGAAACTAATACAAATGATTGTTGTGCAAGGACTTATTTCCAAAAATGGAAAAGTTTTGATTGGTTTGCGTAATTCACCACACGATCCATCAGCTCATGGTTTATGGCAGCTACCAGCTGGTAAGGTTGAATTTGCTGAAAATCCGTATCAAGCTGTAATTAGAGAGATGAAAGAAGAAACTGGTTTTAAAGTTAGACCAATTACCATATTACCTCATGTTGAAAATGTATTATGGAAGCATAAAACTTATCAATTGCAGGTAGTCTTATTAACTTATCCTTGCCGAGTTGTTGGTGGTAAGTTATTAGTAGGCGAGCGAGAAAATTCTGAATGGAAATGGATAACTAAAAAAGATTTTAAAAAATATAAATTTACACCAGGCAGTAAGCAGGCTCTTGAATGGTGGTTTGGTAATAAATAATTTATGCCTTACGAAAAATCTAACAAACTTCATATTTTAGCTGTAACGGCAGTGATAAGAAATCAGGATGGTAAATATTTAGTTCTAAAAAGGCATCCGCGGGAGATAGCTTTTCCCGAGCATTATTGTTTTCCTGGTGGAAAAGTTGATGGAGGTGATTCAATAGAAGAAACTTTAGTTAAGGAGATTAAAGAAGAAGCTGGATTAATAATGAAACCCGGCAAAATTTTGGTAAAAGATGCAAGCTACTTAAGGCCAGACGGCCAAACTGTTAAAGTGCTGGCTTATTTAGTTGAGGTAGAGGAAGGTGAGGTAAAATTTGATCCGAATGATTTTACGGAATATAAATGGGTTACAGCCGAGGAACTAAAACAACTATCACATGTCGGGTTGGAAGAAGAAGTAAGAAAAGCTGAAGAAATAATTAATCTTAGCGTGCCGCTGGAAAAACTTTTTACCAAATCCGAAAAACCTTGGGGATAATTATAAATAAAAAAAAGCCACTCGTTGTTTTGAGTGGCTGCAGTACATTTATCATTCAAGCCAGAGGTCCATATGGCTTACGTTCCTTTTCCTAAACCTCCACTGTATGGAAGCAAACTCCTACTTATCAGGAACCAGTCCTGCTTTAATAACAGTAGCATTCAGAGTTTACATCGAAGGACGGTGTTCTATAAGGATTGATCCTTATAACAGCTACAAGTCGTCGAGATGTAGGATAGGACATAACTTGATAATGTGAATGTACCTTAAGCTACATCTTAAATTAATTGAATATTTTGTCAACTGTGGATAACTAATTTAACCATTTATAAAACGAATATTATAAAAATTCACTGTCATTGCGAGCCTAAGCGAAGCAATTTTAATATCAGAGTAATAGATTGCTTCGTCGTTACACTCCTCGCAATGACATTAAAAGTATGACTAAATTATTAATCGCCACCAGAAATAAAGCTAAGTTTGATGAGATTGCGTCTATTATGTGGTCTTATAAACTTGAACTGAAATCTTTAAATGATGTTAATATTATAAATTATCCTGAAGAAACGGGCACTACTTTTAAGGATAATGCTATTATCAAAGCTAAGTATTATTATAAAAAAAGTAAATTACCCACCATTGTTGATGATGGGGGTTTGGAGATTGCGGCTTTAAACGGCTGGCCTGGTGTATCCAGTAGACGAATGGGTGATAATAATGTTGAATTAACAGATGATGAAATGATAGCAGAAGTCTTAAGACGTATGCAGGGTGTTCCTATGTCAGAACGGCAATGTCAAATGAGAGTTGTTTTTGCCCTAGTATTACTAAACGGCGAGATAATTACTAGTGAGGGCGTTACTGAAGGTTATATAGCAACCGAGCCATATAAAAAATACATACCTGGATTTCCGTTTAGGTCTATTTTCTATTTACCGAAATACGGTAAAACAGTTTCTGAGTTGGATGGGGGAAAAGTGCATACCGACTTTATGAAACACCGAAAAAACGCTATAATAAAACTCGAGCCTTATCTTAAGAAATTATCAAAACTTAATAATTAATTAGTAAATTTATGAACAGAGAAACACATGGTATTAATATGGAGGAAATTGCCAAACAAGAAATCACATCTTCTAAACAGGAGGAATTATTTGAATCAACCGCGCAAGACATTCAAAGCAAGTCATTTATGCAAAAATTAGGTGATTCTGCTTGGGCTAAACGTATAATAATGTTAGCTGGTTTACTGGCAGGAAGAGAAATGCTTACCCAACAGTTATCAGCTCAAAATAAAGAAGGTAAGGATAACAAAGTTAAAGAAAGTATTGAACTAGCTAAAAAAAACCTTGATGAGATAATTAAACAAGTAAAAACAAAATCTGATCGAAGTGGCGATATGTCGATAAATGGCAAACGCACTAAGGTGTTTGAAAAACAAATCAATAATCGTTTTATACATACCAACGATATATATACATATATCAAAGAAGAGAAGGTTAAGGACGGAAATATAAAGACAGAATACGGCGTAGATATTGGTAATGACGGTTCTGTAGAACAAATAGTGATGGTTCCAGGAAAAGTTGATCGTGCTGAAGATGCTTCTATTGTTACTAGTTTTGGCGGTGATAAAAAATCAATTGGGACTGATGCAAGCTTAGCGGGAGTGGAAAGGGATATCTCTGATAAAGCTTCTTTACACCGTGATGTATATTTTAAAGACGCTAAAGGTGGCAAATGGTATATGGCTAGTTTCGAAGATGGCGTTGTTCAAGAAATGAATGATGCAAACACTTTACAGGTTTGGTGGGAAGCAAAAACCGCGATGACAGCGGTTGATATAAAATCACAAGATAATCCAAAATAAACACTTATGCTAGATATTAAATTAATCCGGGAAAATCCAGAAGGGGTTAAAAAAGGTATCAAGGCCAAAGGCCGCGATATTGATATTGACACTATTATAAAATTAGATGAAGTCAAAAGATCATTGCAAACAGAAGTTGATGCCATGCGCCAGGGTCGTCATGATAAAGTAGAGGATAGGGAAGCGGCTCGTAAACTAAAGGAACAAGTTAAAGTTAAAGAGGAAGAGCTGAATAAAATTTCTCAAGATTTAAATAAATTATTAACTGATGCTCCAAACTTGCCACGACCTGATGTGAAAGTTGGTAAAGATGAATCAGAAAATGAGGTGCTGAGAAAAGTTGGCAAGCCACCTAAGTTTGGGTTTAAAACTCGTGACTACATGGAGCTTGCTAAAATGCATGATCTTATTGATATGGAACGCGCTGGCAAAATATCTGGTTCGCGTTTTAGTTATCTTAAAAACGAAGTAGCTTTATTAGAATTCGCGCTTTTGCAATATGGCTTGGATTTAATGTTGAAAAATAATTTTATTCCAGTTATCCCGCCGGTGTTAATAGGGGAGAGGGCAATGCGAGCAATGGGATATTTGGAACACGGCGGCGAAGAAGAAACTTATCATTTTGAAAAAGATAATTTATATTTAGTCGGCACTTCGGAACAATCAGTTGGTCCAATGCATATGGACGAGGTGTTAAATCTTAAAGATTTGCCCAAACGCTATGTAGCTTTCTCTACTTGTTTTAGGCGTGAAGCTGGATCTTACGGCAAAGACACGCGAGGAATTTTGCGTGTACACCAATTTAATAAATTAGAAATGGTTATTTATACCAAACCAGAGGATTCTGATAAAGAGCATGATTTTATATTGGGCTTAGAAGAACAATTAATACAGGGATTAAAATTACCTTATCAAGTAATCAAAATGTGCTCGGCTGATTTAGGTGATCCAGCGGCACGTAAGTATGATATTGAAACTTGGATACCATCCGAGGGTAAATATCGAGAAACTCATTCCTGCTCTACTACGACTGATTTCCAGAGCCGCCGCTTGAACATAAAGTTTAAAGATACGGATGGAAAATTAAAATTGGTTCATATGTTGAATGGCACAGTGTTTTCCGAGCGGCCAATTATTGCAATTTTGGAAAATTATCAGCAAGCAGATGGCACAATTAAAATTCCCGAGGTATTACAGTCGTATATGGGTGGACAAAATGTCATTGGTAAGAAATAACCCCTCTTAAACTAAGAGGGGGGAGGGGGAGTTATAATCATGCGATTTATTTGTAACGATCCGTATTTAAAACATACTCGCCAGATTTTAAGACACAACCAAACAGCTACTGAAAAAATACTTTGGAAATATTTACGAAATCAACAGTTTGAAGATGTGAAATTTTTTAGACAATACAGTATTGGATCTTATATTATTGATTTCTATACTCCTAAATTAAGGTTAGCGATAGAGATTGATGGCGGGCAGCATAATAAACCAGAACATATGACATCAGATAATCAACGAACTAATTTTTTAGTCGCCCATAATATAAAGATAATGAGATTTTGGAATAATGAGGTAAATAATGATTTAGAAGGAGTACTAGAGAGAATCACAGAACAAATTAGGATTTTAAAAAGTAACTCATCCCAACCTTCTCTTATCATAAGAGAAGGAGGTAAGAAGATTCCCTCTCTTATATCAGAGAGGGAAGGGTGAGACAAAAAACTTTTATGCATCAACCACCAGCACATTCTTGGTTAGAAATTAGCAAGCGAGCACTGTTACACAATATCAGTGCTCATCGTCGTTTGTTAAATAAAAAAACTAAATTAATGGCAGTAGTTAAAAGCAATGCTTATGGTCACGGCTTGGAATTGGTAGGTAAAATATGTGAAGAATCGCGCCAAGTTGACTGGTTAGGAGTGGCATATTTAGAAGAAGCTTTAAAATTGCGAAGTTTAGCCAAAAAACTGCCAATTTTGGTATTAAGCCATTATTTGCCCTACAACGCATCGATCTTAGCCAAAGCTATAAAGAGTCATATATCGTTTATGACCTATGAAATAGGGCAAATTAAGGCCTTAGAAAGGGCTTCTAAGATAGCTGGAAGGCGAGCTTGCATACATCTTAAGCTAGAAACCGGCATGGCTAGATTGGGTCTTTTTCCTAAACAAGCTAAGTATCTGCTACAACAAATAGTTAAATCTCCGTATTTAAGATTAGAAGGGATTGCTTCACATTTTGCTACTGCAGAAGACCAAGATCAAACTTTTTTAAAAAAACAATTAAATAGTTTTAAAGCATTTATTAAAGCTAATCATGATATTCTACCCAGCGACATTATTCAGCATATTTCCTGTACCGCAGCTATTACAACTGCTCCTAACGCGCATTTAAATTTAGCGCGTTTGGGAATTGGTTTATATGGTTTATGGCCATCACGTGAAAATCAGCAACTGGTAAAAAAAATACATCCGCATTTTACTCTAAAGCCGGTGTTATTTTGGAAAACCAAAATTATAGAAATTCAGAATTTACCCAAAGACGTGCCAGTTGGTTATGCTCGAAGTTTTATAACTCGAAAACCCACTGTGATGGCAGCTATTCCGGTTGGGTATTGGGAAGGATATGATAGGAAATTATCTAACAATGGAGTAGTTTTAATACATAGCCAGCGTTGTCCAATAATCGGCAGAATTTGTATGAATATATCAATGGTGGACATCACACGTGTAAAAAATGTTAAAGTAGGGGATGAAGTAGTGCTGATTGGCACACAAGGGAACGAGGAAATCACGGCTGATGAAATTGCTAAAAAAGTTGGCACGATTAATTACGAGGTAGTAACTCGCATAAATCCGCAATTACCTAGAATACTTATAAATTAAGGAATTAAATATTAATATATATTATTAATTAATTATCTATATGAAAAAACAAACTTTAATTCTAGTCGTCATAGTGATTTTTAGTTCTTTTTTACTTTTAACTATTTCACAAAAACAAAAACAACCCATTACTAATACGTCAAATTTAAATACTAATAATCAGCCGAGCGTTATAGATAAATATTCATGCCAAACTGAAACCGATTGTGCTTTAACTGGTAGCGATCCAGACGGTTTTGCTACTTGTGCAAATAATAAATGGTATGAAAAATGGTTAAACAATCCTTTATCAAAAAATCATGTTTGGGAGTGCGAATTTTCTGAAGAAGAAAAATGCGGTTGTGTGAATAATAAGTGTCAGAGAATGGATAATAGTAAGAGTTGTGGCGATGAATTTTCACCATTACCAGATAGAGTGAGTTTAAAAATGGCGAAAGGCTTATTTACTCAAGAGGAAAATATAGTGGCTGAAGTGTATAATACTTTAGATAGAGAAATTGGCTTTGATCCAAGTGAGCTTAATCCTTTTACCACACTTGAGTTTGAAAAATTCAATAATCAAACAGGTGAATTTGAGATTTATACTGAAATATATTGCAACGCTCCTACAGACATTCCCCCAGATTATGATCTCACTCGAAATTGGCCCGTTATTTTAAAACCTAACGAGTTATATAAATTAATTTGGGCCCAAGGAGTAAACAAAAGCTGTATGTCTGATTCTACTTTAGAAAAAGGACATTACCGAATAATTTTAAAATTTTGTTATCCTAAAACTAATCAATGTTTTAATACTTATTCTAATGAGTTTTCAGTAGCAGGAGGGGATTATTACTATTATTCTGACAACCGTCGGATTTATTTGGACAAGGCGGATAATTGGTTTGTTATTCAAATAGCAGCGAAAGACCAGCAAACTAAATTAGAGCAGTTTTTGAGAGACTCTTCTCCAATACGCTTAAAACAAGTGTTAAACGAAGAGCGTGGATTCTTTTGGATGGAATTTTCTGCCAATATTGAGAGAGAATACGCTTTACAAGAGTTACAACAATATGTGAATATAGTTAGATTAATTCCTGCTTTTTTAAGAACTAATCCTAGGGGGGAGATTACAAAGTTTATTATGACTGATGAGTTTCATGTGAAATTTCACCCTAATGTGACAAAAAACGAGGTTGAAGAGATGAATAAGAACTACGATGTAGAAATTCTAAGTGTAAGTAAATATAATGAATATCTACTCCGTGTGACCGAGTCGTCTAAATACACAACACTTGAACTCGCAAATATATATTACGACAGCGAATTGACTGTTTGGTCTTTGCCTAACTTTTTAAGCGATATCCGACTTGAATAAAAGTAAAAACTATTTAAATGAATATGAAAAAAATTAAAGTCGGAGTTTTGTTTGGTGGACGGTCGGCGGAACATGAAGTGTCTATTGTTTCCGCTCGTTCGGTGATGAAAGCTTTGGATAAGAAAAAATATCAAGTAATCCCGATTGGTATTACTAAACAAGGGCAATGGGTAGTTAGGAATAAGGTAGTCGGCTTGCTTGAGTCTGGAACTAAAATTCCACCACAACTCGTACAAACATTACCAGCTGATCCTACAACAAAATCACTGGTGAATTTAAAATCTTATCCTAAGACGTCAACCAAAATTGATGTCATATTTCCGGTTCTGCATGGTACTTATGGTGAAGATGGTACAGTGCAAGGACTATTAGAATTGGCTGGGATTCCTTATGTAGGCGCTGGGGTATTAGGCTCGGCTGTGGGTATGGATAAGATTGTTCAAAAAATGATATTTAATGCTAATAAATTACCTACACCTAGCTGTATACATTTTACTGGGCATGATTGGCAATATGCAAAAAGTAAAGTTGTTCAGGATTGTAAAAAAATATTAAAATATCCTGTTTTTGTTAAACCAGCTAATTTAGGCTCATCTGTGGGAATTTCTAAGGCTCATAATCAATTAGAGCTTATAAATGCAATTAATTTAGCTTTAAAATATGATCGGCGTATTATAGTTGAAAAAAGTATAGAACGAGCTTTAGAAATTGAATGCGCGGTGTTAGGTAATGACAACTCTAAGGCATCAATTGCGGGCCAAATTATCGCCTCCAATGAGTTTTATGATTATGATGCTAAGTATGTAGATGGTAAATCCCAAGTCATAATTCCCGCGCCATTACCTAAGATAGTAATGACCAAAGTTCAAGAATTGGCTGTTAAAGCATTTAAAGTATTAGATTTAGCTGGAATGGCAAGGGTTGATTTTCTGGTACAAAAAAATCCCTGGCGAGTCTATATCAATGAAGTTAATACTATACCAGGATTTACATCGATTAGCATGTATCCCAAACTATGGCGGGCGTCTGGTGTTACATATTCTAGGTTACTTGATATTTTAATTAAGCTAGCAATACAGAGGCACAAAGAAAAGAACAGGCTCAAGACTAGTTATCAATTAAAGAAAAAATGGTACAAATAAAATATGGCAAGAATGGTAAAAAAAATTGTTAATAAACAATTTACTAAGGCTTCTTTTCGTTTACCCCAAACTTCTACTCAATTAGCGCAGCAATATAATTTTAAACCAAAAAGCTGGTGGCAAAGATCAAGACTAAAATTATTATTAATCTGTATATTACTGGTGATTTTGGCATTGATTTACTCACCGTTATTCAAAATAAAAAATGTTATTATTAATAATACTTCATCGATTTTAACTTATAACCACGTGAAAGCACTATTAATTGAATATATTAATACACCTAAATTTTATATTTTACCGCAAGATAATTTGTTAATATTTAGTCCGCAGGGAGCTAAAAAAGATCTGGCTGATAAACTTGATATTAGTAAAATAAATTTTGAACGACATTGGCCAAATGTGTTGCGAGTAACTCTAGAGGAAGATGTGGTTACTGCTATTTTCAAGTCTCAAGATAAATATTACAGCCTTAATAAAAGGGGAGTGGTAATAGATGAAATTGAACAGACGCAACTAGAACCATCGCTGGTGCTAATTGAGAATGAGAATATACCAAATGCCTTGGTCGGCGATCAAATTGTTGAGGAGAGGGTAATAAATTTTATTGCTGAATTAATAGGGGAATGGCATACTAACAATGTCGGCATAATGATTAGTAAAATTATCATTAATAACGATGATTTACCAACCTTATATATTGTAACAAGCGAAGGATGGCAAATTTTAATAACAATCCAGGCACCAGCTAAGGAACAAATATCCAACCTTAAAACATTATTAGTTGCGAGGATTAAAGATGATCAATCAAAGCTTGATTATGTTGATGTAAGATTTGGCAATAAGTTATTTTATAAGTTGAAATAATAGGAACCAAATATTTTACGACACTTGGTGAAAATAAAATAATTCCCACTTTTTTACTAAGCGGGAATCGTTTTAAATTTTTATGATATTAAACAAGATTATATACCTTTAGCTAATTTGGCTTCTCGCTTTTTTGTCATTTTTTGACCTAAGTCAATGGCGGTTACGCCGAGATATAATCCGAGGGAGATAATCGCTCCAAAGAAGGCCAGGGTAATGCCTGTGTGTACAAAAAGATTCTCGATTAACTTGATCATTGTCTCATTCATAACTATTCTCCAAAAGATGAATATAAAGGGCTATTTGTTTTTAATTGTATAATGTTGGTGATGATGTGTCAATAAAAGCGGATTTATTGAATAATAATGGGCTTCGTAAAAGGAATGTTGTGCGACACTAAATATATAACAATAAAAAACCATTACATATACTCCCCAACTGGCTAGCGCTAGTTAATTTATGGTAGATAATTTAATGGATCAACGGGTAGTCCGTTATAACGTAACTCAAAGTGTAGATGTGGTCCGGTCGTTAGTTTACCTGCCCCAGGCGTTCCAGGTGTACCCCCTACTGCGCCAATGACTTGGCCCTTGGTTACAAAATTACCTTCCACAACATCAATACGACTAACATGGCCATAAACAGTGGAAAATCCTTCTGCGTGAACCAGTAAAATATAACTATAGCCAAAACCGGCGTCTTTAGCTCGCCCAACAATACCTGAAGCAGAGGCTTTAATTGATGTTCCTTGTGTAGCGCGTATATCTATTGCCGGATGCTCAAAATATCTACGAAATGGATAACTTGGATCATGAAAATATGCTGTTATTCCAGGTAACGGGTTTACCGGCCAAATAAAATTGGTATCATTTAGCTGTTCATAATCTTGGGGTTTTTGAGCAAGTTTTTCTCTTAATGCTGCTTCGAGTGTTTTGATGTCACTATTCGCCTGATCTTGCTCTGCCGCCGCCTGTGCTAATAGCGTCTGATAGCGCGATTCAGAATCCTTGGTTTGAGAAACTATCAACTCTTTTGATTCCTTAGTTGCTTCTAATAGTGAAGTTGAGGTTTCAATAGATTTTTTTAGGTCTAACAAACTAATTTTTTTATTAGATAAATCCTGTTGCTGGTGCTCTAGTTCAGTTTTTAGGGTTTGAAGTTCATTAACATTGGCTTGTAAAGTATTTTGTAATTCTCCTAAATAGTTTAACTGATCAAAAAAACCGCTTAAACGTTCATTCAAGACTATAATTTCTAATAATGACTGCTGGTCAGCTAAGTATATTTGCCTTAAAATTTCGGCAATTTTAATTTTGGCCTGCTCAATACTTTTATCTTTAGTTTCAATTTCCAGACTAATTGATTGAATTTCTAAGTTAACAGTGTCTAAACTTAGCTGATTAGCTTGTAAATCCAGTTTAGCTTGTTCAATTTTATCATCCAGCACCGCCATTTGTTTTTTTAAACTATTGACCTCAGCTTGCTTGGTAGCAATCACCTTTTGAAAGTCCTCTATTTTCTTATGTATGTCCTCTAATTGTTTATGTTGTTCTTGTATTTTATTATTTAATTCTTCAACAGTAGATGCACCGCTAGAAAATTTAATCGGACTAGCAATTAAGATAAATATAAAAGTCAGTAATAAAGCTTTTTTCATATATTTTATTATAAGCTCTCTATGGTATTTTTAATTCTCTCTAAACTACGCTGCTTGCCAAGTGCGACTAAAACCTCGTAAACATCAGGCGATTGCTCTTGACCCGTTAGTGCAATTCGCAGGGTCCACAATAAATCTTTTTTAGTAAATTTTTTTATATCAATTAATCGCATTAATTCAGATTTTATACTATCTAATTTCCAATCATTAATATTTTTTAATGTCTCAATCCCCTGCTTTAATATCTCAATTATATCCTTAACATTTGAACCCTGGGGAACCATTAATGATGGGTTGAATGTAATTTTATCTTTAAAATAAAATTCACCAAGCAATGAGGCTTCTGCTAAAGTAGTTAAACGTGTTTGCAATAATTTTGTTAATTCTATAGTGTCATACTTTAACTTGGGGTAGAAATTTTTCAACCGTTTATCTAATTCATCAGTCGATAAAATCTTAATATATTTACTATTAAACCAATGCAGTTTATCAACGTCAAAAATTGCCCCAGCTTTTTGCATTCGCTTAATATCAAATTTTGTAATCAGTTGTTCAATGGTGAATAATTCCTGATTATCCTGTGGGTGCCAACCTAGTAATGCCAAAAAATTTACCAACGCTTGCGACAAGTAACCACTTTTTATATAAGTAGATAACCATACACTTTCGCCGTCTTTGCGTTTTGATAATTTGGCACGATTCTTGTTTAGTACATTAGGTAAATGTGCCCAGATTGGTTGCTGCCACGAGAAAGCATTATAAAGAATAATATGCTTTGGTGTTGATGGCAACCACTCTTCTCCCCTAATAACATGACTTATTTTCATTAAATGGTCATCCACCACATTAGCTAAATGATAAGTAGGAAAACCGTCAGATTTAAGAATAATTTGGTCGTCTATATTGGAATTATCAACAGTAACTTGGCCGTGAATTAAATCTGTAAAGGTTGTTGAGCCGTTTGGAATTTTTAAACGTACTACATATTGAGTTTTGTTTTTTAACAATTCTTGAATTATTAAATCAGATTTATTGCAACATAAGCCGTCGTATTTAGATGGCTGTTTATTAAGTTGTTG
>JBAZOT010000007.1:0-60040 GCA_041648575.1 Patescibacteria group bacterium | reverse complement strand
AATGACAGACCTAGAAAAACTCTTAAATTCTTAAAACCGGATGAAGTATTTTCCCAATTATTAATTAACAAGTTTTTGCGTTAGAGGGTTGAATCCAGCCTTTTAATTTTTTGAGATTCCTCTTTTGGCTGTGCCTCGGCTGTTGCTGGCAACGGTTGACTTGCTGTTTTAACTTCTGTTACTTCAGTTTTTGCAACTGTTTTTGTTTCTGGTGTTGGTTCTTTTTTTACTTCTTCAACCGGACGTTTTTTTGCTTTCCAAACTTTAACTTTTTCCCCACTAATTACTTTATGATCAATCAAAAGATTATGTACCCGAGCAGAGGTGGCGGCACCTTGGCCTAGCCAGTAGTTAATACGATCTGTTTTTAAATTAACTTGTGGCGGATCAGTATGGGGATTAAGGCTGCCCAAAGCTTCTAGGTAAGTACCTTTGGTATCTTTGGATTTTTCAGAAACAATTAAGCGAAAAAAAGCCTGTTTCTTTTTACCAATTCTTGCCAGTCTAATAATAACCATGATTTTGATGATAATTGATTAATTAAAACGTAAAATGATGATAACTTAAATTGAATTATTGGTCAAGACGGTGGTTTATTTTTGATTATTAATAATTTCTTTTGCTTGATCTAATTTTACGGATAATAGTCTTGAAATACCATCATCTCCCATAGTTACTCCGTATAATATTGCCGCCTGTTTCATAGTAGCGCGATTGTGGGTAATGGTGATAAATTGAGTGCTTTGAGCTAAATTATCCAGAATACTAGCAAAGCGTTCAGAATTAGCTTCATCTAATGCAGCGTCAACTTCATCTAATACTACAAACGGAGATGGCAAGTGAGAGATAATTGAACAAATCAAAGCAATTGAGGTTAAGGCTTTTTCTCCACCTGAAAGCGCGTTAATAGAAGATAATTTTTTACCTGGCGGTGTGGCTTGGATTTCTACGCCCGAAAACATACTGGCTTTTAATTTTTCCTGAAGCACAAATTTTTCTTTGGCAACTTGTGATTCTGGGCGAATATCTTTTTTTGTTGCGGCTTCCTCCGCCTCTTCTTCTGTTAACTCTTCTTCGGTTTTTGGTTCTTCCATTTTCTGTAATAGTAATTGGGCTTTGCCGCCATCAAATAATAATTGGAAATATTTAACAAATTTTTCATTAATGGCTTTAAAATTAGAGACGAATTGTTTGGTAATGGTTTGATCTAAATCGTGAATCACTTCTTCTAGTGAATTAATAGCTTTGGTTAAATCATTTTTTTGGGTGTTTAAAAAATCATGGCGTTCTTTGGTATGCTGATATTCAGCAATAACTTCTGGCTCAATACCGCCAGTTACTTCTAGTTGGCGTTTTATTTTTTGAATTTCTAACGCCAGCTCACCCTCATTAATAATTTTAGCTCCACCAGTTTCCTTTACCGCCTGGGCCAGTTCAGGTGGTATTTCTTGAGACATTTCTCTTTCTAGATCTTCTTTTTTAGTTTCAATTTTCGCTAATAATAATGCCAATTCATGTTGTTGTTGTTCTAGGGAGTGAAGTTGTTGTCTAGCTTGCTGCAATTCATTTTGTAAGGAGAAAAATTGTTGTTTTTTTGCTTCGGCTGATTCGTGAAAAGTCGCCAGTTGTTTTTCTAGTAAGGTAATTTTTACCTCGGATTCTTTAATTTGTTTGGCTAATTCTATGGCCGAGGCAATTTGGGTGTGGCCAGTTAGCGCTTGGTTTAAGGCGGTTTGTTCTTGGGTGAGTTTTTCCAGACGCAGTTTAATGTTTGTTATGGCTTCTGCTTGCTGGATAATAGTTGCTTTTAAGGTAGCAATTTCATTAATAATTTTATCCCGTGCAATTAAAATTTGTTCTAAATTCGCAGATTTAATCTGGCCAGAATAATTTAGAGACAGGTTATGAATTTTTTGGCTAATGGTATCAGCTTGATTAATTAATGTTTTAAGCTCTGATAGTGATTCGGCACGTTTTAGTTGATTAAACCAATCATCAAATTGTTGGCTTAGCTCAGCTATTTTTTGTTGTAAGTCTTTAGGTGCCAGTTCAGGTTTTTGCATTCTGGAGATTTCTGTTATTAATTTTACCTGTTCTTGGTTTCTTTTATCTAAATGGCTGGCTAATTGTTCATTAGATTTTTTCAGGTTATTTAAAGTGGCTTGCTCAACCGATAGTTCGTGTTGTACTTCTATCAAGCGACGTTTTAGCCAGGCGATTTCACCTTCTCCTTTTTGAATATGTTTAAGTTCATCCTGGGCCGAGGCTAGCACCTGTTCTTTTAACAGTTTATTCAGCAAGTCACGCTCTTGTTCGTATTGTCTTTTTAATTGTAAATAAGCAGCTGGCAAAAATTCAGCTTGTTCTAACCCTTTTAGATTAGCGCTTAATTTTTCTTCTTGCTTATTAGCCTCGTTAACCTGTTGATTAATATCATTATGCTGGGATGACAAGTTTAAGTATTGTTGTTGTAATTCATGCCAACGCCAGCGAAAATAATCTTTTTGTAATTCGGTTAATTCGCGCTCTAATTCTTCGCGTTGTTCCAATCTTTTTACTTGGCGGGTTAAAGCTCTTAAACGGGGAGTGATTTCTTGTAGCACTAGTTCCGCCTGTTCTAAGTTGTCGTAAGTAGATAATAGTTTATTAATTGCTTGCTCGCGTTTTATTTGATACTGCTTAATACCCGTGGCTTCTTCAAAAAATTCTTTGCGATCAGCCGGGGAAGATAGCAAAATACTATCAATCATACCTTGACCAATAACGCTATAGGTTTTTTGGCCAAAATTTGTCTGCGCTAACAATAAATTAATATCAATTAACCTTACCGCTTGATTATTAAGTAGATATTCGCTTTGCCCGTCTCGGTAAACTCGGCGGGTAATAACAATTTCTGAATAATCAATAGGTGCGCCGCCATCTTCATTATTCAGATACATCACTACTTCAGCCAGACCAGAGCGCGTTTTTTTATCTGAACCAGCAAAAATAACATCCTCGGCATGTTTACCGCGTAATAATTTTAATGATTGTTCGCCCAAAACCCAACGAATAGCATCGGCCACATTGGATTTACCAGAACCATTGGGCCCAACAATAGCCGTCAGTTTTTGATTAAATTCCAAAGTTGTTTTTTGGGCAAATGATTTAAAACCCTGAATGTCTATTTTTTGTAAATACATAATATATAAATCATCAAACAAGCGGTGGCTAAATAAATATTTGGTTCATATTTACTCCCATTGTTTTAAAGCTAAGCCTTTTTCCGCGGCGTCTACCTGGGCCTCTTGTTTAGACGATCCTTCTCCTTGAGCTATTAATTCTTCTGCCAAATAAAGCCCTACTTTAAAAATTTTTGCATGATCAGGCCCTGATTCGTTAAGTACTAGATAATGTGGCGTGACCCCGGCTTTTTCTTGCGCAATTTCCTGAAAGCGACTTTTCGGGTCAAGATATAACTGATCATTCAATATCGTTTCCAGTTTTGTGAGAATAAATTTATTAATAAATTCAGCAGCCACTGCATTCCCTTGGTCTAGAAAAATTGCACCAATTACCGCTTCTAAAGCATTAGCCAGTATATACTGTCGGGCTTTACCATTGGCGTCTTTGGTTTCGCCGCGTGATAAATATAAAAAATCATTCAGATTTAATTCAATAGCAATTTCTGAAAGTATGTGTGCATTAACTAAAGCAGCGCGCCAGTTGGTTAATTCGCCTTCGGGATTAGGATAGTTGCGGTATAAATACTCAGTAACAATTAGTTCTAAAACGGCATCGCCTAAAAATTCGAGGCGTTCATTGTGGGGTAGCCCGAAGCTAGGGTTTTCATTTAAGTATGATCGGTGAACTAAAGCTTGGGTTAGCAAATTATGGTCGTTGAAAGTACAACCTAAAGTTTTCTCTAGCAAATTAATATTTTTCATCTTATAGGGAGGTCGTTCGGGAGGTATAATGCTCAAAAATATTTGCGCATCACGCCTCCGCAAACGTCGCTAATTAATTATTAAGTCTTGGTTTCATCAGTTGGTTTGTTAACCAACTGTTTAAAGTCTTCAATGGGAATTTCGCCAGCTTCGGTTAATTCTTTATATAACGATCCCAAAACACCATTGATAAAACGACTAGATGCATCAGAACCAAAAGCTTTGGCTAGTTCGATGGATTCGTTAATGGCTACCTTGGGAGGGATTTCCTTATTAAATTTTAATTCGTAAATTCCTAAACGTAAAATATTTCTATCCACCGCGGTAATTTGGTCTAAGGGCCATTCCGGAGCCAAGCGGACGATAAGGTCGTCTATTTCTTGGCGGTGTTTAAGAATACCTTTAGCCATGCGCTCACTAAAACCCTCGTCTTTTAACCCAGGAGCCAGTTCGGCAATATTTTTATCAATGATTTTTTCTAACTCGCCTTGTTGTCCTAAAAAATCCCATTGAAACAGCGACTGTAAAATAACTGTTCTAGCCAAGTGTCGATTAGACATTATTCTTTAGTCTCCTTTTCTTTGACTTCTTTTTTAGCACCCGGCTTGGTTTTGGATTTAATTTTTAATACCAATCGGCCGCGATAATAACCGCAATTGGCGCATGCCAAATGAGGTCTAATTGGCTTGTGGCAATGAGAGCATTTGGTTAAATGTACTTTGACTAAAGCAAAATGAGAGGCGCGGCGCCTTTTATGAGAAGATGTTCGTCTATGACCAGGTAAACCCATATAGTTAAGTTATAAGTAAATAGTTAATAGTATTATCAGATTATAACGAATTAATAGTTTTTGGCAAGTTATCAATTATCTTTGGTTGCTATATTAAGTGCATTTATTGTGGAGGTACTATTAATAAAAGCACTAATCGTGGAACCATATTGCCTTAGCCAAAATTTGGAGTGTGTTCCACAACCCCTGCCTGCCGGCAGGCAGGCTTGACAAAAAAATCAAAATGACCTATATTTAAATGTTCTTTAACAATGCAAAAGTCGTAGTTATTTCCACTAACCTGGGAGGGGAGAGGAGTAATGATTCAAGCTAGACTTGGAGTAATCTAGGTTCTTGCTTAAACATTACTTTCGGTATACTGGTTCTTTTTAAGAACAAAGGTATGCCATTCACCTCCAGATTAGTGGAAATAATTAATAAAAATTAAAATAACATAAATATAAGTAAAAGGAGATTGTTATGGACATAGAATCAACTGCTTTAATAACATTTATACTCGGAATTGTAATTTATTTCGGAACAGCGTTATTTGTGGGGACTAAAAAAGCTAATTGGTTACCAGGAGGTGCAATTGGTGCGGCTATTTTTTGGTCACCGCTGTATATATCAATCCCAGCGAGCTTACTTGGTCATTTGGTTGCTGTTTATATAGCTAAAAAAATGAAGAAATAAATCTTCTGTGAGATTAACGTCAATAAACCCTTCCATGCAATTGGTGGGGTTTTCTTTTTTTGACAAAATATTACACAAAAGTAACTGAAGCTACTTTATCACTAGTTTCCTTAAACCTCATCAATCTTACTCCTTGAGTAGCGCGGCCGAGGACGGAAACGCTTTTTAATCGCAAGCGGATCACTTGGCCTTTTTCTGACATAATTACTAAATCTTCAGCTTCGCGTTTGGCATTTACCACAAAGGCATTAACCACTGGCCCGGTTTTATCTGTGATGTTGGCAGTTTTAACGCCGCTACCACCGCGGCCTTGTATTTTATATTCTTTCAAATTAGTGCGTTTACCATAACCATTAGAGGTAACAATTAACAGCTGTTCTTCGGGTGAAGGCTTGCCTTCATTTACTAAATCCATACCAGTTATTTCATCAACACCTTTAATTCTAATACCCCTAACACCTGCCGCAGTGCGACCCATTGGCCTGACACCTTTTTCTTTAAAGCGGATAGATTGGCCGCGAGCAGTAACCAGTACTATATCATCATTACCAGTTGATGATTTAACCCAGCGCAAACTGTCGCCTTCTTTTAGTTTTATAGCAATCAAACCAGAGCGCCGGATATTATCAAAAGCATTAATATCCACTTTTTTAATTACCCCCTTGGCTGTAACCATGATTAGATATTTATAACCTTCCCAATCAGACAAAGCCATTACCTCGGATACTATTTCGCCAGGTGCCAGCTGTAAAAAGTTTACTATCGCTTGACCCTTGGCAGTGCGCGATGATGGTGGCACTTCATAAGCTTTAAGCTCAAAAATTCTCCCCCGGGAAGTAAAGAACATTAAATCGGCATGCGTGGTAGTGGAGAATAAATGTTCCACTATGTCTTCTTCTTTAGTGGTTAAACCAATTACTCCCTTGCCACCACGGCCTTGGGTTTTAAAAGTAGTGGGTGGAATGCGCTTAATATAACCATCTTTAGTAATCAATACTACAGTTGCTTCATTGGGAATTAGATCTTCTTGAGTAAATGTATCAACCGCGCCGGCCATAACTTGGGTTAGGCGGGGTTTGGCATGCTTGGCTTTGATTTCTGCCAGTTCAGTTTTAATAATGTCTAATATTTTTTTAGGATGATCTAAAATATCTTTTAGTTCTTTAATTAACTTTCTTTTTTCTTTTAACTCTTCTTCTACTTTGAGCTGCTCTAAATTAGCCAACTGCTGCAGCTTCATTTCTAAAATCGCGATAGCCTGGCGTTCGGATAATTTGAAACGTTTAATTAAATTAATCTTGGCGTCATCACGGTCGCGCGATTTTTTAATCGTGCTGATGATTCTATCAATATCTTCCAATGCCATTACCAAGCCTTCTAAAATATGCGCCCGATCACGAGCCCGATTAAACTCAAAAGTCGTGCGGCGAGTGATTACTTCTTGACGGTGTTTAATATAAGCTTCTAGCGCAGCTTTTAAGGTTAAGACACGTGGCTGAATGCCATCTACCAAGGCCAGCATGTTCAAATGAAAAGAATCTTGGAGTTGGGTTAGTTTATAAAGCTGGTTAAGAACTTTTTTGGGATAGGCGTCTTTTTTTAATTCAACTACCACTCGGATTCCGTCTTTATCTGATTCATCTCGAAGATCGCGAATGCCCTCAATTTTTTTATCTTTAACCAGTTCGGCAATGTGTATGATTAAGTTAGCCTTATTTACTTGATAAGGTAGTTCAGTTACTACGATTTGGAAACCATTTTTTCCTTCGGTAATTTCAGCCCGGGCGCGCATTACTACCGAGCCCTTGCCGGTGGCATAAGCCTGTTTAATACCTTCTTTATTAAAAATAATACCAGCGGTGGGAAAATCCGGACCTTTAACAAATTGCATCAAGTCGTCAACGTCGGCATCTTGATTATCAATAATATGTACAATGGCGTCGATTAGCTCGCCTAAGTTATGCGGCGGAATTGAAGTGGCCATACCAACCGCAATACCCATAGAGCCGTTGAGTAAAAGATTGGGAAGTTTAGCTGGTAAAACTTTTGGTTCTTGCTGGCTGTTATCGTAATTGGGAATGAAATCTACTGTATCTTTATCTAAATCTAGCAGTAGTTCTTCGGCAATGGGTGTTAATTTGGCTTCGGTATAACGCATGGCTGCAGCTGAATCTCCATCTATCGAGCCAAAGTTTCCTTGGCCCCAAATCAATGGCGCGCGCATGGCAAATGATTGAGCCAGGCGCACTAAAGAATCATAAACTGCCACATCGCCGTGGGGGTGATATTTACCCAAAACTTCTCCGACCACAGTAGCGGATTTTCTGAATTTAGCACTTGGCCTTAAACCAATGGTCCACATGGCATAAAGAATGCGGCGGTGTACCGGTTTTAAACCGTCACGAACATCAGGCAAAGCGCGTGCCACAATAACCGACATGGCATAATCTAAATACGATTCTCGCATTTCCTCGACAATTGGTTGAAGGATTACTTTATGTTCGGGGATTATCTTATTATCTTTTTCCGACGGCATGGCTAGTTATTAATTAAAGGATTATTAGTAGAAAATGATTTATCAAATTCTTTGAAAATAGAGTTAAACAGGGACGGTGATGAATCTTTATTAGTATCAATTTTTTTAATATTAAAGCGGATGGTAATAATTGCCAGGACTACTACAGCCAGCATAATGAATACCATTAAAATGGTTAGCAAGGTTTTGTTGGCTGGTTGCTGGTGAGTGGATAAATGATGTTCGGTATGGCTATTCTTTTTCACAAAACTAGGCTTTAAGAACAACAACTTTTGTTTCCTCGGACGGTAGATCTTTTTTGGTAATTTTATATTTGTCTATAACCTCGGAACTTTTAACTCCCATAATTTTGAGAAATTTATCCAATGGGTCTAATTTGATTTTTAAGCCTGGTATAGCGTAATGGATAGGGATAACAATTCGGGGTTCAATTTGGCTAATAATATTCACCGCTTGTTTGGCGTCAATAGTATAAACACCGCCCACCGGTATAATTAAAATATCCACGCCTTCTAGTTGTTCAATTTGTTCATCAGTCAATTCAGTTTGCCCCAAGTCTCCTAAATGCGCTAGCAACATACCCTCGCTTTCTAATACGTACATAGTTATTGAACCACGTTGACTGCCGCCAGTGTTATCATGAAAACCAGGAATGCCATAAATAAATGTTTGCTTTACCTCGTATTCACCTGGCCCTTCAATTAAAAAATAATCTCCTGTAATCCCAGCCGTGTAATTATGGTCAAAATGGTCGTGGGTAATTGCTACAATATCGCTTGTTAATTTAGGCAATTTTAAACCAACCTTAGCCGGTTCATAAGGATCAAAAATTACCGTTACTTCCCCATTTGGACCAGGCTTAGTTTGTATTTTTATACAGGCTTGTCCTAACCATTCAATTTGCATATTATAATCTAATTCTAGCAAGTTTTATGGTGTATGTGAAGAGGCTGGCGGGGAAAGACTTGATTAAAATTCAGTAATAGTATAAACTGGATAGGCTTAATAATCATTGATTAATTTGTCTTGGGGAGTAATTAACCACCCTGGGACCCGAGGGTTTAAAAAAGCGCTTGGGTTAGGCAATTTTTTTGTTAAATAAATGAAGATCGCGTTACCATCCAATATGGATAAATTGTTAGAATCAGCCGAAGTGGCTGGTATTCCTAAAGTTGGAGATTTAGTTGAAGGGAAGATTATTGCTATTAGCAAAAGCGAGGTGCGGCTTGATATTGATGGTTTAACCACGGGTATAATTAGGAGCAGGGAGTTATTTGATGAATCTGGGGAATATACTACTTTAAAATTAGGCGATAAAGTTCAAGCTACAGTATTAGAATCGGAAAATGAAAATGGTGAAATGGAATTATCATTCCGACGCGCTGGTCATCAAAAAGCTTGGGATAAGTTGGAAGATTTAAAATCGCAATCGGGCATTGTTATAGTTAAGGTGGTAGACGCCAACAAAGGTGGTTTAATGGTTAAATTAGGGCATATGCCTGGATTTTTGCCAGTTTCTCAATTGACCGTGGAACATTATCCGCGCGTGGAAGGCGGCGACAAAGGTAGAATTTTGGAATTACTAAAAAAGTTTATCGGCCAAAATTTTGAAGTTAAAATAATCACCGTAGATGAAGCTGATGAAAAATTAATTGTTTCAGAGAGGGCGGCTTGGGAAGAGCAACAAAAAGGCAAGTTGGATAAATATCAGCCTGGTGCTGTGGTAGAAGGTGAGGTTTCCGGAGTAGTTGATTTTGGTTGTTTTGTAAAGTTTGACGATGGTTTGGAAGGCTTGGTTCATATTTCCGAATTGGCATGGCAAAGGATCGATAATCCTAGCGAGGTAGTTAAAGTTGGCCAGCGGGTTAAAGCTAAGATTATTAATGTTGAGGGCTCAAAAATTTCTTTGTCGTTACGTCGGTTAATGGACGATCCGTGGAAAAAAGTTCAAGAAAAATATAAAGTTGGCACCAAAGTAAAAGGTAAAGTGCTAAAAGTTAACCCCTTTGGTTTATTTGTGGAGCTAGATGAAGAAATTCATGGGCTTGCTCATATTTCTGAATTATCTGATAAGCCGATACAAGATGCTGCTCAAGTCGCTAAAATCGGGGAGGTAATTGATTTTAGAGTAATTTCCTTAGACCCCCAAGAACACCGTTTAGGTTTATCAATTAAGGCCTTAACTGAAAAACCAAAGCATCATAAAGAAGAAAAAGAAAAAACTAAAGTAGAGCAGCACCCAGAAAATGAATCAGCTGAACAGCCAACCAGTGAAATTAGCGACGATCACAAGCCAGAAGAATAAAAGGCAAGGTGAGTATTGTATTAGCAAAGCGGTGGTTAAAAACCAGCCGTTCTATTTACACTTGTCAAACGATTCTTTGTTCGTTATAATAGATGAGCATTAACTTAAAAATATGCGTGGAATTATAAAAAATTTTTTAATTTTCTTTTTATTATTTTTGGTCTTGGCCAGTATTTTTTCTTTTTATTCTTCTTCAACAACTACTATTCAGGACGTCGGCATTAATCGTGTAGTGCAGGAAATTGAACAAGATAATGTGAAAACGATTGTAGTAGAAAATGATAATCTGACTGTTACATTAAAAGATGGTAGTGTGCTAAAAACAAAAAAAGAAGGAGCTGAGTCATTATCTGAATTAATAAATAATTATAGTATTGACCCAGCCAAACTTAGAGCGGTTGAGGTAGACGTTAAAACTGACACCGGTCTTAGTTTTTGGCTAATGACTATTTTACCGTTTTTAATCCCCTTTGTGTTGATTGTGGGGTTTATTTATTTTATGTCGCGGCAAATTCAGGGCGCTAATATGCGAGCTATGTCATTTGGACAATCGCGCGCCAGAGAAACGAATTCCAAAGATAAAAAAAATAAAATTACTTTTAAGGATGTGGCAGGCGTCAAGGAGGCTAAAATTGAATTAGAAGAAGTGGTGGAGTTTTTAAAAAGTCCAGCCAAATTTTTATCTTTGGGCGCGCGTATTCCTAAAGGAGTCTTGTTGCTTGGCGCGCCGGGTACTGGTAAGACATTACTAGCGCGGGCAGTGGCTGGCGAAGCCAATGTACCTTTTTATCATATTTCCGGCTCTGAATTTGTAGAGATGTTTGTTGGGGTTGGCGCTTCTCGAGTTAGAGATTTGTTTAATCGGGCTAAAAAAACTGCTCCGTGTATTATATTTATTGATGAAATTGATGCAGTGGGGCGCCAACGTGGCACTGGTTTGGGCGGCAGTCATGATGAAAGAGAGCAAACTTTAAACCAGATATTGGTAGAGATGGATGGTTTTGAAACTGATACTAATGTAATAGTGGTGGCGGCTACCAACAGGCCAGATGTATTAGACCCGGCATTACTTCGGCCAGGCAGGTTTGATAGAAGAGTGGTGTTGGATGATCCAGACATTGCCGATCGCCAGGCGATTTTAGAAGTTCACGCCAAGCAAAAGCCATTGGATAAAAATGTAAAATTGCGAACTATTGCTGAACGTACACCGGGTTTTAGCGGAGCTGATTTGGCTAATTTATTAAATGAAGCGGCAATTCTAACTGCTAGACGAAATAAAAAAATTATTGGTATGGAAGAATGTTTGGAAAGTATTGAAAAAGTTATGCTGGGTCCAGAGCGTAAAAGTTATTTGTTATCTGAAAAAGAGAAAAAAATTACTGCTTATCATGAAGCCGGCCATGCTTTAGTATCTCATTTTTTACCCCATACTGACCCAGTTCATAAAATTTCAATCATTGCTCGTGGTCAGGCAGCTGGGTACACCATTAAGTTGCCAACCGAGGATCGGCGCATGCATCCTAAATCAGAGTTTGTTGAAGATTTATCAGTCATGCTGGCTGGGCACGCCACTGAATCAATAATTTTTGGTGAGGTAACAACTGGCGCTTATAACGATTTGCAACAAGCTACTAAATTGGCTAGAAAATTAGTTACTGAATTTGGGATGAGTGAAAAATTAGGCGCCAGAACCTTTGGCCAAAAAGAAGAAATGATTTTTCTGGGCAGAGAAATTCATGAGCGGCGTGATTATGGAGAAAAAGTTGCCCAGATGATTGATGAAGAAGTTTCTCGTTTCCTTAGTAACGCTTATAAGAGAGCTAATGAGATTATAAAAAAAGAAAAAACCAGGTTAGAAAAGATAGTAAAAATATTGTTACAAAAAGAAACATTGGAACGCGAGGAATTTGAGGCATTAATGGCGAGCTAAAGACTTAGAAACTACCTCCGCCAGCTGGCGGATGAGGGTGGTTTTTGGGTAAATAAAAGACCCCGTGACGTAATCGCGGGGTTTTGAAGCAGAAAATATATTGATGTTAGTATTGGTCGAACTTTTAATTAGGTCGTACATCTTAAGTACACGCGCGGATGACAGCATCCTGTGATTCTTTATCAGGCACGCTAGCTTTTCCGTTAACTTTGGCTTCAAGCCTCGAATGTCTAGCGTACGTTTGCTTCTCAGTATCAGGATTTATGACGACGATGCCGTGGTCTGAATACATCTTGTTCCGCGCAATACTTAGTATCTGCAGGAAGAGACCAAGAATCATTCCTTGTTCAGCGGTTACATTTGGAGAATTATTTTCCGAAATAACCCCATCAACTCGCAAAAAGATTTTTTTGTCCTTTTTCAGAACGATGAGCTGTTCAGCGTTCTGCCCGTTGCCAAAGATTTGATCTTTGTCACTAGGTCGAAAGGTGAAGAGAAAATGTCGATCCACTTTTGGGAATTCAGACTGGATTTGAAAATCTCCTTCACAACTTTTGTCTGCACTAATTTCCTTGATATACATCGATAAGTTTAACTGCATGTTAGTTCTCCTTTTATTTTATTGTTTTAATGAACGCTTTTCACCTTTAGTATAATTGTTGGAAGTTTTGCTGTCATAAAAAAACACATAAAGTGTATATGTAATATAGGAGCCACAAAAAGATTGACTAATAATCGGGAGAATAATAAAATAAAAAGTGTATATTAATAAATACACTTATATGAAATTAATCACAATTTTACAAAAAATAGGTCTCTCCGAAACTGAGGCGCGGGTCTACATGGCCATCCTTGAGCTTGGTGCAGGTACGGTAGCTACTATCGCCAATACAAGCGCTCTTTACCGTCCCACCGTTTACAAGGCACTCCCTATACTTATAGAGAGAAACATTATATCCCGTTCACGGGTCGGGAAGCGGATCGTATACGTAGCTGAAAAACCAATTGTTTTAAAGTCACTCTTGGAGGGTTTACGAAAAGAGTTTGATGGCGCTCTTCCAAATTTACTACAACTTTATGCAAGTGCGAAGAAAAGGCCCGTCATTCGTTTCTTTGATGGCCAGGAGGGTATTCGCCACGTATATACTGATTTACTTGATACTGTAAAAAAGGGAGATATTATCTATAGATATGAGTCGCCAACAGATTATAAAAAAAACAAAGAATATTATCCTCAACTGTATATGCAAATTGCGGGGAAAAAACTACGAAGCGATATTGAAAAGTTTGTAATTACCAATAAAGTGACTCATGATGCCAGAAGTAAACAACTTGAGCGCTATTCAAAGTATGTTCCGCCTTCAAAAGATCTTTTTGAGTACAACATAACTCAGCTTATTTATGGAAATAAGGTGGCTTTTATTGATTATGATACCGAAACAGCTAGTATTATTGAGAGTTCAAAATTTTTTCAATTTCAACGACAAATATTCAAATTATTATTCGATGCCCTGAAGTGAGGGCTATGGTACTAGTTCTAATCTCCTCCGCGACAGAGCGCTAGTAACAATTTTATTTAGGTTGTATAATATAGTTGTTAATTACTTAAAAATTAGGAGGTAATTTATGACTAAACTTTATCGCGACGTTTTAGCCCGAGCCTGGAAAATTTTGTGGAAAAATCCCTGGCTGTGGCTATTTGGTATTTTTGCTGCTTTTACTGCCAATACTGGTGAATATGCCTCGCTTATTTCATCTTATAATAAGATGATTAGGCAATTAGGAGTAGTGGTAGCGCTTAAGCATGCTATTTATACTAATGAGCTAGCTGGCTTGGGTCAAAACATCAGCGTGTTTTTACTTCAACCAGTAGTATTGTCGGTGATAATGTTAGTGGCTTTAGCGGTGGTTGTTTTAATGGTCGTCTGGTTAGTAACTGTATCGCAAATTGGTCTAATTGAAGCCAGTGGAAGATTAGGCAATGGTGAGACAGCGGATTTTGATTCTAGTTTTCATTCGGGGGTGAAGCATTTTTGGCCAGTACTATGGTTAAATATTTTAACCAAATTTTTAATTTATTTATTGCTGGCCGTGGCCACTTTACCATTTTTAATTACTTTCTTAACCCACCAGCAAGAAGACTGGGGATTTAGTTGGTTATTTATAATTGCCTTTTTGATTTTTATTCCTTTATCTTTGATTGTGGCTTTTGTGGTTAAATACGCCATTGCTTACGTGGTGTTAAAATCAAAAACTTGGTGGGAGGCATTGGAGTATGGTATTAATTTATTTTTGCGTAATTGGTTAATAAGTTTGGAAATGGCAGCGGCGTTGTTTGTGGTTTATATTATCATGGGCATGGTGATTTATATGATTTTACCAACTGATATGCCTTTACTGGTGGCTGAATTGTTCAGTGGTTTTGATTTTTATATTTTCTTAAAGTTATTGCCGTCATTGTTAGCGTTTATTATTATAGGCGCTGGTTATGGAGCTTTTCAGTATATTGCTTGGATTTTGTTATTTGATAGATTAACCGAAGGGACGGCTTTGGCAAAACTGACGCGCTTAACCAGTGAGGTGCCAGAATATCTGTCTCGCTGGTTTGACGAGAGTAAAGTTAGCACCAATAAGCAGAAAAAATAATTCAGTTTAAGATTGATACAGTTTATTTCTTTGGTTACCCTGGTATTAGTTAGGCTTAATAGATTTAGTAAAAAATATAGAATATCATGGCCAGATAGCTGTGAACGTTTTATATTAACCATTGTCAGAAAACGTTTTAGGATTTAAAGTAAAGGTAGAGATTTATGCCAAATAAATTAAAATTAGCACTAGAGGAAGTATCTTCTAAATTATCCGCCAAGATGACCGATATAGATATTGTGGAACATGAACGGGAAACGCGCCTAAAAGCGGAAAGTTGTGGCATGCCTTATATTAATTTGGTTAATTTTCCTATTGCCCAAGAGGCGTTGTCGCTGGTACCTGAAGAGCAAGCAAAAAAATTTAAAATAATTCCTATTTTATTAAGCGAAGGTGAATTGCGGATTGGCGTGGTAGATAGCGAAGCTCCTGGCTTGGCAGATTATTTAAAAGAATTTACCAAAGAATATTTTGGTCATTATGTTTTATATCTCATCTCGCAGCATAGTTTTGAGGTAGCAGTTAAGCATTATGCTGGCTTGGTTAAAGTTAAGCAGGGTGTAGCTGGAGTGGCCATAACTGAAAGTGATATTAAGAAGTACCAGGGTTTAATGAAAGATTTTACCAAAGTCAACGAGTTGTTAGTAAGAGCAACGGTTACTGACATGGTGACAATTATTATTGCTGGTGGTATGGATATGTCGGCTACTGATATTCATATTGAAGCAGAAGAAACAGATATTAAAGTTCGTTATCGCATTGATGGCCTGCTTTATACAGTAGCGGAAACAAAAAAAGATTCCTGGGTTAAATTAATTTCTCGTTTAAAGCTGTTGTCTAAATTAAAAATTAATATTGAAACAAAGCCGCAGGACGGGCGTTTTACCATATTTTTAACTAAAGACAAAATTGATGTTCGTGTTTCCACTATACCCACGGCATTTGGCGAATCAGTGGTAATGCGTTTGTTGCGATCCTCTGCTACTGGTTTACAATTTGAAGATTTGGGTTTACAAGGAAAGGCTTACGATATATTAAAAAAGCAAGTAGAAAGACCCAACGGTTTAATTTTAACCTCTGGTCCAACTGGTTGCGGTAAAACCACCACTCTTTATGCTATTTTAAATAAACTTAATCAATCCGATACTAAAATTATTACCTTGGAAGATCCAATAGAATATAAATTAAAAGGAATAAATCAAAGTCAGGTTGATCATACCAAAGGCTATGATTTTACCCACGGTTTAAAGTCAATTTTACGGCAAGACCCAGATGTGGTTATGGTGGGTGAGGTTCGTGATCCCGAAACTGCGGAAATTGCAGTTAATGCCGCTTTAACAGGCCACTTAGTTCTTTCTACTATTCATACTAATTCAGCCGCTGGCGCTGTTTCTAGGCTTTTGTCTATGGGAGTCAAATCGTTTTTATTGGCCCCTTCTTTAAATGCTGTTATTGGTCAGCGTTTGGTGCGGCGATTGTGTCCAAAATGCAAACAGGAGACCAAACTAGATGGAGAGACTGAAAATAGGGTTAGAAAAATTTTAGCTGCCGTGCCCAAAAATTCAGGTTATCAAGTGGAGATGAATAAGTTAAAGTTTTACGAAGGCAAAGGATGCCAAGCTTGTGGCAAGCTTGGCTATAAGGGGCGTATTGGAATTTATGAAATTTTAACAGTGACACCGGAGATAGAAAAAGTAATATTAGAGACCAATGCTGCTGAACAAAAAGTAGAGGAGTTAGCTATTGCTTGTGGTATGGTAACTATGGTACAAGATGGGGTATTAAAAGCCTTGCAAGGTATTACCAGTTTAACTGAGGTTTTTGCCCAAGCGGAATAAACATATGCGAGAATTTGAACATCATTTAGATATTAAATTTGGAGAAGAAACGCCAGTTGACTATCATGTTAAGATACTCTCCCTTATTAATACTGGGCGAAGGGATATTGTCCAACTCGATACTAATACCATTTCAGCATTAAAAAAAGAAACCCACCAATTTAACAATAAACAAACAACCAAAATAGAGTCAGGGGCCGAAGCACAATTATGGGAAGATATTCGCCTAGATATATGTCAAAGTTTTGGTGTACCGTTTGATACTAAGCATATAATACGCGATTATGGTAATGTGCGGGGGAGAAATGTAAAAGCTTTTTATGTTCTTCGTAATCAAAAGATCAGAGAGGCGTGGTACGCCGATGGCTACACTGATCACGCCAATTTATCTCATGAACTTTTTCGTCTAGCCGAGCTTGATGTTAATAAAATTAAAGAAGACAGCCGAGAGTTTGATGAAACTTATTTCATTACCAAAGGATTCCTTGATACTGATAGATTTAAAAACTATCCAGAAGTCAGAAAACATCTGGAGTCAGCCATTGAGTTCCAAGCAGGCAAAATTGAAACACCGGAAAATTGGTTTATTAGCGCTTTTCAAGATAGCCCGCACGAATTAGGTGCGGTACCTATTCAAGAAAAATAAAGACGCCCTTACAGATACAGAGCGTCTAGTTTCGTTGAGGCCACCTTAAGTCAAATGAGTATTTTAATTTCGGCAATAGGCGCCAAGACTTCTATTAGATAACGTGGCAGACTACCGTGGTAACGACCGTTGCTCTCTAAAATTTTAGTGAGCAAATTCAGAGGTTCTTCAATCAGCTTCCAGTGAATGCCTTTGCGTAAGTCTGACTTTTCAAGGGCACTGGAGAGTATTTTGTATGTTGCTTTTAGATCATCTAGTGTCGCATCCACCATTGCCTTCCACGATGGGTCTAAGGCGTAGGTCTTTTTTGCCACTGAAATCATAAGCCTCAGTAATACTCGCACATAAAGCCATGTTATTCTCACTGACTGTTTTTCATCAAGATCAAACGCTGAAATACTGGCATTGGATAAACTGGGTCCAGGCGAGGCGAGGTTTATTACCAAAGACTTAACGGTCGATACTAAGGTTATTTCAACCCCTGCTCTACTGCGGTCCTCTATTCTACCGAGGTGATTAATTAAACTTATAGCAGCACGCGCTGTTTCCCACGAAACTTGACAGTAAACTCCTTGCTTTTTGAGCTTTTTCTGTGTTTTCTTCAAAGTACTTTCTCCTTATGTTGTTATTGATTTCGTTTTTCTTTTCCAAATTTAAAACACTTTAGCACAGGTGTGCTAACTATGTCAAGCTTCTATAAGCCGGTTAGACTTTTAAATAGATTACAGCCAGAGGTAATTGCAGTTTCTGCCACGATGGAGCAAATGTCTCTGTTAGCTTAATCTTGGTACGTAAACCAGCAAGCAGGTGCTGCTGCTCTTGGATGAGTGGTTGGGCGACGTGGGAGCTTATGGCGCATTCAATTACTTGATCGCTTGGAATTTTTTGTTCTGCCCGGTAGTTACGGATGGCGGTAACTATATCCTGAATTATCTTCATATCTTGTTCGGCTTCTTTATCTTGTTTTTCTGAAGCTTTAGGCCAGGATTGAATCATTAATAGTCCATTTTTAGAGAAAGCTTCTTGCCATAAAGTTTCAGTTACAAAAGGTGTAAACGGGTGCCATAGTTTTAAAATAGTCTGCAGAGTAAAGGTTAATATTTTATCTTTTTCACCTTCAATTTTAGCAATTTCCAAATACCAATCAGCTAATTCATGCCAGGTAAAGTCATATAATTTTTCAGCTGCTGGCGAAAATTCAAATTTATTAAGATGATTGGTAACTTCAGTGGTAATATTTTCTAAATGCGATAAAATCCATTTATCAGCCAAAGTTTTGGCTTGGGGTTTGTCTGTTAATTCTAGGTCTTTAATAGTAAGTAAGATAAAACGGCTGATATTCCAAAGTTTATTAATAAAATTTCGGTAGCCGGCAATCTTTTCTTCATACAGTTTAAAGTCATTACCCGGCGTATTGCCAACTAACATAGATAGGCGCAAAGCGTCAGCGCCGTATTTGGTTATCATTTCCCGCGGGTCAATGCCATTGCCTAATGATTTGGACATTTTACGACCCTGTTTGTCGCGTACCAAGCCGTGCAGGTAAACGTGACGAAAAGGAATTTGTTTCAGGGCGTATTGAGTCATCATTATCATTCTGGCTACCCAAAAAAATAAAATATCATAGCTAGTTTCTAAAACATCAGTTGGATGGTAGGTTTTAAGATCTGTACTTTGGTTGGGCCAGCCCAAAGTTGAAAACGTCCAGGTGCCAGAAGAAAACCAAGTATCTAAAGTATCGGGGTCTTGTTCTAGTTTCTTATTACCACACGTTGGACATTCTTTCGGTGCTTCATTTGAAACAATAATGTTACCACAGCGCTTTGTTGTATTATGTTTTGAAAATGGATGAAATTCATAAGCATATAAATAAGCTTGAGATTGCGGCGTAACCACTTTATCAGGATTTCTTCGTTTAAATGCTTCAATTAATTCTGATAAATTATTATATGTTTTATAATGTGTTTTATCCCGATAATCAATATTTTCAACCGTTGTTTCCTTTACTTCGGTAATAATTCCATAACCAAAGCAGATTTCTGTTTGAGAGTTATCAAATAATACTTTATCACCCACTTTAAAACCATGGTCGCGTAAGCGATAAGTTTTTGTTTTGCCTTTATATAATTGAGGCATAACACTTTCATGCCAACCCATGCGTAAAGTGATATCTTGAGGTTTACAATACCAAACCGGAATGCGATGCCCAAACCAAATCTGCCGCGAAATGCACCAATCATGCAAATTCTCCATCCAATGATAATAAACCTTATTAAATTTTTCTGGCACAATTTTAATCTGCCCGCTCTTCACCGCCGCAATCGCCAACTTTTTAAGGGTAGTTTTTTTAAACAGGCCAGCTTTAAAAGGTTTATCAACTGCCACAAACCATTGTTTTGATATTAAAGGTTCTACTGGCGTGCCGCAGCGATAGCAAATGGATAAATTATGTTTATAATCTTCAATTTTTTCAACCTGGTTTCCTAAATCTGCTAAAAGTTGTTGGCGCGTTTGTTTAACAGTTAACCCAGCATAAGCGCCTGCTTCGGCTGTCATTTTACCGTCCGTGCCAATTATTTCTTTTAATGGTAGATGATATTTTTGTGCTAAATCAAAATCAACCAAACTGTGTGCTGGCGTAACGCCCACCACACCAGTGCCAAAAGTTGGGTCAATTATTTTATCAGCAATGACTTTAACTTTTACTTTAACCTTACCTAAAGTCACTTCTAGCTTTTGCCCAATCATTTTTTTATAACGACCATCTTCGGGGTTAACTGCCAGTGCTGTATCGCCAATTTTTGTTTCTGGTCTAGTAGTAGCTACAGTGACTGGTCCGTAATTAATATAATAAAGTTTACCCAATGATTCTTTATATTCTACTTCGTCATCAGCCAAAGTTGTACCGCAGCGATAGCACCAGTTAACAATTCTATTGCCACGGTAAATTAATCCGTCATGATACATACGTACAAACATTTCTTTAACAGCACCTGATATACTTTCGTCTAGAGTATATCGTTCGCGCGACCAATCTAAAGAAGCACCAGCAGCGCGCAATTGTTGTTGAATCGTTTGGCGGGAGTTGGCGGCAAAATCAGCAACTTTTTTTACAAACTCATCACGATCAAAATCAAACCTCGTTTTTTTACCCTCTTCCCATAATTGTTTTTCCACTACATTTTGTGTGGCAATAGCAGCATGATCAGTGCCTGGTAGCCATAACACTTTTTTCCCCTGCATTCGATTGAAGCGGGCTAGTAAATCTTGAACAGCACACATTACCACATGCCCCAAATGCAACACGCCAGTTGCGTTAGGTGGTGGTAAAGCCATGGAAAAAGGTTGACCCGCCTTCGCTAAAGCTTTGACGGGTAGGTTGTCAGGATTAAAATAGCCAGATGATTCCCATTTCTGGTAAATCTCTTTTTCATAATCAGCCGGAATATAAGCTTTGGGCAATTCTTTCATATGTTCTTAGTATATCGTGAATAACGCTGAAATTAAAGGATTATTTAATAGTTATTAATCTTTCTTTGGCAGTTTTTTCATAAGCAAAGAAGATTTTAATAGTTTGCTTGGGAAATTTTTTTAGTTTATCAGCCCATTCTATTACTACTATCGTATCGGGTTGATGTAGATATTCTACTAAACCTACTTTTAATATTTCTTGTCCTTTTACACGATAGCAATCAGCATGTACCAGTTGTTTAATTTTCCCTTTGTTAGCTTTATACACTTTAAATAAAACAAAAGTGGGGCTGGTGATGTTGTTTTTTACGCTTAAACCCCGTGCCAATCCCTTAACAAAAGTAGTTTTGCCGCTACCTAAATCGCCAATTAATGCTAAAGTTTCTCCACCACGCAAAGTTGCTGCAACTTTTTTGCCGATCGATTTAGTTTGTTTAGGGCTGGTAGTAAAATATTTTTTCATATTTCCAAAGAATTAGTTTTACAGATTTTAGCATAGTCTAAAGCGCTGGGGCGAACGGTTCTGTTTTGTGTTTTATAATCCACTTTAATTAAACCAAAGTGTGGCCAAAAGCCCTTATCCCATTCAAAATTATCCAACAAAGACCAGTGCAAGTAACCGCGTACATCCACTCCGTCTTGTATTGCCTGATGTACATATTTTAAAATTTCCTTTATGTACCAAGTGCGTCTAGTGTCTTCTGCATCAGCCAGACCGTTTTCTGTAATATAAATTGGTTTGCCATACCTAACTAATTCCTTTAGCACTTGATAAATGGCTTTAGGATAAAGCTCCCAACCCATGTCAGAGACTATTTTATTTTCATTTTTGTTAAAACCGTAATTGATAATATTTCTGCCATAGTGGTTTAGACCGATAAAATCTTGGTATGATTTGATATGATTTAGAAAATAAAAATTAACTAACCAATCTGCTAGTATTTTTAATATACGATTAATAAATTTATTATCATAAGCTTCAAATAAAGTATTGTATGTAGCAATACCCACTTGTGCCTGCGGATTTATTTTTTTAATTATTTGATAAGCCTGTTGGTGTGCCTTGATTAATTTTGTAATAACTCTAAAGTAGGTTAACAAATTCTTTTTTTGCGGTGGCCATTCGCCAGTAAAGTATGAAAAATGAACATAAGCTTCTGGTTCATTTAAAGTAATCCAGAATTTAACTTGCTGATTTAAACTATTTACCACTTTTTCAACATAATGCGTAAAATAGGCAATAGTTTTTTTATTAGTCCAACCGCCCTGCCGAGCAACCCACAGCGGCAGCGGCCAATGCCACAAAGTAACCAATGGTTCAATTCCATGTTCACGTAAACAAGTGATAACTTGGCTGTAGTGCTTAATTTCTTGTTCATTAAATTTGCCTGGTTCTGGTTCTATTCTTGACCATTCAATAGAAAAGCGATGGGCATTATGTCCCAGTTGTTTAACTAAATCAAAGTCCTCGGCAAATTTATGGTAGTGATCACAAGCTGGGCCGGAAGTATAATTATTAGGATCACGAGCTAGATCAGCAAATTTATTCCAATTTTTAACCCAAGAGCTATATTTAGCATCAGCTTCTTGGGCTAGCCGGCCAGCGTTTTTGGTTTCCCATTCAGACCAGTCATTGATATTATTTCCCTCCACTTGATGGGCCGATGTGCTGGCACCCCATAAAAAATTTTTAGGAAAATTAAGTTTCATATATTACCAAAGCTCCCAATTAGCATTAGCATTAATTTTCTTCCAATTATTTTGATATTTTTTTAAACCACTTTTTTTTATTTCAATGCTTCCAGCCAAAGCAATCATCACAGCATTATCGCCGGTAAATTCTAATGGCGCAGCATAAAATTTAACAGTGGGTAGTTGTTGGTTTAAAATTTGAGACAGCGTTGTTCTAAGTAATTTATTAGCCGATACTCCGCCAGACAGTAGCACGCTTTTTACTTTATATTTTTCTGCCGCTTTTATAGTTTTATATACTAATACGTCTATTACTGCTTGCTGGAAGCTGGCGCATAAGTCAGTTTTTAGTTTATAGTTCACAGTTCGCAGTTTTTTTAAAGTATAAAGGACAGCGGTTTTAAGTCCAGCAAAACTAAAATTTAAATTTTGATGATTAATCATTGGCCGGGGAAGTTTAAAAGCAGACGGATTACCTTTTTCAGCGAGTTGCGCTACTTTAGGTCCGCCGGGATAAGGTAGCTTTAGCATCTTAGCTACTTTATCAAAAGCTTCTCCAGCAGCATCATCTAGCGTACGCCCAAGTAATTTTTGTTCTCCTAATTTTTTAATTAAATATAATTCTGTATGTCCGCCAGATACTACTAAAGACAATGCTGGAAAAGTTTTATTTTGACTGGTTTTTATCCAACAACGTGGCGCTAGCCAAGGACTAACCAGGTGTCCCGCAATATGATTAACACCAACCAGTGGTTTGTGCCAGGCCCAAGCTAGGGTTTTGGCTGTTTCTACTCCTACTTGCAAGGCCGTAATTAAACCCGGGCCTTGAGTAACTGCTATTAAATCAATGTCTGTGGATTTAATTCTAGCTTGATTCAAAGATGAGCGAAGCAGCGGTATTATTACTTGCGCGTGGCGACGCGCGGCTAGTTCAGGCACTACACCGCCCCATTTTTTATGCAGAGCTATTTGCGAGGAGATATTATTTACCAACAGTTGTAATTTGCCATTGGTGATTTTCAAAACCGCAATCGCAGTTTCGTCGCAAGATGTTTCTATACCCAAGATAATCATAGCTTTCATATTATATTAATTTGCACTTTTAACAAAGCCTTTATTACTCGTGCTATTGACATTTTTTCATCTAGGTGTTAATATAAGATGTTTTATGAAAATACTAAGATTTTCAATAATTATTGCTTTAACAATCACCTTGGTAACGCCAATCTTGGCTAAAGGCGAGTCTTTATATATTCGCGATATTAGGGTGGAATTGCTTAATGACGGCCAGGCAAAAATAAGTTGGGTTACTAATATTCCAGCTACAGGTGGAGTTTTATATGGCGAGAATGGTCAGTTTAATAATTATCTTGGATCAAGTTTAACCAATACTTGGCAAGAAGTTTTAATTGTAGCTCTTAAAAGCAAGGTTACTTATTCCTATAAAATAGTAGCTACTACCGATGGGCAAACCACTCAATCTTTTGCTAATACTTTTAAAACCGGAACTATTAAATATGTCAGGGATTTAACCATCAGTAATGTTAAAGCTGTTTATGTTGGCGGAACAGTTATTACTGTGCAGTGGGAAACAGATCGCGACTCCAATAGTATTTTATTGGTAACTACGGCGGCGGATTATTTGGCTAATGGTTTAACTAAAGCCAAAAAGACTACTAATCGAACAAAAACAACCAAACATGAAGTTACAGCTACCAGATTAAAAACCAATACTACTTATTATTATCAAGCAGTTTCGCAAGACAGTGATAGTAATCAAGTTGTTAGTCAAGTGCGTCAATTTTCTACTTGGAATAGTGATCTGGCAGATAAAAGTGGATTGATGATTGATAAAATTGCGCCAGCCAGTTCTCCAGATCCATTGATAACTTCTGAGGCGGTAACTTTTATTTGGCATACTAATCGGCCAGCGCTGGGATATGTAGAAATTCGTCCAGAACAGCGCGGTAAAAAAATTAAAGTTTCAGAGCAGAGTTTTTCAGTTATTGATCATTCTTTGGCAATTACTGGCTTAAGTCCTAATACCAGTTATATTTTTAAAATTTATGCGCGGGATATTTTAGGAAAAAAATATACCACTTTTGATCGGTATATTAGAACTAGCCTTACAGGCGCGGTATTAGGTGCTTATACCACTATCCCAAATAATAGCGGAGCAATATTTAATCCGCCAGCGGTTCAGTCGGGTTTAAAATATTATACTGAAGCGCGTAGAAATTTGGTTTTAGAACAACAGTTAGCACAAGAATTATATAATTATCTTAAGGTTAGATATAACGGTAAAGTGCCGCCAATTTCTCGTGACAATTGGTTTATTTTAGTACGCGCTTTTACCTATGGCGGTTATTCAAGCGAAGCAATTGTTAAAGCAGTAAAGTTTGGTGGTAAAACAGTACACCCCAAGATCTTCTGGGGCGTTTGGCAAAATTCAGCTGATTATCAGTCTTATATTAATCGTTAATTAGTAATTTTAAGCTAGGGGAAAAAGACCCGATCGGGACTTTTTCCCCTAGATGACTTCAATACCTAAACTAAAATCCCACTTTTTACCAGAGCGGGATTTTTAGAAAACTTTTAATCAGCAGTTCGTTCGCCTAAAGTTATTGGAATAATCAATTCCACACCCTTGCGTAAAATTTTTAACTCCACTTTATCTTGAGGTTTATATTCAGAAATAGCTGCTGCCAGAGTATATGTGACGCTTAGTTTTTTGCTATTAATTTCTAAAATAATATCCTCAACTTTTAAACCCGCTTTGTCTGCCGGACCTTCTGACACAATCCCCGCATTACCGCTGTCATCTTGAATAATAATATAAGCGCCGCGGTTATAGGGCAGGTGATGTTTCTGGGCAAAAGCTCGATCCAGCATCACATAGCGTACACCCAAAAAAGTACGTACAATTTTTCCTTGCTTTAGAAAAATATCGAAAGCTTGTTTGGCTTTATTAATAGGTATGGCAAATCCTAATGATTCGCCTGATCGGTTAATAGCTGTGTTAACACCAATTACCTCGCCTTTTAAATTTACCAATGGCCCACCAGAGTTTCCAGGATTAATTGAGGCATCAGTTTGGATAGCCCCCTCAATAGTTTCTGTTAGGCCGCCACCTGACGCTGTTAAACTTCGCCCTACCCCCGAAACAATACCTCGCGTTACCGTATTGCGAAATTCGCTCAAGACATTGCCAATAGCTACTACAGTTTGGCCAATTCTTATTTTATCTGAATTACCAAGTTTGGCTGGTGTAAAACCACTGCCTTCAATTTTTACAATAGCAATATCAAATAGCGGATCAAGTGCCAGCACTGATCCAGCATATTCTTTGCCAGTGCTGGAGATTACTGTATAATTGGCATCGGTGCGGAGTACCACATGTTTGTTAGTAATAATATAACCGTCTTTGGAAACCAAAAAACCCGTACCACCACCTGCGTCCAGATTGTTTATTACACCAGCTGAATCTTTGACTTTTTCAGTTATTAAAATACTTACTACCGACGGCAGAGTTTGTTCATATGCAGAAATAACCGCCTCTTCTTCGGGAACAATAATCTGTTTAAGGTCAGCTGCGACAGTAGCTAATTGCCGGGGCGCTAAAATTCCCAATCCTAAAATCACAGCGCACAGGATGGTAAAAATTATTGGTAATAGAATATATTTTTTCATAAGCGATTTTATTAAATTAAGACTTATTGAGTATACAGAAAAATATCCTGTTTGTGAAAAACAGAATAGACATTTGATTAGACAATCAAAGGTAATTGTTCTAGTTCAATTTTCTCGCCCGTGATAATACTATTAATACGATAGGCACCATGCGTTGGGGCCTCTATAAATCCATTCCAGGCCACGCGCGCTAAGCCGCCTGAATTTACCCAATCAAACAGCCATTCATTGGTATAACGTGGGTCATTTTGAGTAATGCCTCCGCCCACAGTTTTAAGCCACACTCGATTAAAATGTTCTTGTGAGCCAATTGGCGGGGCCATGATAATAGGCAGTCCTAGACCAGTATAAAAAGACATTTCCGATGGCTTGGTCCATAAAATATCAGTGGTGTGTAAAATTTGGCTAAATTCTTTAAAGTAACTATGATAATCTTTTTGGTATAAGACATTTATGCCGCGACCAAGAAATTTATTAAGCCCTAAGCTTTGACACCCTTGTTTAAAATAGCGAGCTATATCGTTCCTAATGCCGGCTATTAAATTAACTTTAATTTTACCGCTAGAAATGGAAGTGGCTAAGCTATTTATTATTTGCAGACCAATGGCTTTTTGTGCGCCAGCGCCACCTACAGCAAAAGTTAAGGTTAGAAGATGTTTGTGGTCTAAATTGCGCCAGTTTTTTCCTAAATATGAATTGATGGTTTTTTCGTATTTGGTAATAAATATTCGGTTGGGATCTAAATTTCTTAAACGGCGCGATAAATCTTGTTTAATAATTTTAATATTTGGACCACCAATTAGTTCCTTTGGTAGAGGGAAACCGGTTAAAAAAATATTTTCTGACCTAACGCCATAAAGCTTGAGTCTTTCTACCACTCGTCCGTTGGGCGCAAAGTATTTAATGCGGCTTTGTTTAGGGTCATAAGAAACCCAAGTGCGGCTGCAATCGGCATCACACACCACACAGTAGATATCACCAGGGTAGCCAAATTCTTCCGCAGCAAAGGCTGCTTGGAAAAAAGTGGCAATGAGTGGCAGTTTATTATTTTTTTTGATTAGCAATTCAATCAAATGTCGGCTTATCCCTTTATGTAGTAGGGCATAAATTTCGCGCAGTTGTATGTTGGGTTTGGATAAATCGCGCCGTGGATAAAATTGCGGTATAGATTGTATTTTGTCCATTATTTCAAAAACTGTCTCGCCAATCAACGGGATTGATTTAAAACGCGAAATAGTTTCATAAATATTACAGCTTTGCAACCAAAGCTTCCGGTCACGAGCGGGAATACCGGGGTAGTTATTAGCTACAATAATACCTTCATGAGCTAGTTCTTTTAAACCCCAAGCCGCGCGCTCATGGCCATAACCCATATCTACTGAAACTACCCACGCTTTTTTGTTAGCAGTTTTCATATGGTAAGTATAACAAAATATGTTGAAATATTGTAATTTGTTGCGTTTGTAAAATTAATGAAATTATGGTAAATTTAAAATAAATAAACTACAAAAAATAATCTAAAAAATAACATAGCACTTATATAGGAGAATATTATGACTCGAGGTTGGTTTGTGCTTTTTATTGGTATATTAGTAATTGTATTTATATTTGGAGGTGTGGGATTATTAATGCATCTTAGTAATGATTTTTCTTGGTTAGAATTGGCCAAGGGGTTAGGTGTAGCAATAATTGTTTTATTTATAATGAAATTGCTTTTTAAAAAAGTGGAAAAGCTATATCAAATAGAGCTCAATATTTAAAAAATTCTTTGTAAATTTAACAAATGCCCCATTAGTAACTTAGATGGGGTATTTTTTTATAATTTTAGATAGATGTAAAAGCCATTGACTTGCTATCAATTTAGTTGTAAGGTTGGGGCGAAATAAAAGATAATAATAAAGAAAAAGGAATTAACATGCGTAAATTAAAAATTATAATTGCCAGCATGGTTGTATTTAGTGTTTCGATCAGTCAAGCTCAATCTATTGATTTACCAGCCAACTCCTATATGATAATTAGTAATTATAAAGCGGAGGCGGAAGCGCCGTTTTTTTCTAAGGCAGGACAATGGATTTTTTGGGGTTTAGCGCCTGATTACTTCACCTTGTACGAATGTAAATGGACAGATAATAAAGTTGAGAATTTTATCATTCTGTTGGTAGACGATGAGGGTACTAATTGGGTGGAACTTTATTCTGATACACTTAAAAAATCGGTAGTAAAACTACCAGACGATACAGTTAAAACCATGGGCGTTGATGGCATTAGATTTATTGGATCTGTGCTTAAATTTTTTACTGATACTAGCCCTCGGAGATATCTTGCCGGAAAAGTTACTTTGGGTGGTGATTCAACGCTTTATGCCTCGGCGGTTAAACTGGAAAGCTCAATTCCAGATTCGCAAAAGTTCCGGATTAGTACTTATGACGATTATTACACTTATATTGACGGTGAGGTGCTAATTGAGAAAAAGAATAATGTTGTGGTGTATAATGAAGTAAATGTTTTTGTAAAAAAGAGTAATGTGCGATTAAAATTAACATTATTGAATACTCAATTTAGTAATAAATAAAAATATTTACATTAGCTCCAAAGTCTCAAAAAGACTGCGGAGTTTTTTATTTACTCAAAAACCACCTTTATTCACTTTTATTTTTTTTTAGCCAGTTGTATAATATAAAGGCAGTTCTATATAGTTGTTCTTTATAAATAATCATAATATAAGGAGTAATACCTTATGAATGTCATCAATATCGTAATGCAGAGTTACAATAATTCACAAAAGATTGGATGAAACAGTGACAGTAAGCCAGCCGAGTTTGGAAAAAGCCAATTACTCGGTTGGCTCTTTTTTTATCCAAAAACCACCCAGCAAGAACGTTGAACGTTCCAGATACTAGGGAAGTGATAGGGCTGGTAAGTTAGCTAGGAGTAGTACTTTTTCTTGTATATAAGAATTGTTCAGGTTATGTACCCTCGAGAATAATTGGACATCACCAATAAATATCTGAGTAAGTCGGATTTTTCACTAATCTTACGCATTTTACTTGTATGGTTACATGTGTTACCATACAAATTATATGGAGAAAGAATACTATTCTACAATTGAAGCTGCAAATATTTTACAAGTAAGCCGTAAAACAATTTCTCAATGGGTTCGTAGAGGAAAAATAAAAGGTGTAAAAATCGGTAGGAATTATATTATTCCTCGATCAGCTATACCAGAAAAACTCGGTCAAACTATAGGTGCAGAAAATAAAATAGCTGTGGAGGGTGCGGTCGATAAAGCACTTATTGACTACGAAAAGACTTTCAGATTATTAGGAAAAGAATGAGACCTAAACCAATAACCGTTGCTGAGGTAGAATATATGGCCTTTCGACTAGCCGAAAAGTTTATGATTTGGGATGAACCAATTCCAAATTTTGGTTTACGGTTTCCGAATATTTTAGAAAGCTGCTTGAAACAGCCGTTTATTAAGTTTTCCAAAAAAGATATGTATCGAGGACTAGTAGCGAAGGCAACTACTCTATTTTATTTAATGATAAAAAATCATCCTTTTCAAAACGGGAATAAGAGAATCGCCGTAATGAGCTTACTCTATTTTTTATCTAAAAATGGTAAATGGCTCACAATAAGTAACCAAAATTTATACGTTATAACCTTAGGTATAGCAAAAAGTAAAGCTGTATCTCACCGAAAGAGTATTAAAAACATCGGAATTGTTATCTCGAGGTATTTGGTCGATTATCCTAAATTGAAGTAGAAAAATTTGAAATAATTCCCAGGTATGCTCTTTTTATCCTAAAACCACCCAGCATCTCTAGGGAGGGTTGGTACCGCCACCGGGATTCGAACCCGGGTTACCAGGATGAAAACCTGGCGTCCTAGACCGGACTAGACGATGGCGGCACAATGACACTATAAAGTATTCGCATTGTAAATGTTTTTTTGTTCTGCGTCAACTGTCTTATTTGGTTTGGCTGGAAAATATTGCTATACTTTAGATAAGCTTAGTCTAAAACTTTTTTTTAGTCATGTCCAAATTTTCATTATTCAAAAATAAAACCAAAGAGGAACAACTAGATGTGCCGATTGGCGATTCAGCCGAGCAAGAAGAATGGTTGGAAACCGGTTACGAGGGTCAATTATCAGTCGATGTTTATCAAACTAAAGATGCAATTGTTATTAAATCTACTATTGCTGGAGTTAGGCCTGATGATTTGGATATTACTATAAATAATGATCTAGTAACCATTCGTGGCGAACGTCAACAAGAAGAAGCGGTGCGGCCAGATGATTATTTTTATCAGGAGTGTTATTGGGGCGGTTTTTCACGTTCCATTGTTTTACCTATGGAAGTGAAGGCTGATGAAGCCGAAGCTACTTTAAAAAATGGTGTTTTAACTTTAGTGCTACCCAAAGCAGTACATGGTCAGGAAATTTCAGTAGCAGTTGAAGAACAAGATGATTTTGAAGAAGAAAAATAATATTTTATATGACAGAACAACTTGGATTATCAGTAACCGTTGATAGATTAGAAAATGGTAAAGCAGTTATTAGAACATATGATGGCCAAGAGCTAATAATTGATTTAGCATTGTTGCCAACTGGCAGTCGCGAAGGGGCAAGGTTAGGTTTAAATTTTAGCAATAATCAAGCTGGTACTGTAGCGCAAGAACAGTTGGCCAAAATTTTGCTTAAACAGATATTAGGAAAAAAAAATAATGTCGCTGATTAAAGGAAAACAAAAACCCATTAGTCCAATTAAGCAACATCAGTTAGTAAAAAATTGGTGGATGGTGGCAATTGTTATTTTTTTTATTTTTTTATTGTTGCCGTTAGTTTATAATACTGTATATACCGGCAGAATTTTTCCTGGAGTTAATATTGGATCAGTTAATGTCGGCTCGTTATCTCCGGTTGCAGCTGAACAATTAATCAAACAAAAATGGTATAGTATTTCGCAAACTGGTTGGCAGTTGGAGTCAGCAGATGGCCGTAAAGTTACGTTGCCGGTATTACTTTCAGCTGCTGGTGATCCCGATTTAACCTATAGTTTAATTTCAGTAGATATTGAAAAAACAATCAATTCTGCTAAGCAAGTGGGTAGAAGCGGTGGTTGGGCGCGTAGTTTATGGCAGCCGTTAATTATTAGACTGGCAAAAACCACCATATCGCTTCAGGGAACCTTAGAGCGAGAGCGTATTTTAACTTTTCTCAAAGAAAATTTTGCTGAATTGGAAAAACCGCCCCAACCAGCAAAATTGATTTTAGATGCGATTGGTGATTTGAAAGTGGTAGTTGAACAAACAGGAACGGTGCTTAATCAAGAAAAATTTTTTAATGCTTTAAGTAGCAGAATTAATAATTTTTCTAATAAACCAATAGCTTTGGATTTAGTTTTAACAGCTCCGCAGTTAACTGAAAAGCAAGTTTTACGTTTGTTGCCCGAAGCTAGAGCTTGGTTAAAAGATATTACCTTAACTTTAGTTAGTGACGATTTAAAGTGGCAGTTAGAACCAGTAGTTTGGCATAGTTGGATAAACATTTTAGAACAAGATGGCAATTATAAAGTTGGTTTTAGCCCAGAGCGGACAGCAGAATTTTTTAATGAACTGGCTGGTAAAATTAATGTTTCAGCACAAGATGCCAAATTTGAACTGCAAAACAGCCGCGTAGTACAGTTTCAACCCAGCCGAGCAGGGAAAAAAATGAATGAGTTAGCCACCCTTAAAGCTATTGAACAAGCACTTATTTTACAACCAGAAACTACGGTGGTGGTAGTTATTGAAACTACCGAGCCATCGGTTTCCACTGGCGAAGTTAATGATTTAGGAATAAAAGAGTTGTTAGGTGTGGGTACTTCAAATTTTAAAGGCAGTCCTAAAAATCGGCGGCATAATATTAAAGTAGGGGCGGATACTTTAAATGGTGTGTTGATAAAGCCAGACGAAGAATTTTCTTTAATTAAAACTTTAGGTGAAATAAATGCGGATACCGGTTATTTACCAGAGTTAGTAATTAAGGGCAATAAAACTATACCCGAGTATGGCGGCGGGTTGTGTCAAATTGGCACTACTACTTTCCGCGTTACTCTGGCTTCTGGTTTGCCTATTTTGGAGCGGCGTAATCATTCTTATCGTGTGTCTTATTATGAACCAGCAGGAACCGACGCCACAATTTATGATCCTAAGCCAGATTTTAGATTTGCCAATGATACTGGTAATGTCATTTTGATTCAAACCAAAATAGAAGGAGATAATTTAATTTTTGAATTTTGGGGTACCAGCGACGGCCGGCAAGTAGAGCAAACCACTCCGCGAATATTTAATATTGCTTCTCCGCCACCAACCAAATTAGTGGAAACTGAAGATCTGCCAGTAGGCGAAAAAAAGTGTACTGAACGCGCTCACAATGGCGCTGATACGGAATTTACCTATACTGTGACTTATCCTGGTGGCGAGGAACAGGAGGTGGTGTTTAAAAGCCATTATGTACCATGGCAAGAGGTGTGTTTAATTGGTGTACCTAAAGGAACATTAGAACAAAACCAAACCAGTGAAACATCGCCCTCTTCAATTGATACTACTGGGCAATCCGGTAATTAACCGTAACTAAAGATATGAATAGTGGTGTTTAGATAACCCTTAGGTATTGTAAATATTTTTTAATTAATTATACTGAAATAAAAGACACCCCTAAAGGGGGTGGCAAGAAAATCTTTATAGGTCGCGTCCTAGCTAAAAGCCGGGACAGGCCTACTGTAAGATTCCCATGCTTGTCGTGCCACCTCCTCTAGAGGTACCTAGAGAGCCCTTAAATAGGGCTTTTTATATTATAATTTAAAGCTTGAATATTCAATTTCCCATAGGAAACATATCATCATAGCAAACCTATTAATTCTTGTCAAGAGCAGCAAGAGAAGGTATCCTGAAAGTAGTTTTATGATTCAAGATAACGAAAGAATTGTCGCTCAAAAAGAACAGCCGGAGGATAAATTTTTAGATACAACTTTAAGGCCTAAAACCCTGGCTGAATATGTGGGGCAAGAGCAAGTAAAAGCTAATTTACACATTTTTTTAGCTGCTGCCAAAAAACGTAAAGAACCAATTGAGCATGTGTTGCTTTACGGGCCGCCTGGACTTGGTAAAACAACCTTGGCCTATGTAATTGCCCATGAAATGGGGGCAAATATAAAAATTACTTCTGGGCCGGCAATTGAAAGAGCTGGTGATTTGGCAGCTATTTTAACTAACCTGCAGGCTGGTGATATTTTATTCATTGATGAAATTCATCGTTTAAATAAAGTAATAGAAGAAGTGTTATATCCGGCAATGGAAGATTTTGCTTTGGATTTAATAATTGGCAAAGGTCCGTCAGCCAGGACTTTAAGATTAGATTTACCCCGGTTTACTTTAATTGGTGCTACTACCCGTTATTATTTAATATCTGGTCCGCTGCGTAATCGATTTGGCGCAACCTGGCGTTTGGATTTTTATAATTTAGAGGAAATGGAGCAAATAGTTAAACGAGCGGCTAAGTTGTTAAAAGTGCCAATTGATGCCGCAGCCCAAACCGCCATTGCCCGGCGAGCTCGCGCCACACCACGGGTGGCTAATCGGTTATTAAAACGCGTTAGAGATTATGCTCAAGTAATGCATGATGGTAAAATTAGTAAGGATATTGCCGAATCAGCCCTTGATCAATTAATGGTTGATCCTTTGGGACTTGATGACTTAGACAGACAAATATTAAGAGTTATTATTGAAAAGTTTAAGGGTGGTCCTGTGGGTTTAAATAGCATTGCTGCTAGTTTGCAAGAAGAAATGGGAACGATTGAAGAAATTTATGAACCCTTTTTAATGCAACAAGGATTTTTAACCCGCACTTCTCGCGGGCGGGTTGCTACCCAAGCGGCTTATCAGCATTTAGGCATAACCGAGCCAACCAAGTCCCAGTCTACATTAGTTTAATTATTTATGGAGTTTGATTTTAATTTTGCCATTCCCTATTCGGCTTTTTTGATTGTTTATATTATAGCCATTGCCATTATTTTATTTTTTACCGTGGCTAGTTTGCATCATCTTTTAAGATATGGTTTTTTCTCCCCTACGGCAGTATTCATGACTTTTTTATTAATCGCCGGAACAGCTTTTATTTTATTTATTTCTTTTTCTGTTTTATCCGGTGTGAATTGGCATGAAGAATTAACTATTGGGCAAGCTTATAATTCTTTTAATCCGTTTTAATTTTTTATGTGGCTGGGAAAAGTTTTATCATCACCATTACCAGGAGAACAAGTAATATTTTATTTACGCCGTCACTGGTTTACATTTTTTTTGGAATTGATTAAATATTTGTTGTTGTTAATTATGCCAGTGATATTGGCACTAGTTTTTATACGCTATTTACCTGATCGTTGGGAGATTTTATTTGACGGTGGATTAACTGAAATATTAGTAAAATTAGCTGCCAGTATTTATTATTTAGGAGTTTGGGTATTTTTTTGGACTGCTTGGGTTGATTATTATTTGGATGTTTGGTTGGTTACTAATGAGCGGATAATTTCCATTGAACAAAAAGGTTTGTTCAATCGTTTCCGCAGCGAACTTAGATTATCAAGAGTGGAGGATGCCACCACCGAGGTTAAGGGAATTTTTCCTACAATATTTCATTATGGCAATATTGTTATTCAAACTGCCGGCATGGAACAGAATGCGGTATTCCGAAATGTACCAAATTCATATCAAGTAGCAGAAAAAATAATTAAATTAACAGATGGTTGGCACAAAATTCATCCCACTCAACAGAGTACTGACCATCATTCGTGATTTTTAAGTAATCAATATAAAAAAATAGTAAAAAATAATTAATTTTAGTTGGTTATAAAATAAATTTTTTATACCCCGATTCCTTGACTTATTAAGTCAAGTATGGTATCATATAAGGGTAATAAAACCCCCAGTGTAGGGAGTTTTTTTAGTACCAAAATATATGAAATATCTAAGAAAATACGCTAAAGATAAGAAATTGGAACAGACTATAAGAAAAGTCCTGATTTTTGTAGCAATTTTTACTTTGGCTTTGGAATGGACATTTCCTCAACATTCAGTTGCGGCAGCATCGTTTGATGGATCAATAGTAAACACAGCTTTAATTGAAGATGTTTCTTTATCTCAAATAACTGCGCAGAATTTTCCAGAGAATGATTTGCGGTCAGCACGTTATAGTGTCAAGATTATTGTTACTGCTTATTCTTCCACTATTGACCAGACTGATGATACGCCGTTTATTACTGCCTCGGGTGCAGTAGTGCACGAAGGAATCGTAGCAGCCAATTGGTTACCCTTGGGCGCTCAGATTAGAATTCCTGAATATTTTGGCGATCAGGTGTTTGTAGTAGAAGATAGAATGAATGATCGTTTTTCCCGAAGAGTTGACATTTGGATGTTAACCAGGGAGCAAGCAGAGGATTGGGGTTTGCAGTACTTAACAGTTGAGGTTTTATAATTATTAACTAATGAGAAAATGAGGAAAGCGGATTGCTATTTCTCATTTTTTTTGTTAGAGTCTAGTGTGTCATAAGTATTGGGCCAGGTAGCTCTACCTACGGTAGACAGGCAAGTGGTGAGGTGGGAGTCCGTCTCCCCTTCGGGAGATCTCCCGTAGGGACGACAAAACCATCATTTATTAAGTATTACGTTTACATTTTAGTTAGTTTATTAAATGGTGATATTTATGTAGGTAGCTCAGCTGATGTCCAAGTTCGTTTTCGTCAGCACAATCAAGGTAAAGTAAAATCCACTAAAGGATATAGACCATGGAAATTACTGAAAATACAGGAATATGAAAGCAGAAAAGACGCGATTAGGGGAGAGAAGTTTTATAAAACAGGTCAACAAAAAGAAATTCTTAAACAGAAGTATGGCCACGTAGCCAAGTGGTAAGGCGGGAGTCTGCAAAACTCCTATACGGCGGTTCGATTCCGCCCGTGGCCTCCAAGATAATACAAGAAAGGTTTGGTCTCCCTTCGGGAGATCTGCCGTAGGCATGACAAAACCTCTATTCAGGGGTTTGATTCCCCTCCTGGCCTCCATAATTTTATACCATCCCTCGTGGGGGTGGTTTTATGTTACACTTAAGAATGTATCCAGTGATGAAGTTTAAAATCGAGCTTGATAAAATTTAAAGTAATTATTTATTTTTTAATATAATTTTCTGTATGAATTTTATTGAATATATAGGTTTTATAGCTGGATTATTTGTAGCAATTTCTTTACTTCCACAAGTTATAAAATCTTGGAAAACAAAATCAACTAGAGATTTAGCAATGTTATGGAACGTGATTAATTTAATAGGGCAAATATTATGGATTGTGTATGGGTATGGAATTAATAGTTATCCATTAATTGCTATGAGTGCAATTACATTGGTAATGTTGTTATCGTTAATAATATTAAAATTAAAGTATGGATAGGAATAAATAAAATGCCACCCAAAGAAAAATTTGTTATTTTTGACGGCAATGCTTTAGTGCACCGGGCATAAAAATATATGGGACTAGATTATTACACCAATAGTGGGGTTCCTAAATTTTGGTATAACATCGTGCCATTTATCGAAAGGGAACTCGGTTTTGAAATTCCGCCTTTTCTTGATCCCGATAATAGGGATGTAATGCAATGGGAAAAACTTGCCGAGATAATTCCGCGGGAACTCGCAAAACAAGAACTTAATTTTGGAACATACAAAACCGAGAATCTTATAGCTATACCGAATAAAATTTTAAAGCTATATGAAAAATATCGTCCCACTCCGTTAGTAAGAGCAGCGGGATTAGAGAATGATCTTGGATTGGAACGAGTAAAAATATACTTCAAGAGGGAGGATCAAAATGAAATTGGAAGCTATAAGCTCAATTCATCATATGTTCAAGCATATTATGCCGCTGAGGAGGGAGTGCGGGAATTTATTGCTGACACGGGACCTGGAAATTGGGGCATGGGCATGGCTGTTGCCTGCAAGGAATTTGGGCTTCAGGCCATAATTTACATGGAAAAGAAAAACTATGACCTGAAAAAAAAGAAGGTGGGCCTAATGAAAAAGTATGGGGCAAAAGTCGTACCAATTACAACTAAACAAGAAACAATTGCGGCCAGTATTAGCATCGCGTTGGAACACGTTCGTCGTGACCAGAAAAATAAATTGTCAGTTGGTTGTTTGACTGCCTACTCAGCATTACATAATACGGTAATAGGTATGGAGCTAAAACAACAACTGGCACAGCAAAATATTACCCCTAATGCTATGGTTGGTGTTGTGGGGGGTGGGAGTAGTTTTTCTGGTTTTGTCTTCCCATTTATAAAAGCTGATAGAAATAGCACCGACTTTATCGCGATTGAGTCCACAAGCGTTCCTAGCTTTACAAAGGGTGAATACAAATATGAAAACCCTGACTTAATTGGACGCATGCCATGTGCCAAGATGTATACACTAGGTGTCAATTTTGTGCCGAAGAAACTTGGTGCCAGCGGCTTAAATTACCACGGGAAGAACCCACTCTTATCCCTTCTTGTTAATAAAAATATAGTGAAGGCAGTGGCATACTCAAATGAGGAAGTAGACCGACTTCAATTGTATTTCGAAAAAGTAGAAGGAATTAGACCGTCGCCTGAATCATGTTACGCGATAAAAGGCGCCATAGAAAAAGCTAAGGAGTTAAATGGCCAAGATAAAACCATAGTTTTTTTGCTTACGGGCGGAGGTACGATAGAAGACTGAAATATTTTTCAATAAAGTCGATTCGGGCAGGCACGCACATAAATATGTTTCGATTTATGATACACTTAAATGTATGCCCAAGTTAGAGAAATTTGTTATTTTTGACGGCAATGCCTTAGTACACAGAGCTTGGCATGCCTTGCCACTGCTCGCTACTAAAGACGGGTTAATAGTAAACGCTGTTTACGGATTTACTACTATTTTTTTGCGTGTAATTAAAGAATTAAAACCCAGATATGTGGCAGTGACTTTTGATCGCGCTGAAACAACTTTTCGACATCAAGAATTTAAAGCCTATAAAGCGCAGCGGCAAAAACAGCCGCAAGAGTTTTATGACCAAATTCCATTAATCAAGCAAATCATAGCTGCTTTTCATTTACCAATTTATGAAGCGCCGGGTTTTGAAGCTGATGATGTGATTGGTACGCTAACTAAAAAAATATCAGATGATTATCCAGAACTAGAAAATATTATTGTAACCGGAGACTTGGATACTCTTCAATTAGTTGATGAGCGCACCAAAGTTTACACTTTAAAACACGGTTTAGCAGACACTATAACTTATGACAGCCAAGCAGTGCAACGGAGATATGAATTGAAACCCGAGCAAATGATAGATTATAAAGCGCTTCGGGGCGACCCGTCAGATAATATCCCTGGTGTTAAGGGAATTGGTGAAAAAACTGCTGCGGAATTAATTAAAATCTTTAACAACTTAGATAATTTATATAAAGAATTAGAAAAAAATGGCAAGAAAATTGAGAAAGTTAGACCGAAAATTCGCGAGTTGCTTTTAAAATCTAAATCAGAAGCATATCTTTCTCAAAAATTAGTTACTATTGTTAGGAATATTAATCTACCATTTAAATTGGTAGATTGCATTTTAGGTAAATTTGATGAGGATAAATTAATTGATTTATTTCAAAAATTTGAATTTAAATCGTTATTACCTAAAATTCCACAATTGCAGGGTAATTTAGATTTGCCAGTAGCTAAACTTAAACAAACTAAAAGTGGGCAGCAGGATTATCAGCTTGTTGATAGCGAGGTTAAATTAATGTCGTTGGTAAAAAAATTAGCTGTGGAAAAATTTATAGTAATTGATACGGAAACTTCTGGCCTAGATCCATGGCAATCAGATTTACTAGGTGTGAGTGTTGCGGCTAAACCCGGCGAAGCATATTTTGTTCCAGTTAAGTTGTTGGCAGGCAAATCCACTGCTGCTAAAAAGTTTTGCGATTTACTGACCAGTAACGATTTAGCTAAAGGTGGTCATAACATTAAGTTTGATATTGAAGCATTATGGAATGACGGAATCAAACTTGAAGCCATAACTTTTGATACCATGATAGCTGCCTATTTATTGCGCGCGGGTGGGGAAAGAAATTTAGATTTAGATTCACTAGTATTTCAAGAGTTTGGTTATCGTATGCAGCCAATAGAGGATTTACTTGGTCCTAAGGGTAAAGATCAAAAAAACATGACCGAAGTGCCAATTGATAAAGTATCATGGTATTCAGCTGAAGATGCTGATTTTACTTTGCGGCTTAAGAATAAACTAGAGTCGGAACTTAAGCAAAATAATTTGGATAAACTTTTTTATGAAATAGAAATGCCGTTGGTGCCGATTTTAGCGCAAATAGAACGCGCTGGATTTAAAATTGATAATAAGTATTTGGGCATTATGCAAAAAAAATTGGCTGGGGAAATAATCAGGCTGGAAGAAAAAATACATAAATTAGCTGGTAAAAAATTCAATATTGCCTCGCCCTTGCAACTAAAAGAAGTTTTATTTGAAACGTTAAAAATTTCACCCGACGGAATTAGAAAAATAAAAACTGGTTTTTCTACCGCAGCTTCTGAATTGGAAAAAATGAAAAGTTTACACCCAGTGATTAATCATTTATTAGATTTTCGCGAATTATCTAAATTGCAGTCTACTTATGTGGAGGCCTTGCCCGAATTAATTAATCCGAAAACCGGGAGAGTGCACACTAGTTTTAATCAAACCGTTACCGCCACAGGGCGTTTATCATCTTCTAATCCTAATTTGCAAAATATTCCTATCAAGGGCGATTGGGGTACGATTTTGCGTCGAGCATTCATTGCAGAACCAGGAAATGTTTTGCTGTCTGTTGATTATTCCCAAATTGAACTTAGAATAGTAGCGCATTTGGCGCAGGATAAAAATATGATTAATATATTCAAACGCGGTGATGATATTCACACTTCCACTGCGGCATATATTTTAGGTGTGGAGCCAGAAAAAATTACCAGAGATCAGCGTCGTAGTGCTAAAGAGGTTAATTTTGGAGTGCTTTATGGTATGGGGCCTTGGGGTTTGGCAGAGCGCACTGGAATTTCTCGTGAGGAGGCCAGAAATTTTATTGATCGTTATTTTAATGCTTTCCCTCAAGTGGCTGGTTGGATTGAGGATACTAAAGAGCAAGCTAGAAAATATGGTTATGTAGCAACTTTATTTGGTCGCAAACGCCGGTTACCCGAAGTAAACTCGGGTGTCGGGCAAGTGCGGGCCGCAGCCGAGCGTATGGCTGTAAATTTACCAACTCAAGGCACAGCAGCAGATTTAATGAAGTTAGCTATGATTAAAGTTGCTACCAAGTTGCCAGTAACGTCACAGGATTCTAAAATGATACTTCAGGTTCATGATGAATTGGTTTTTGAAGTGCCAGCGGGGGATGTTAAAAAAGTGGCTATTATGGTCAAGCAAGAAATGGAAAGCGCTATTAAATTAATTGTGCCGATTATGGTGGAATTAAAACAAGGGAAAAATTGGGGGGAGATGGAGCCTCTTAGATAGCCCCTGGTATTCATCGTATGCTCGTAGGGGCGAACATCCCGTACCATCTCCCGATAAATCGGGATTGGTACTGGGATTGAGAAAGTTAGTATTTAGTTTCTAGTTCCTAGTTCCTAGTACCTTATTCCTGGTTCTTAGTTTTTGTTATTGCGAGTGTTTTTCTCCTGTCATCGCGAGGAGCGCAGCGACGTGGCGATCTTCTAGACTGCTTCATTCGTTACGCTCATTCGCAGTGACGTTTAGTTGTCATTGTCTGCCTGCGGTAGGCGGGCGAGTCCTGTTTGACTGGGCGAAGCAATCAGCTATGTTAATCTAGAGATTATTATGTGTTTGTATTAATGTACCGTGCCCAGTACTGACTAAAGTCTAGTTCTGGGTTAACACATTAATACAAAGTAATTTAGTCATAGAAAATGAAGCCACTACAGACTTACACCCGTGGGTATCCTTCATTTTTTGGCGGAATCCGCCGAAGCCACGATAAATATCGGGGCGAAGGTGGATAAAAAACCGAGACTGAATTTTCAATCTCGGTTTTGATTGATGTTTTATTTTTTTAGTTGTTGTTAATGGATATTATTACCCACCTAGCCATATAATATCGGGCATCTGTTTTTTTGGATGGCTACTTCGATGCATAAGGCAGGCCGATTGTAATAAACCAGATAATAAATATGGCTGCTATCCCCAAAGCACAAACTATTAAAAGTACAACGGGCTTATTCTTATTTTTCATTTTATTAATCTCCTTTCTTAAATTATTAATTGGTGAACACAATAACTTATGCTTAAGAAGCTAAGAGTGTAGGCCGCACGCCAGCTTAACTCTATGCGACGTTGCTTTAGATGGTTATCTAGTGATGACCAAAAATCAGCTTCTTTTTTAAAGATCCAGGCGCTAGGTTGATACTTTAATATTTTTAACAGTATTATTACACCAATTGCTTGAAACGTTCCAAGCATTTTGATTCCTAATACCGGAACAATAAACCAGTTCCATGATAAGTTCAGTGCCAATCCCAGTAAATAGAGATGGACGAGAGTAAGCAGTATAAGGTAACCACTCTTGAGGATTAAAGATTTTTGTTTCATTTTATTTCTCCTTTTATTGTTTGATATTTCAGATTAATAGACGGGTGAAATATTTTTTATTCCACCCGTCTGGTTAATTTTTGTTGATACGCTTTTTATCTCACTATTTGATTATCGGCTCTTTAAAAAGCGGCTCTGGTTCAAGCACTGATTCTTGCCAAAGATTACCCACCGTAAGCATAGAAATTGGTTCTAAATCAACGGGTTCAATTAGCATTTCTAAGTCAACGGTTATTTTTTCATCAGTAGTATACCGATTTCTTAAAAATACTTTACCCCCGATTTCTGTAGGAAAGGTTGAAATTTTATAATCTACGTAAAGTTCGCCACCAATCTCTACTCCAATAAAAGGACGACTTTCTTCCCTTTTTTCCTTTCGGTAATGAAGTAACTGAAATACTGGTTTTTATATTATGATTCAGATGACAACTTTCAGTTGCATCATGTTTTATATAACAACCTCTTGCATAGAATTTTCTTGCATAGAATTTATGAATTTTTCTTTGATCATCTTCGGGTTGTAATACAGCTTTAGTGCAACCATCTATAAGACGACCAAGGTTAATCTTTTTTACACTAAAGAGATTGTTTAGAGACTTATTATAATCTTTACGTCTTTGATTCATGGCTTTTAAAGCTATAGCCACTAGATCATCCCACGAAGAATTTGTTATTTGTTTTAAGCTAACCGATTTGTCGAATTGGAGCGCGTTAGGAATTGTTTCGTGTCCATCTAATGATGGTAGTGACAAGGGTCCTATTGGTTCTCTGTCATAAACGACAAAACGAAATTCCTTTCCAAAACTCTGAAGACAATATTCGTGCGACGTTGATGCTTTTCTAGAGACGTCAATAGCGTCAGACCAGCTTAAAATTCTAAACGTGCCATCAAAACTGGGTTTGCTGACCTTAAACAGCAAATGATCACTTATACTTTTGCTTTTCATTTTATTTCTCCTTTAATTGTTAATGTTCATTATTTAGTTATTTTGTTTTAAACAAGTCACTATACGTCGTATAGGCAAATTTGTCAATACTTCCGGCAGGTTGATAAGTAGTATTGACAATATGCTTTAAATAAGCTAGATTTGAGATATGATTAGTTGTCGAAATTACCGGCATATATGACTCAAGATTTACAAAATACCCTAAAAACCTTTGGTTTAAGCCCAAAAGAAGCCGTAATTTACCTTAGTTATTAGTTTTTGATTGATATTTGTTATTGCGAGTTTCGTGTTCGCAGGGCAAAGCAATCTGCAATCTATAGTATCAATTTTAATCCAGAGATTATTATGTGTTTGTATTAATGTACCATGCCCAGTACTGTGCGAAGCTCTAGTTCTGGGTTAACACATTGATACAAATTAATGCAAAGTAATTTAGCCATAGAAAATAAAAAACCGAGACTGAATTTTCAATCCCGGTTTTGATTAATGTTTTATTTTTTTAGTTGTTGTTAATGGATATCATTACCCACCTAGCCATATAATATCAAGACATCTGTTTTTTGGAATAGCTAGTTCAATGCATAAGGCATGCCGATTGTAATAAACCAGATAATAAATATGGCTACTATACACAAAGCACAGACTATTAAAAGTACAACAGGCTTATTCTCATTTTTCATTCTATTTCTCCTTTTGTTTAGTACTTCAGATTAATAGACGGGTGAAACATTTTTTATTCCACCCGTCTGGTTTGATTTTACATTGCACTTTCGATTAGGTTTTGTTCTTTCCTCACAACTTATTTCATAAGTATCAAGCAAACTCTGCTTTTCCAAACGTGAGAATCGGGCGAAGCAAATTTTAGTTCCCACTTCTTCGCAAACTGATTCCAGTTTAGATAAGGCATTTTCACTTCCACAAAGTGATCTGAAATTTTGCCAATAACGCCAGCAACTTCATGTCCAAGTATTGTGTTAGGCAAGGCAATTTGGTGATCTGATTCAATTTCAACTGGTATTGGTAATATATTTAGTTCTGTATCTTGTAAATCAATAGCCAGCTTACCGAATAGCAAACTACCAATTGCGCCCACTTGTTGGGCCCGTTCTATTAACTCGTCGCATGAGATTTCCTCACCTTCCGCTACCGGATGGTAGTTGAAATCTAGTTTGGTAGGTATTATTTCATCTTCAACTTGGTCTTCCATTGTACCGGCGCTGCCAACCAATCCTGTGTCATAAGAAGTTGGGCGAGTTTTAACTCCGTATTTACAAAACCTTATCACCCGTTCCGAATCCAAGCGCTGAATCTTTTTAGACTTTTGTGCGGGGATTATTATTGAGCAGTCTAGGTAGACTAAACTACCAATAGGAATTTTTGGTACTTGAATATTCATTGTTTTCATTTCATTTCTCCTTAAATTGTTAATGTTCGTTATTTAGTTATTTTGTTTTTAACAGATCAGTATATCGGTAAAAGGTAAACTTGTCAAGATTGGCGGCAGGTTGATAAGTAGTATTGACAATATGCCTTAAATAAGCTAAATTTGAGATATAATTAGTTGTCGAAATTACCGGCAAATATGATTCAAGACTTACAAAATATCCTAAAAACCTTTGGTTTAAGCCCAAAAGAAGCCCAAGTTTATCTTGGTCTTTTAGAGCTGGGCTCATCAGCCGTTCAAAAAATAGCCCGTAAAAGCGAACTGCCGCGGGCTAGTGTATATGATATTTTAGATGAGTTAGCTAAAAAAGGATTGGTTTCTACTTTTGCGCAAAAGGGCGTTAAGCATTATACAGCAGAAAACCCTGAAAAGTTGTTTAAACTGGCTCAAGATAGAGCTAGATTATTAGAATCAGCCCTGCCGCAACTTCAAGCGCTTTACCAAAGTCCGCAAGATCGTCCAATGGTACGGTTATTTTATGGTAAAGAAGGAATGAAAGTAATTTTAGAGGAGGTTTTGGAAAGCAAAAGTGAATTTTTGACCTTTAGTTCAGCTGAAGATCTTTTTATTGTGTTAGACGATTATTTTCCTGAATTTGTTAAACGTCGGGTGGCACTTAAAATTCCAGCACGTGTTATTACCCGCGATTCAGCTAAAGCTAGGGAACGAAAACAATTAGGGTCTAAAGAGTTACGCCAAGTTCGTTTAATTTCGGCAGCTTATGATTTTCATGGTATGAAAATGATTTTTGGTAACAAAGTTGCTTTATTTACTTTTTATAAAGATTTAATTGCTGTATTAATTGAAAGTGAAGAATTAGCCAAAATTGAACGCGCTCAGTTTGAGTTAGTTTGGAAAACTTTATCTAAGTAGTAGACGGTGTTAAGATAAGATTACTTAATTATGTTATTAGATATTGTAATTTTACCGCCGGCGAAGTTACGGAAGAAATTGGGAAGGTTAGCTTTAGAAGCAAATCGTATTTGTAAAGCATCGTGTTTGGTTGATAATAAAAAAATGTTTTCTCATTGTTCTCTTTTTCATATAAATACTAGCGCTACGCGGATATCCACGTTGTATAAAATAGTAAAAAAATTAGCTGTTTCATATTCTACGTGTCAATTAAGAGTTAATGGTTGTCATGAAAGTGAGGAAAGTTGGAGCGTTTTTCCTTTAATGGGTTATGGTTTATTAAAAAAATTTAGAACTGCTATATTTAAAAATTGTGCTAACTTACGTACGGGAATGATGCCGCCATGGAGTCACCGTAATCTAACCAGGAAAGAAAAAGAGAATCGTAAAAAATATGGCGTCAGTAATAGTCCTTATGTTTATAAACCGCATTTGACTATTGGTAAATTTGATTCAAAGTGCGTTGGTTTGGTAAGTAAATTTTTACAGAATATTAGATTATCATTTAAAGCGGATACTATAGCGATTTGTCAAGTAAATAAGAATTGGCAAGTGACACGGATAATAAAACAGTTTAAAGTTAAATAATATGCCAACGAAAATATTAGTTCAGAAAAGTAAAACCAAAGTCGCGGTGCAGTTTTGGTATGGGGAAAATCAGTCGTTGTTACAAGTTGAATTAGCGCGCTGGCAACAGGAATTTTACAAGCGTCATCCTGGCGCTTTGGTGGAGCGGATTGAGTATGGTGGCGCTGAAGCAATTTCAAAATTAAGCCAGGCGTTAAAAAGCGTTGGTTTATTTATCGAAACTAAGCTAGTAATTTTGACTGATTTTGCCCAAAAAGCAGATGAAGCAGCAGATTATATTGCCGAGCAGATTGAGCAACTTGCCCCAGGTATTTTTGTAATTATAGTTGAGACTAATAAGATTAATAATCAAAATAAGTTAGTAAAAAAATTAAAAAAGCTGACGGCAGAGGGAAAGGTAAACAGTAAAGAATTTTTTAATTTTAACCCTCGAGAGCTGGACGATTGGATAGTGGCGCGAGTTAAAAAAGCAGGTGGAAAAATTTCCAGTGCCAACGCTTCGCTATTGGGAGCGCTGGTAGGAAATAATTTTTTATTGTTGGAACAAGAAATTGGCAAATTAGTTGCTTATGCTAGCACGCGGGAAATTAAAGCAGCTGATTTGGATTTATTAGTTGTCCAAAAAGTAGAAGAAGATGTTTTTGCAGTAATTGATGCTGTGGGCAAGCGGGATTTTAAGCAGGCAATTAGAAAATTAGAAGAGCAGTTTGCAGCTGGTACTAGTCCACAAGGGTTGGTTGGTATGTTAGCGTGGCATTTGCGAGTATTGTGGCAGGTCAGGGAATATTTAGACCAGCATCAGCGTGCTTCAGCTAAAGAAATCGCCAGCAAATTAAAACTACACCCTTATGTGGTTACTAAAGCTTTAACCCAAATTCCTCATTATCATATTAAAAAGTTAAAGTTGTTATATCAGGAACTTTCAGATTTAGATGTGAAGTTAAAAAGCACACAGTTAGATCCACAGATGTTATTTGATTTATTCCTAAGCCGTTTGGCCACTACCAACAGCGCGATTTAATTTTTTTTCATTTCTCTTGGAGAAGTTTTTTATTTGAAAGTAGGTGACTTAGAGTATTCTTTCACCACTTTTTTAGATTTTTTTGGCGGAAGTAGGGGTCTCAAAGTTGCGAAGCCCGTCCCCTACCTCCGCCGCCTCCACCCCTGGCACGCTACTAGAAACGCCTATTCGGCCAAACGAATTTGCTATCCACAGCGACCACTAATCACGCAAATTCTGAAGGCCTCACTACGGCGTTTAATTAAAACAAAAACGCCCCTGAAGGGGCGTTTTTGGCATTTAGTAAATTTATTTCTTACTCTTATGAAGTGCTTTCATTAATCTAGACTTTTTTCTAGCCGCGTTGTTTTTCTTAATAATACCTTTTTGGGCAGCGCGATCTAGTGCTTTTATAGCTGCTGTAACTTTATCTTTAACATCGCCAGCCTTGCTGGTTATAGCTTTACGAGCTGTTTTAACAGCTATTTCCATGGCCACCCGAATTTTGGTATTGTGAGCGGTTCTTTTAGGAGTTTGGCGATAATGTTTCCACGAAGCTTTCTTAATTGGCATAAATATATTAAATCCTAAATTCTAATTTCTAAATCCTAGATTAATTATTAGTAAAAGCATCTTAGCATCTATATATTTTTTTAGCAAGCTCGCTTATTTTCGTCTTAATATATGGCTTTTGTATTTTTTAGGATAATAAGCTTTAAGGCGGATTAGATGAAGGGTCAGACGACGACGTTTCATATCTTGTTTAATTTTATTAATCTCTCCATCTTGATCATAACCTAAGCAAATAACATCAGGTTTAATTTTTTTAACCATTTGATAATTATGATTTATTTCTTTATTACCTAATAGTGCCTGCCAAACAAAGGGCAATGATTTAATTTGCTTAAGGCGTATTTGCTGGTTTTGAATTGGGTAATGGCGTTTACAGTGTTTGGTGGTTTTATCTCTAGCTACCACTACTATCAATCTTTGGCCATATTTTTTAGCTTGTTTTAAAAAATAGTTATGACCTGGGTGCAATAGATCAAAAACCCCGAAAACTAGAACTTTGTTATACACTTGACGCATAAATATTAATGGCGTAAGGTAAGTTTAATTAAAATCATTCTTTGACAACATAATTAAGGATACAGTTATGAAAAAGAAAACAAAAGGGCACATTCAAAAGCCCGCAATCAAATTTCGACGTTGGCGTGGATACCAACTGGAGATTAACAAAAAGCGGCAGCCCATTATTCATGTTACCTTTAATCAATATCTCAAACTGATACTCAAATTAATTCACTTATTGATGATTTCACATTATCGGCCAGATATCATAATCTGTGTGGCCACCGGTGGTCTGTTTGGGGCTATTATTGCCCGCATTCTCGGAATTCGCTATGGCGTTTGGATGGCGCAGAGTTACCGCCGGACCGGGAAAGTGCTTGCCGAAAAGCGCTCCAATAGAACATTTTTTGCTGAGGGTATTGCCTTTATTGATCGCCGCTCTAAGAGGAAAAAGGAAAAAAAACCCTGGCCTTGGCATCGCGTGCTGGTTATTGATGACTTAGATGATAGCGGCGATACCTTACATAAAGCAGAACAATTGCTACGAGATTGGTACGGTTATGAGTTTGAGATAAGGACCATGGTATTATGGCATAAAAAATGCTCTAACTTTTATGCCGAATATGTCGGTGATGTTATTCCAGAAGAAGAATCAACTGGGCGAGTGCCCTGGATTGATCAACCGCATGAAGCTTTAACTCGTCAAATTAGCGCTGGTTTAAAGCGGCTAAAAGATGCCTTAATTTAGTTCAGAACAACAATTTACCAATTACCAAACGGAGTCACTATAATCTTCTGGTGACTCTTTTTTTATTGATTAATTTTTTAATCTCACTAATTTGGTCGCGCAGGGCGGCGGCTTTTTCGTATTCCAGGTTTTGTGCTGCCAATTCCATTTGATTAGTTAAATCTTTAATTAAATAAGCAATTTCTTCTTTAGGTAGCTTATCTAGTTTCAGTTCTTTAAAAATCGGCACCACTTCGGCTAGTTGCCTGCCACCGGCCAATTTATCATCTTTGAGTTTTTTAGTGATAGATTGGGGCGTAATGCCATGTTCTTGGTTATATTTTTGCTGTTTAACCCGTCGTCTGCTGGTTTCGCTAATTGCTTGTTTCATTGAGCGCGTGATTTTATCAGCATACATAATAATATGGCCCTGGGCGTGCCTGGCTGCCCGGCCCATGGTTTGGATTAAAGCCTGGGCCGAGCGCAAAAAACCCTCTTTATCAGCGTCTAGTATGGCAATTAGGCTTACTTCTGGCAGGTCTAATCCTTCGCGCAACAGGTTTATTCCTACTATTACATCATATTTACCAGAGCGTAAATCGTGCAAAATTTCTAATCGTTCAAAAGTGTCAATTTCTGAATGTAGATAGCGCACCTTGATTCCTTCATCATTTAAATAATCAGCCAGATCTTCAGCTGTGCGTTTGGTGAGGGTGGTAACTAACACTCGTTGTTTTTTCTTGGTTGTTTGTTTAATCGCTTCTACCAAATGGTCGATTTGATTTTTAGTTGGTTTTATTTCAATAGTAGGATCCAATAATCCAGTGGGTCTGATAATTTGTTCAGCGATAGTTTGGGAAAGATTTTTTTCATAATCAGTTGGTGTGGCAGAAACATAAATGGTTTGATTCAGTTTTTTACTGAATTCAGTGAATTTAAGCGGTCGGTTATCAAAAGAAGCTTTAAGGCGAAAACCAAAATCAATTAAAGTTCGTTTACGCGAGTAGTCGCCGGCATACATACCATTAAGCTGGGGAATAGTCATATGAGATTCATCAATAAACAACAGCCAATCTTTAGGAAAATAATCAATTAAAGTATAGGACGGTGTGCCTGGAATGCGGCCGTCAAAATAACGTGAGTAATTTTCAATGCCATTACAGTAGCCAGTAGTTTTAATCATTTCCAAATCATAATTAGTGCGCTGTTGTAGCCGCTCGGCTTCTAATAATTTTCCCACTTTTTTAAATTTAGCCACTTCCTTGACCAAATCCTGTTTAATTTGTGTTAAAGCTTGTTGGAATCTATCACTGGGAGCTACATAGTGAGTGGCAGGGTAAAGATTAATTTCTTGGTGTTCGGTTATTTTATCCAAAGTTAGAGCTTGGTGCTCGGTAATTTTTTCAATTTTGTTGCCGTCATATCTCAAGCGGTAAAATTGGTCCAGGGCAAAAGTAGGATAAATTTCAACTATTTCACCGCTAACGCGAAAAGTGCCTCGCCTAAAATCAAAATTAGCACGCTGATATTGCAGTTCAGTGAGCTGACGCAGTAATTTTTGACGGGGAAACAATTGATTCTGCTTTAAAGAAATTTTTACTTTGTCATATTCAGTTGGGCTACCTAACCCATAAATACAGGAAACCGACGCCACAATAATAGTATCGCGGCGCGAAAGAATGCTTTGAGTAGAAGCGTGGCGCAGACGATCTATTTCCTCGTTAATTTTAGTTTCCTTTTCTATGTAAGTGTCAGATTGCGGAATATAGGCTTCGGGCTGATAATAGTCGTAATAAGAAACAAAATAGTGCACAGCGTTTTCTGGGAAAAATTGTCTAAATTCCGAAGCCAGTTGAGCAGCTAAAGTTTTATTATGAGAAATAATCAAAGTCGGCCGTTGCATTTGCGCTATCACGTTGGCCATAGTAAAAGTCTTACCAGAACCAGTTACACCCAAGAGAGTTTGGTGTTTAAAATCCTTGTTTAATCCTTGAATTAACTTAGTTATAGCCTGCGGCTGATCCCCAGTTGGTTTAAAAGATGATTTTAAGATAAACCTTGTTTTGCTCATAAGTTTTTTATAGCTCGTCTCGCCCCGTATAGTCCCGCCACAGGCGGGACTTGTTCGGGGTCGCCAGTTGGTTTAAAAGGAGATTTTAAAATGAATTTCATATTACTAATTTAGTATAACATTAAATAAAAAAAGCCCGGTTTCGATATAGTTCATCGATCGTGGCTTTAAAGGATAAATAATAGTCATCAAAAGGCCTTTAACTTAAGAGTGAGGATATTAAAGACCAGAGACTTATAACTATTATCGCTATCATAGAATAAGAAAAGAAAATGTTAAGCTTGTCTTTTTTGGAAAATTTACAAGCAAGTAATAATATTAATGCCGAAACAACTAATGCAATTATCGAGATAATAGTCCAGTCAGACATACATCACCTTATATATTTGTTTGAGAACAATGTTAATTATGTTAGCCAGTTTAGTTTAAAAGTGGTATTTTGTCAATGAGTGAAAAGTCAATTATAATTAGTATATGATAGCTCAAATTTCAGGTAAGGTGATAGGCAGAACTGAACGCTCGATAATCGTGGCAACTGGCGGCGTTGGTTATGAAGTTTCTTGTACTACTGATCTTTTGTCTAAATTAGCCGAGGGCGCCGAAGTTTCCCTTTATACCCATTTAAATGTTCGCGAGGATTTAATGGAGCTTTATGGTTTTGTAAAAAAAGATGAATTGCATTTTTTTAAATTATTATTAACTGTATCTGGTATCGGTCCACGCTCGGCTTTAAATATTTTAGAAGCAGCGCGACCAGAAGAAATTAGGCGAGCGGTGGTAAATCAAGATGCCAGTAGCTTGCACGCTGTGCACGGTATTGGTAAAAAAACAGCCGAAAGATTGGTAGTGGAATTAAAAGATAAATTAGAATCAGGTATTGCCGCAGGCCCGGCCGGAGATGACCAGATGGTTTTGGAAGCTATTGTTAATTTAGGATATTCCCAAAGTGAAGCTCGGCAGGCAGTAAGAAGTATTAAAGATAAAGCTGGCAGTATAGAAGAAAAAGTTAAAGCAGCACTCAAAGCTTTAAGTCGGGCTTAAGTTATGGAATTAAAGAAAATATCAACTGACGATCTCGCTGCTTTTATTGCCAGTTTACCGCCAACCAGCGGATTGTTTTTACAAACACCAGCTTGGCAGAATTTTGAGCAAAGCCAGGGTCATCACGCAGAGAGTTTGGGGTTTTACGATCAGGGAAAATTAGTAGCCAGCGCAGTAGTGGTTTGCCGGCGTTTGCCTGTTAATTTTTCTTATTTTTATCTACCCAAAGGCCCGCAAGTAGCCGAAGTAAAGTATTTAGCGCCGGTTTTGGAGATGTTGAAACTTAGATATCAAAACAAGGGATTATTTTTGCGTTTAGAGCCAAATATATTATTAGGGGAAAGTAGCAGCGCGGTAGATGGTTTAATAAAAACTAAATCAGTACAACCAGCCGCGACTTTATTATTAGATTTAACACAGAGTCTGGATGAGATTTTAGCTGGTATGCATCAAAAAACCCGTTATAATATACATTTGGCCGAGAAAAAAGGTTTAACCTGGCGCTTGCAAAGCAAAGATGGGTTGGTAGGATTTTGGCGATTACTACAGGAAACCGCTGGTCGTGATCAATTTAAAACACACATCAAGCGTCACTATGAGCAATTAGTAAATATGTTTGTGCCTGAAAATTTAGAAACATCAGAATTGGCTATACGATTTGCCGAAGTTTATCAAGGGAGCGAATTGTTAGCTTCTAGCCTGCTTATTTTTTCTGGTAAGGTTGTTACTTATTTGCATGGGGCGTCTTCGAATAAGGATCGGGAATTAATGCCGACTTATTTATTGCATTGGCAAACTATTCAAGAAGTTAAAAAATTAGGTTTTGAATTATATGACTGGTGGGGAATTAGTACGCCGCAGCATCATCAGGCAACTTGGAAAGGTGTCACACGATTTAAACTGGGTTGGGGCGGTAGGCAAGTAAATTTTTTGGGAACTTTTGACTTTCCTTATCAGAAAACTTGGTATTGGCTTTATAAATATTCCCGTTATTTATTAAGATAAAATATGAGCACTGATAATTTTTTAGAACCAGCGATTTTAAGAACAATTGTTTTTTTTGATATTTTTCAATATCCCTTAACCACGGTTCAGTGTTGGCGTTTGCTTTATGATCCCGAGCAACAACAGGGGCGGGTTGATTTAGTGTTAATTGAGCAATGTTTAAATAAACTACAAGATAAGAAAATAGTAAAGTGTAGTTTAGGATTTTGGCAGATGGCGTCGTCGCCAGAATATTTACCAGTGCGTCAACAACGGTATCGTTTGGCAGCATTTAAATTCCGTAAAGTAATTCGTTGGGTAAAGCTATTTATTCTACTCCCTTCGGTAAGGCTTATTGCTTTGGTTAATTCAGTTGGCTATCGCAACCCACAAGTAACTGATGATATAGATTTGTTTATTGTGGCACGGCAACATAAATTATGGTTGACCAGATTTTGGCTGACTGGTTTGGCTAAAATTTTTGGCTTGCGTCCGACTGTTTCCCATCAACAAGATGGATTGTGTTTTAGTTTTTATTTAAGTGATAGCCATTTAAATATGACCGACTTAATGATTGCCAAACCAGATGTCTATTTTCATTTTTGGTTTACTCAAATAACAGTGTTGTTTGATGATGGCGTTGGTAAACAATTAGTTCAAGCTAATAATGATTGGTTGAAAAATTTTCCCAACCTAAACATTAACTTGCAAGCTATAATACCAGAAGTTTCTCGGTTAGTTAAAACGGCAAGATTCATTGCTAAATTACTTACTTTATCCTGGTTTGAACCGTTAGTTAGAATGATACAAGATAGGTGGTTATTACCAGAGCAATTAAAATTAAAAGCCAATCAAGATACTACTGTATTAATTACCAATGAAGTGCTAAAATTTCATGAGCATGATAGAAGAGAGTATTATTTTAAGCTGTGGCAACAAAAGTTAAGCGATTTAAATTTATGATAACTACCGCCGTAATTTTAGCCGCTGGCAAAGGCACCAGAATGAAAGAATTAAGCGCCGAGCAACCAAAGCATGTGATAGAGGTAGCTCGCCGTCCCTTTTTATTTTATTTATTGGATAATTTAAATCAGGCCGGTTTTAAAAAATTAGTAGTGGTAGTTGGCTACCAAAAAAAGATTATGGTGGAAAGATTAAGCAATTGGTCAGGGCTGCCAATGGAAATTGTTGACCAGACAAAATATGTACCTTCTGGACATTACGGCACCTTATGCCCCATACAAGCTGTAGAGCATTTATTAGCTGAGGAATCTTTTGTAGCAGTAAGCGGTGATAATTTATATTCCAGTCGCGATTTGGGAACGATGAAGACGGGGGGTGAATTTAATTATGTTGCCGGATTAGTACATGATCATCCTGAAAAATATGGCGTCTTAATTCCTGACAGAGATAATTATTTACAACAGATTATAGAAAAACCACAAACGCCAGTTGGTAATTTAATAAATACTGGACTTTATTCTTTTACTCCAGAAATTTTTTCAATCCTATCCGAGGTTACTTTATCAAAACGCAACGAATATGAATTAACAGATGCTGTTAATATTTTAGCTAAACAAGGAAAGGTAAAAATAAAAAAACTTAATGATTATTGGTTAGATTTTACCAAACCAGATGATGTGGTTATTGTTGATCAATTTATTAAGGCTGGTAAATTATAGAAATTGTTAAGTTGGGCCTCCATCGTTTAATGGATAGGACACGAGATTCCGGATCTCGTAATAGAGGTTCGATTCCTCTTGGGGGCAAAGTGTGTAGTTAGATTATTATTGCGAAAAGATTGCAGTTTATCTATAATGGTAGTAGCCTTTAATTTTATAAAATTAATTATTAGTTATATAAACCTATGGATTTTACCCAAGCTTTTTCAAGTTTTAACCAACCAAGCGCAGACGATAGTGTAATCTCAGAAAGTAATGGTATTTTTGATAAACTGATTCATTGGGGTTTAATAGCAATAGTATTTATTATTCCTTTGTTTTTTTTACCGTGGACTTTTGAGGTTTTTGAATTAAACAAGCAGTTCTTGTTATTGGTCTTAACTATATTATTGTTTGTTTTTTGGGTAGCTAAGGGAGTATTTAACAAAGGTACCTTATTTAAGAAAACGCTATTTAACTGGTTAGTGTTGGCGTGGTTGATTGTAGTGGCTCTGGCAACAGTTTTTTCCGTAGATCAAATCACTTCTGTATTTGGTTTTTACGGTAGGTTTAATGGTGGTTTAATAAGCGTGGTAGCTTATGTTTTACTGTTTTTCTTATTAATCAATAATATTAAAGGTGCTCAAGGGGTTCAAAAATTGGCTGGCTGGTGGCTTACATCTTTGGGTATTGCTACTTTTTTGCTAATATTACAGCTTTTTGGAATAAAAGCATTTTCCTTTATTATTGAGCAACCAGCAAATTTTTACTTGTTAGGAAATTCCTTGAATTCGGTCGTTTTACTGCTAGCAGCTGGTATTCCGATTGGTTTATGGCTGGCAAAAGCTGGAAAAAACGTGGTTTCGCGAATAGGTTCATTAATATTTGTGATCTTAGCTGGTTTGGCCATGTTATTGATTGATTATCAACTTGGCTGGCTAGCCCTAGTAGTTGGTTTAGTGGTTTGGCTAGTGTTAATCTTTATTAAAAATGAGCAAGTTGGCTTTAAATGGACTATGTTGCCATCGTTGTTATTATTACTAGCTGTTATTGCTTGGCCATTGTCTATTCCCGCGCTAACTCAAGTACAAACCCCAGTAGAGATTAATTTATCGGCTAATGCTAGCTGGAAAATAGCCATGCAAAATGTTAAAGCCAATCCGGTATTAGGCACCGGACCAGAAACGTTCATTTTTGGATTTTCTAAATACAAACCAGAAAGCTTTAATGATTCTAATTTCTGGGCATTTCGCTTTGATAAAGCAGGTAGTGATTTTGCGCAGGTGTTAAGTACCACTGGTTTCTTAGGATTTTTAGTATATTTGGCTATTTTTATTTTTACCCTTGGCTTTATTTGGAAAATACTCAAAGATAAGAACAGTGCCGATTGGTACTTAAAAGCAGCTGTTTCTGCTAGTTTTTTGGTAGTTTTGATTAGCCAAATATTTTATTTTACCAATACTGTATCAGCTGTTTCTTTTTGGCTAATTTTAGCATTATTGTTAGTATTATCAGAACCAAAAGAAAAAACCATATCCTTAACCTCGTCTCCAAGAGCGGCTTTTATATTTTCATTTGGCTTGGCATTAGTTGTGTTGGTTGCCTTGGGAGTATTTTATGGAGTAGGACGTTTTTGGATGGCAGACGTGGCTTATGCTAAAGCTCGAGTAGAGGCGAGAGACATAAATACACTTAATCAAGCAACATTACATTTGCAGGAAGCAGTAAATTTAAATCCCTGGCGAGACATTTATCACATTAGTTTTGCCCAAGTTTTATTGGCGCAGGCAAATATAGTAGCAAATAGTCAGCCAGCGGATACAGAGCAAGGAAAGCAACAACAATTGAATAATTTGCGTAATTATGTGGCATTATCGATAAATCAGGCTAGATTAGCCACTGATTTGGGCCCAGAAAATGTAGCTAATTGGGAGGCTTTGGGATCAATTTATCGAGGAACGGTGCTTTTTGCTAAGGATTCAGAAAATTGGGTAATTGATTCATTTAGCCAAGCAATTAAACGAGAACCATCAAATCCCGCTCTTTATACTGAATTAGGTAAAGCTTATTTATTGTCAGCCAGCAGAAAAATGCAAGAAGCAAAGCAAAATGGGGCTCAAAAAGATCAATTAGAAACAGAGGCAAATGATCAAATTACTCTAGCTTTAGCGCAATTTGATCAGGCGATTAAGTTAAAAGATACATATACGCCAGCTCATTTTAATCAAGTATTGGCCTATGAATTACAGGGTAAAATCAATGAAGCTATAGGGAAGTTGGAAAGAATGCGAGAATTTAACCCTAATGATGTTGATGTTTTATTTGAACTAGGCAATTTATATTTCACACAACAGGCAAATGATAAAGCTTTGGAGGCATTTAAAAGCATAATTTCATTAGTACCTAGTCATGCTAACGCCTTATATGCTACAGCCCTTGTTTATGAAGCAATGGGTGATTATGATAATGCGATAGGACAATTGGAAATAGCATTAAAGACTAATCCAGACAATAAAACTATATTGGATAAAATAGATGCAATAAAAACGGCTAAATCTGCTAAAAATAGCGCAGAAGGTAGTGCTGAAACAACAGAAACGCAGCCATAATTAGAATTACTAGTATTAGCCAAATAAAAACTATCCCGTACGGGATAGTTTTTTGTATTTTATCTTGACTCTTCGGCGACAAGCCCAAAGGGCTTATCGCTCAGAGTCAACCCTGAGATAGCAAGCACCGATGCTTGCTATTGGGGTTTCGAAGGGTTGACAAAATTATTGACAAGTAGTGTATTATATGCTATCTTATAAAGTAGCGATATGGTATCGGATATAGTATCGGATATAAAAAAGCCAGCAAAAATGAATATTTTAAAAAATGGAATATAATAAAATTAATCAATATTATATAAATTAGTTTGTCTAAACAAAGTCTAATAAGTCTGTATGAATACAGATGTTAAGGCTATTAAACCTCAAAAAATCGAGGATTTTGGCCAAAATACATCTCCGACAGATTCGGATTTAATAACATTAGCTGAAGCAGCTAAATTAACCCCTTATAGTCAAGAATACATTTCACTACTTGCCAGAAAAGGGCGTGTTTTGGCGTGGAAAAAGGGCAGGAATTGGTTTACTACTAAACAAGCAATCATAAATTATGTAGCTAAACAAGCTGAAGATGCACAACATGAATATGAAAAAAAGACAGTTTTTACTCCAGAAAGTGTAAAAAAACAACCCTTACCTGTATTAACAGAGGAAATTGTTAGAATTTTAGGGCAAAATGTTGATTCTAAGTTTGAAAGCTTAAAACAAGAATTAACTCCAATTTTAAAAGATGTAACTGCTAAAGTTAGCCAAATTGTAACACAAATACCAACCGCAGCACAGCCAGTTATTCAATTGCCTCCTAAAATAGAAAAAATCAAAAAACCTAGACATTCAGTACTTTTTTATATAATTATTTTACTTATTGTTCTACCGCTGTTGTTTTTTGGTTTAACTAAGGGATTAGCTGATGATTTACCTAATAAATTATTGAGCATTTTAAAAAACGCTTGGACTTTAGATGGTCATAAACCTGGTACTGAGGCTAACGAAGTATTGATTTTAAATGAAGCAGGAAATATATCTATCAAAGGACATATAGAAACCCAAGGCCAGCTACGGTCATACGCCCGTGATGGTATTGCCCCAATTATTATTGATTCTACAACCAAAGTGGAAAATTTAAATGCTGACTTTATTGATGGTTTTTCCACTGAACAGTTTACTTTAGCTTTTGTTACTAAAAACGGGAATATCACTACCGATGATGTATATTTGAAAGGAAAAGTTGAGGTGGGTCAGGTTCTAGAAGTAAAGGGCGCAACCCGATTATTAGATGAATTATTAGTTCAGGGAGAGTTAGGGGTATGGGGCAAAGCTCTTTTTCACGATGACGTAGCAGTTGAGGGTAATGTAAACATTGATAAATCACTAGCAGTAAAAGGATCTGCCAAGATTGAAAATTCACTTGATGTCGGCGGTACATTGAATACTGGTGGGCCTATTAATGCTGGCGGTGATGTTTCCACTAATAATTATAATTTAGTCTTAGGCGATGGCACTATTCAAACAAATAATCGGTCGCTGGTTAAAAATTTAAATGCTGAATTATGGAATGGTATGGAAGCTTCTAATTTTGATTTGGATTTTATAACTGATAATGGCGCGGTCACTGATAATAAAATTAGCATTGGCGGGCTTAATGTTATGGGTGGTCTAACTAATTTAGCAGGCGACCTGATGGTGCAAGGTAAAACAGATTTGTTGGGTGATACTACTATTCAAAACCTTACTTCTCTGACTGTTAATGGCACTTCTAATTTACGCAATACTAATGTCAATGGAACCTTGCAAGTGGCTGGTCATGGTTTATTCTCTAGTTTAGGAGTTTCAGGTTCAGCTGGCATTACAAACCTTTCCTCTAAAGAATTTTCTACTACCAACGCCATTATCGGTGGTAGCTCTGGGGATTCTTTAAAAGTGGCTGCTTCTTCAACTTTTAGCAGTTCGGTCACAGTGGCCAGTAGTTTAAGTTTGACTTCTACTACTCCAACTATTTCAGCTACCGTTGCTGATTTAAATTTACAAGTTAAAGGCATCGCCACTACGGCTAATGTACAAATCGGCGCTGGCGGAGCTGGTTCGGCTACCCCTGATTTATTGGTATTAGATGTGAAATCTGACGCCGGTGATCCTACTGGTACAGAGGGCGCTATGTATTACAATGAGAGCGTTAATAAATTCCGCTGCTTTGAAAATAGCGCTTGGTCTGATTGCGTAGGTGGTGGCGGCGCCAGTACTTTACAAGCTGCTTATGCTGGCGGTAACACTATTACAACCACTGATGCTCGGGATATTGCTTTTACTTTAGCCGATACTGCCACTGATTCTAATTTCACCGTGAGTATAGCCGACGGCTCCACTTCTTATATGTCGATATCCAGAGCCGATGGAGTTGGTATCGCCGATCCTGCCCAGCTTTTACTTTTAGATAATTTAGATACTAACCGTTCCGTGGCTGACGGTTTAAAAATTCAATCAGCTTCCGGATTAATTTCTGACGGTATTGATGTATCTGATGCTGAATTAGTTAATGCTATTAATGTTGGTGATAATAATATTGTTGGCACTACGCCGCTTATTGATTTAACCAATTTTGATGTAGCCATTACAGGCAACATTACTGTGCAAGCAGGTTATGGTTTAGATACTAACGGGGTGGGGTCTTTAGCCATTGGTTCTACTTCTGCTACCACTGTTGATATAGCCGGTGGTTCTGGCGCTACTGGTTGTACAGTTACCAATGCTACGGGCGATTTAGTTTGTGCTGGCTCTATCTCAAGTTCTGGTGGTTCAGCCGGTTTTTGGCAGCGGGCGGTCACTACTTTAAGCCCAGTCACAGCTGGAGATTCAGTCACCACTTCAGGCAATATTTCCACTTCTGGCACTGGTACTATAACTTCGGCTGGATTATTAACCGCTTCTAATGGTTTAACTCAAACTACTGGCGCTTTAAATTTAACTGCCACCTCGGGAGCGCTTGCTTTGTCTGGATTGGGAGCTTCATCAATTTCTACTGGTGCTAATAATTTAACTTTTACTTCAGCGAATTTTAATACTACCGCCACTGGAATTAATTCTACAGCCATTGGTGCTACTACACCTTCTACCGGAGCTTTTACCACACTTTCTTCTACCGGCGCTAC
>JBAZOT010000006.1:0-76006 GCA_041648575.1 Patescibacteria group bacterium | reverse complement strand
TGCCGTTGCTCTTCGGGAATATCGTCAGGCTGATAGTTTTTATCAGCGGATTTACGATAAATAAACAAAACCACATCAGCGTCTTGTTCAATAGATCCCGATTCTCTTAAATGAGAGAGTTTTGGTATAGCTGGTTTACTCATTTCTACAGCACGCGCCAGTTGTGATAAAGCTAGCACCGGCACATTAAGTTCGCGGGCAATAGCTTTTAAACCCCTGGTTATTTCTGAAACTTCTTGTACGCGATTATCAGTATTCCGTCCTTCTAATAACTGTAGATAATCTATTAATAAGAGCCCGACACCGTGTTCAGATTGCAGTCGCCTGGCTTTAGTGCGAATTTCCATAATATTGGCCGTAGCTGAATCATCAATGAAAATCGGCGCTTCAGAAAGTACGCCCATGGCATGGCCGATGCGCGGAAAATCATCTTCCTTGTCAGATAGTTTACCAGTGCGCATGCGCCATAAATCAACATTCGCTTCAGAGCATAATAATCTATCCACTAATTGCTCTTTGGACATTTCTAAGCTAAATATACCTACGGGAATTTTATTTTTTATAGCCACATGGCGAGCAATATCAAGAGCCAAGGTGGTTTTACCAACTGAAGGTCGGGCGGCTAGTACAACAAAATCTGATCTTTGCAAACCTGCTAACAAATTATCTAAGTCTGTAAAACCAGTGGCTATACCCCTAAGTTTCCCACTTCCTTTATGCAAGTCATCTATACGGTCAAAAGCATCGGTTAAAACAGATTTAATGGGAATAAATACTTGTTTATAGAATTTTTGTGAAACACTGAACAATTTGCTTTCGGCTTTGTCTAGCACTTCTTCCACATCATCGCTTTCTTGGTAAGCTAAAGAAGAAATTTCACTGGCCGAACGTAATAATTTTCTAAGCGTGCTTTTGCGTTGAACAATTTTAGCATAATGCACCACATTGCTGGCAGTAGGCACAGAGTTGGTTAACTCGGTTAAATAAGTGTGACCACCAATGGCTTCTAAAATTCCCTTTTCTGAAAGCTTACTACCCAAGCTTAAAACATCAATTGGTGTACGATCCTCATACAATTCCACCATTGATTGATAAATTTGCCCATTGTTATCATTATAAAAATCTACTGGCTCCAAAATGTCAGCCACTTTTACAATAGCGTCTTTATCTATTAATAAAGAACCCAAAGTTGAGGCTTCAGCTTCTAAGTTCTGGGGCGGTAGTTTTTCGGTTATATTGAGCATATAGTAAGCAAGTGGATTTAGTTTAACTTTTTGAAAGTTTAAAAGCAAGGGTGATTAAATACACCTTTTTCACACGTTTTGTCCACAATACTTTTCACCACTTTTTTAGAAAAAGTGGTGGGAAAAATCGCCACCTAGAGCTTCGAGCAAGACGGCGTTACCGTAGCTCACGGTAGCCGCTATGCTGCAAGGGCACGACACGCGGCTACTATTTTGCTTGCTCCGGTTCCACGCCGTTAGCTTACCCTCGCTATGGTGGCATATTTTAAATTAATAAACGCCATTGCGCGGGCCTCAGAACGTGCGTGTTGTTGTAATCTTTGCATAGCACGTCCGTTTGTCCGCGCTTTGGCGTTCCCTAAAAAGCGTGCCGGGTGTGGGGTAGTTAGGGGTAGAGGGCGGGCTTCGCAACTCCGAGCCCTCTACCCCTAACAAAAATAAAAATTATAAATAACTACCACAAAAAACTAGACAACTATCAAAAAATCCGCTACCGTCAAATCATGTTTAATGATGATACTGATTATGTAATATTTGATGTAGAAACCACTGGTATGAAACCAGATGAAGGCCATGCCATTGTGGAGTTAGCAGCCCAGCGGATTCATTCTCGCCAGATTGTTGATGTGTTTGAGACTATTGTAAATCCGGGCGTAAAAATAGATAAAGAAGCTGAAGCAGTGCATGGTATTTCCAATAAAGTGGTGGCTGAACAAGGTAAACTATTAATTGAAGTGATTCCGGCGTTTATTTTGTTCTCAACTGGCGCAACTTTAGTGGCTCATAATATTGGTTTTGATTTAGGATTTATTAATAAACATTTAAAAGATTTAGGATTGCCGAGGGTGGCTAATTCGACATTAGATACATTAGAATTAGCTAGAAGCAAAGTGGCTGTAGCGAGCTATAGTTTGGCTTATTTAGCGCGTCATTTTAACATACCTCAACCCAAAGCCCACCGCGCCATGGCTGATGTGGATGTTACCAGACAATTATTGTTTACTTTATTGGATTTACCCATCAGTAAGCGGGCTTGAAAAAATAATTAAAAACCGCTAGGATTCATAAATGCAGGTGGCTTATATATCATTAGCTATTAATTAATAGGGGTCTGTAGCTCAGAGGTAGAGCGTCGGCCTTTTAAGCCGAGCGTCGAGGGTTCGATTCCCTCCAGACCCACCACTAGAGATAATTATTCTGCCCAATATTAATGGGCTGATTTTTAATTTATCAATTATGGTGGTGAAAGGGTGCTGACCACCTGATGAGGGTGGTTTTATTCCGAATATGCTAGAATAATTGCATGTCAGAGATGAATATCCAAGTAGATGAAAACAATAAAGTAATTAGGCTTCGTCCGAGGGAAGATTTTTATGGCGGGAAAATAATATGTCTAGAATTGAGAAAATAAGCTATGTATTCTTTAAAATCGTTAGATAAAAATTTTATTTGCATTAGTAAAAGTGAATATGAGGTATTATTTCGACAAAAGGCATTTATATTATTGGATGCCGCATTAAAAAAACGGGGACTCAGCCTTAATGATTTATCCGATGATAAACAAAAAATGATAGAATTTTCTGGTGCAATTTCGGACATGTTGCAAATAAATAATGATGAAACGGAGCTATTTGTCGCTTTTTATATTTATCTAAAGTATTATGACGATGCTGGAAAAATTTGCCTGGAAATAAAAAATAGTATTAATCTTAATAAATATAAAATTAACACCATTGAAGATTTACTTAGTATTTTGGAAAAGAAAACACCCATCGACTTTGGCATCATATCACAAGGCGAGATTAGGTTGTTTCAACTTAAGAGATATAGAGAAAAAATCGACACCGTCGAACTACTCACATTTATAAAGAAAAAAATGCATCATTATGGTAATAAATTAGGTCATATAAATCTATTGATAACTCTTCAAACTGGCGGTGACATATCAGATGTTAATTTTGAGGAGTTACACGATTCGCTTGTTAAATTGAATTTACAAAACGAAGGTCAAATATTGATTTCCTACAATGAAAATAATAAATTATTTGTTATGAACCAAATTTACCCAGACCTTACTACAACAAGAATACCCGCCCCAATACACTATCCGGAGCTAATAGATGACTACCAAAAACGAAAAGAAACGAAGATTGGTGAAGTGAAAACATAAATAATATTGGAAACTTATTACAACCACCCCCCAGTGTTACTAGTTGGTTTTTTATTAACCTTTACTAATTCCCTTTTTGGGTGTAATACGAAGATATGGAAACAATACAAAATCAAGGTTGGCTCAATAAATTTATGGATTATCTAGTTGCTCTTCTTAAAGAGCCTCCTTATTTTATACTTTTTTTTATTGCTACTATCCTTCTAATATTTGCTTTTGTTTTCCAAGGGGGGCAACTACAAATATTTTTAACAATTTTCTTATATTCGTGTGTCGGGCTTGTATTTAGGCATGCTATTAAGGACTTTAGAGGAAGGTTAAAAGCGCGATATGAAAAAGCTCCTAATGGAAAGTTTGATCGAATTAATCTATGGCTAACGGGCTTCTATCAATTAGTAAATCTTGCTCTAGTTGTTATAATGGTCTATTTAGTTGCCAGAATGTCAGAAATTTGCATCACGAATTAATCATCACCTCCCCAGTGTTGCTGGGCTGTTGTCTAAATTTTTCAAACCAACCACAAAACTCCAGCACGGTATCCCATAGACCTTAATACTAAAAGGGGATCGTTTTTGTTTTTAGTACCACCTCACCACTTCCCCAGTGTTGCCCACCGGTTGCCCAAGAAGTGATGAAATGTGATAAAATCTGATTAGAGCTGATAGTAACTGAGAATCTGTTTTTCAGCTACCATTAGCAATTTATCTCGTGTTTATTGGAGATTACCATTTTGCCTTAAAATGGTTCAATTCCCTCCAGATCCACCATTTATATATATGATGTTAGTAACACTTAAAAAATTTGGCTATCCGGAGACTTTGGTTAAAGAATATAAACATTGGCGGGTTTTGGTTAGACCCAAGCAAGTAACACTGGGTTCATTGATTTTAATTTGTCGCGAAGGGGTTAATAACTGGTCAGATATTTCGTCAAAGGCGTTTTGTGAATTAAATCAGATAATTCCAGAAATTGAAACAAAGATAAAGGAACTTTTTAGTTACGAAAAAATTAATTATTTAATGTTAATGATGGTAGATCCCGAGGTTCACTTTCATGTAATACCGCGTTATTCGGAAAGTAAAGAATTCGCTGGCACGGTATTTAAAGATGCTGGTTGGCCTGTTGCGCCAGAGTTAGATAAAGTAAATGAAGTTAATCAAGAGATTTTTAATAAATTAACACGATTGCTAAAGGAAAAATTCAATGCGTAATTATGCAGGTAAATCAAATAAACAAATGACGCGGTATAGGACGCCGTCGGCTTTTAAGGTTAGAAAATCAGAAAACACCAAGCGGCAAATTAACGCTCCGTATCATCCACCAGGTCGCGGCCACAGAACAAATATTGGCCGAGCCTAAAAATTCGGTTTTTTTCAGCCGCGGTAAATTAAGTAAACAATATAAATAATATAGATTATTACAAACGTTACGCCTTGCCAGCGTTCAAGCGTGTGTTTTTTTCCAACGAACATTACCATGAATAAAAGTATGGTAGCAATCATAGTTACCAGAACATCGGTATTTAATGCTTCCGAAAATGGCAGCGGCCTAATGACAGCGCTTAAACCTAAGATCCAAAAAATATTAAAAATATTTGAACCAACAATATTTCCTACGGCAATGTCCGAGTTATGTTTATAAGCAGCTACTGCTGAAGTAGCTAGTTCAGGTAAACTGGTGCCAATAGCCACGATAGTTAAACCAATTAGCGCCTCACTAATATTAAAAGTCTGAGCAATAGCCACTGCCCCATCTACTACCCATTTACCGCCCAGGGTAAGACTGACTAATCCACCTGCTATCATACTTAACGAGATCAGAAGTGAATAATTTTTTATTTTTGTATCGTTTGACTGGCCGGTTTTGCTGATTTCAAAAACATAATACAAAAAGATTAGGAAAAATGCTAATAATATTAAGCCGTCAATCCGAGTTAAGCCCGACCAGCCACCTCCTTCAATAAAAATATCATTAGCCATTAAAGCTACTGCGATAACAGCCAGCAATGCTAGGGGTATTTCTTTCCAAACTGTACCTCGCTTGACTGTTAGCGGATAGATGATTGCCGCTATACCTAAGATTAGCAAGATATTACAAATATTGCTGCCTAAAATATTACCAATAGCAATGTCAGAATTCCCGTTAATGCTAGCCAAGATGTTTACAATTAATTCGGGTGCCGAAGTGCCAAAAGCTACCACTGTTAAACCAATTACCAGCGTGGAAATACCAAATTTTTTAGCAACTGATGAAGCGCCGTCTACTAACCAATCCGCGCCCTTAATTAAGATTACAAAACCAATGACAAAAAGAAAATAAGTTAGCATAAATAAGAAGTTGTTTGATTTTAGTATACAATAATTTGTCAACTTTCTGCAACAAACAGTTAGTTAACTCCAGTTGATTACAATTTCTAAGATGATGATTGTTTGGTATAATTATAAGTAATTATATGGCTCATCTGGCACCAAATTTAACTGAACCTTTGTGGCACGTTTTAAGCTTGACTAAGATTTTTAAATTATTAGAAACTAGCCCTCAAGGTTTAAAACCAGAAGCAGCGACTCTTCGTTTATCCAGATTCGGCCCCAATGAATTACCATCAACTCCTCAGACGCCGCTATATAAAATATTAATTAGACAATTTTCCGGAGTGCTAATTAATATCTTGGTAGTAGCCGCAGTGATTACATTTTTATTAGGCGAGCATACTGACGCCGGGGTAATTTTGGCTGCTGTGGTAATTAATGTGGTGGTGGGATTTTTTCAGGAACGTAAAGCGGAAAAGGCGCTGTCGGAATTAAAAAAAATTGTTAGCTATCAAGCCAAGGTAATTAGGAGCGGAGAAGAGCGCACTATTCTAGCTTCCCAGTTGGCCGTTGGCGATGTTATTGAATTGCAAGATGGCGACCGCGTGCCAGCTGATGCTCATTTAATTACTGCTTATAATTTGGAAACCAACGAGGCAGTGTTAACAGGTGAATCTGCACCTTTAACTAAACAAGTTAAAGAATTACTGCCTGGAACAGTAATTGCCGAAAGATTAAATATGGTTTATATGGGAACATCGGTAGTGGCTGGCGGTGCCAGGGCAGTGGTAGTGGCTACTGGGTTGGGAACAGAAATGGGAAAAATTGCTAAGTTATTAACCGAAACAAAAAGAGAGGCAACACCTTTGCAAAAAAAATTAAGTCACTTAGGGCGGTTGATTAGTTTGGTGGTGTTGTCATCGTGTTTGATTATTTTCTTGTTTGGAATTTTATTGGGCTTTGCCCCGGTACAAATGTTTACCACCGCAATTGCTATAGCTGTGGCGGCAGTGCCCGAGGGCATGGTAGTAGCAGTCACAGTAATTTTGGCTTTAGGCATGCGGCGCATTTTAAAAAAGCAGGCCTTAGTGCGGGAATTATTAGCAGCTGAAACCTTGGGTTCTACCACGGTTATTTGTACCGACAAAACCGGCACTTTAACTACTGGCGAAATGCAGGTTGCTTGGCTGTATACCGAAGATCAAGAGTCAGAATCTCAATTAGCAAAAATTCAAGATGGCAGCTCGGCTCTAGCCCTACTCAAAGTTGGCGTATTAGCTAGTGATGCTTATATAGAAAATCCCCATGACGAATTAACCAATTGGCGGGTAATTGGCAATCCAACTGAGCGCGCTTTGGTATTAGCTGGGGTGCAAGCTGGCATACCAATTGTGGAATTGCGACATCAATATAAGCGATTAGACGAAATTCCTTTTTCCTCTTCAACTAAGTATATGATGACGCTGCACCAGATTCCCAAAAGCGAACACGAGTTATATTTAAAAGGCGCGCCAGAAATTGTGTTGGAGTTTTGTAATTTTTATCATACTCATGGTAAACAACATCATTTATCTGCACTCACTAGAAAAAAAATAGCAAAAAAAATTGAGCAATCCAGCAGTCAAGGTTTACGGTTGTTAGCTTTAGCTTCGCGAAAAATAAATAAAAAATTTACTCAAATTTCAAAAATTTCAGATTGGCAATCACAATTTTCTTTTTTGGGATTTGTTGGTATTAAAGACCCATTGCGCGAGGGGGTAAAACAAACACTGGAGCAGGCTAGGGCAGCGGGAATTAAGGTGGTAATGATAACTGGGGATCATAAACGCACAGCTCAGGCTATTGCTAGGGAATTGGGTATGCCGGCTGAGCCAGAAAATATTTTGGATGGTCAGGAACTGGCCAGTTTGGATGATGCAGCCTTACGGCAGCGAATTTACGGAATTACTGTTTTTGCGCGCACTACTCCACATGACAAACCACGAATTGTTGATGCTTGGCAGTCGCACGGTGAAGTGGTAGCTATGACTGGCGACGGCGTTAACGACGCGCCAGCCTTAAAAAGTTCTGATATTGGAGTGGCATTGGGCTCGGGCTCGGATGTGGCTAAAGAAACGGCTGATATTGTTTTATTGGATAATAATTTTAAAACTATTGTATCAGCCGTGGAAGAGGGCCGGGTAATTTTTCATAATATTAGAAAATTAGTTTTATATTTAATGTCTGATGGTTTTTCGGAAATGGTGCTAGTATTTGGTTCTTTTATTATCGGTGCCTTATTAGTTCGCGAGATTCCTTTGCCCATATTAGCCACACAGATTTTATGGATTAATTTAGTAACTGATAGTTTTCCTGCTTTAACTTTTACCATAGATCCTACTGGTTCTGAAATTATGACAGAAAAACCAATCAAACTTACGGAGCCAATATTAAATTTTCAACGCAAATTTTTAATTGGCTTTATGAGTGTAATTCGGGGTTTAGGAGCACTATTTTTATTTTTATATATGTTACGCATAACTGATAGTCCCGAGCACGCTCGTACTATTATATTTACTATGATGGTGGTAAGCTCGCTGCTTTATGCTATCAGTTGTAAGCAATTAAAATATCATTTTTGGCATAAACGCAGTTGGAACAATCGTTATTTAGTAATGGCTATAGTAGCGGCATTTTTATTGCAGTTGGTGGCGATTTATACGCCATTTTTTCAGCAAGTATTACATACCACAGCGCTGAAATTTTTTGATTGGCTATTGATTATTTCTGTGGCTGGGTTATTAGTGATATTAGTAGAAGCGGTTAAACATTTTTTCATGCGGTCCAGTTTAAAAACAGAGTAGCATTGACTTGAACCTTTTTTCGATTTATAGTGAATCACATATGAAAAAATTATTTCAGCTTCAGTCAGTTGTTTTATTAATTGGAACAATATTTGCCTGGTATACGGTATATGTTGATTTTGCTCGTTTTTATGCAGTAGAGGGGACATTGTTTAAAGTTCAGGATTGTATCATCCCTAATCCAGTTACCACGCCGTGTTTTTATGGTGCGTTCGCGTTTTTGATTGGTTTTATTTGGTCGCTATATATTATTAAATTTTTAGATGATAAGAAAAAAATACAGCAGAAGCGTTTGGTCTGGCTGTTAATAGCCAGCACTTTATTTGCTTGGGGGAATTTTAGTTATACCTTGTATAAATTTTGGTTGAGCCATGGAGAACCGACTATTGGTTGTTCTGGTCAATTAGTAACTAATCCTTTTATTACCCCGTGCTTTATTGGTGCAGCAATTTTTTTAGTAGCTTTGATTGTTGGTTGGTGGATCAAGCGAATATTAGGCAAGAATTTCACGTATAAAATTCAAAACCAGAATCCTACTATTTAATTTTGGAATCTGTTGACACTAATTTATATATGGTATAAGGTATACCCATAATTTTGTTCTTTAAATTATTTATCAACCAATAAATCAGTGAGGGAATCATGAATCAATACAAGGTCGCCATTTTTGGGTTTGACAGTGAACCACATTTTTTGCATGAATTGAAAAAATGTTTGTATAATTTAGGTTGTGAACCAGCGGAAGAAAGGAAAGGGGATGAGCCATATGCGATATATCCAATATTAGGTAAGGGCTATAAATTTTTTATATACGAGGCCAATAGATTGTTTCCATTAGGTTCAGACGATTTAAAATTTTTAGAAGCAGTCAGAAAAGTTGATACTCAATTTCCAATTATTGTTATCTGTCCGCCGGGAATGGGCGATTACTGTAAACAGGATATAATACAGCGTTTATCATTAAAAAAAATAAAACGCAACAATGATCGCGGTGGTTGGGAGTTTAGTGACTTAGAATATATTGTTACAGAAGCACTTATTATTGATTGATAAAAAATGAAGTTTGTAAATAAGCCTGGCAAAAACTCGTCAGGTTTTTTATTTGACAAAAATCTAAATCAGCGCTACAATTAAATTGTATGATAAAAGTTTCTCTACAGAACAATAATAACCGGCACTAGGGACTGGTATTTTTACATATTTAAAAACCGGTCCCATAAAGCGACCGGTTTTTTTGATTAATAATCCATTTGTATTTTTATAACGATCGTGAGAAAAATACAAATCTATCTCTCGAGCTCTGGGGTAGTTCAATTGGTAGAACGCTCCGCTGTTAACGGAGAGGTCGCTGGTTCGATCCCAGCCCCCAGAGCTTGTCGAGGTAGATGGGTTAATGCACCTGTCTGCCGCAGGCAGGGATGTTGGAGGTTCGAATCCTCCCCCGAGAGGATTTGTACGGTATTAATACATCTGCTTGGCATAGGCAGGAATGTTGCTGGCTTTGCCCTGTACCGATAGAGCGAAGCGACATCTGGTTCAGGGTTCGAGTCCACCCCCAGAGCTCGGGAGATAGGTAGAGAGCAATTTTTTTATCAAAAAGTTAGGCGTGTGTTATAGTGCGCTAATAAAAAAAGCTAATTAAGCTGTTTGGCCTTATTATGCAGCCTGATTTTGTTTTATAAAATTTTCCTTTTCCTCGTTTAATTTTACTAATCTTTCTTCAGCTTCTGTTATTAATTCCGCATTATTATTTGTTTTTGCCGCTTCAAGTTCAGCTTCAACACTACTAATTCTTTGTTCCAACACTTTAAGATGGTCTTCAAACGATCCCATTGTTGGATCAAACTCTAGTTCTTTAGCCATAAAGTTATAATTAATAATAAGTGATTTAAATTTAGTAGATAAAATTATTTAAGTCAAGCATGATTTCTTATTATTAATAATAGAAAGAAGCCCACAAGATTTGTCTTGTAGGCTTCAATTTCGTTATTGAACTGGTGTATCAGGCAGCGAGTCGATAATGTTGCTTACCAGGTGGAGGATTTTAAGCACTACCTCGACCACTGCTTTCACCAATTCAGGAAGGAACCAATTAAGCACCAATAAAGTTAGAGCTAGTGCCAAGGCTCCCGAAAATGCTTTAAACATAAGTTTTTAGCATTAATAATAAACGGGAAGAGTCGGCACCAGGGCGACTAACTCCCTGGGGCTTAGGTACTTATTTTTTGAGTACCCCCTTCCAATAGTTAACGACTTGGTAAATCAGCAACTATTGGAAGGTATTGGAATGTTAAAGAACATTACAGCTTAATAGTTTGATTGGATTTTGTCAAGGCTAATGTAGATTCAACTAATATATTTTTTTATGATATAATTATTAGGCTAATTATTAACTGTCATAAATTTATGAATGATAAACTTAAAACGTACTTAGGTTGGGTGATTATTTTGGTGCTGTTGATCTTGGCTTATTCGACTGTGGTTTATGTATCGTCTTATGCTGAAACCACCGAGCCGTCATCTTTCCGCAGTTTTGGTGTTACTGCCGAAGGCAAAGTGATGGCGGTACCAGATATTGCCGAATTCAGTTTTAGCGTGATTACCGATGGCGGGCCGCAGATTGGTAATTTGCAGCAGCAGAACACTGATAAAATGAATAAAGCGATTGAGTATGTAAAATCCAATAGCATCGAAGCTAAAGATATTAAAACCCAGCAGTATAATCTCCAACCCCGTTACCGCTATTTTAACTGTCGCCAAGATGGCGTTTGTCCGCCACCCGAGATTACTGGTTACACTGTTTCTCAAACGGTTTTGGTAAAAGTTCGCGATTTTGCCAAAGTTGGTGATTTAATGTCGGGAGTAGTGCAAAATGGAGCTAATCAAGTATCTGATTTGCGTTTTACAGTGGACGATCCTACAGCTTTAGAAAATCAAGCACGAGCCGAAGCAATTCAAAAAGCCAAAGCCAAAGCCCGAGAAGTGGCTAAAGCCGGTGGGTTTAAACTTGGTGATCTTTTGTCTATTGAAGAGGGTGGTGTGCCTACGCCTTATTATAGTTATGGTATGGGTGGGGGATTAGAGGCTAAAGGTATGGGTGATGACGTTGTTGCTCCAGCAATTGAAGCTGGATCGCAGGAGATTGTAGTCACTGTTAATTTGCGGTACGAAATAGATTAAGAATTATTATCAGTTTAGTTATAGAACTGCTCTATTAAGAGCAGCCCTTTATTATGTTATACTAATTATTAGAGATAGAGGCTATGCCAGGTAAATTTCTACAAAGAAAAATGTTAATAAGAGGCTTTACTTTAATGGAAGTGTTGGTAGGTATAGTGATTTTTGCCGTTATCGCTATTGCTATTTATAGCGCTTTCCTTCAATTATTTAAAATTAGTCTAAATTCCCGCATGCGCGCGCAAGCTACAGCCATTAGCAGTGAGTATCTGGAAATAGCTCGCAACTTGCCTTATGACCAAGTTGGTATTCAGGGAGGTTTACCAGTTGGGGTTTTGCCGGCGTTGCAAACTATCAGTCGTGGTGATATAGATTGGCAAGTGCGCTATGTGATACGTAATATTGACGACCCTTTTGATGGGGTTATTGGCGGCACGCCTAATGATACTGCACCGGCTGATTATAAGTTGGTGGTTGTGGAGGTAAGCTGTCCCACTTATTCTTATCTTGTCACACAGCAACTCTCTACTCAAGTAACACCTAAGTTTTTGGAAACTACTGGTAATAATGGCGCTTTATTTATTCAGGTGGTTAATGCTAATGGCCAGCCAGTGCCGGGAGCTAATATTCATGTGGAAAATAATATTTTAATACCAGCATTGACAATTGATGACACCTCTAACAATGACGGTATGCTGCAATTGGTAGATGTGCCGCCAGCCGTTGAAAGCTATCATATAGTGGCTATTAAAACTGGTTATACCCAAGACCAAACTTATCCACCTCAAGATCCTAGTAACCCCAACCCCAACCAACCCGATGCCACTGTAGTAAGTGGGCAAGTAACTCAAGTAACCTTGACCATTGACCGGCTTAGTCAGTTGGAAGTAACTTCTCTTAGTTTAACCTGTGTGGGTGTTGGTTATGTTGATTTTAATCTTAAAGGCAGCAAGCTGATTGGTACCGAGCCTGATGTTTTAAAGTATGACCAAGATTTAATTACCAATGCTGTTGGCAATCTTACGGTTAGTAATTTGGATTGGGATTCTTATTATGCCTCCCTTTTGGGTGATACCTATGACTTACTGGGCACCATTCCTTTACTGCCGCTTAATTTAGCACCTGATTCTAGTCAGGATTTAACACTGGTGGTACAGAATGCCAATCCCCACAGCTTGCATGTTATAGTACGCGACACCGCTACCCAATTACCCTTAAGCGGCGCCAGTGTACATGTGACCAAACCCGGCTTTGATGAGATTAAACTTACCGGACGTGGTTATTTGCGGCAGACCACTTGGCAAGGCGGTAGTGGTCAGGAAGATTTTATTGATGATAGCAAATATTTTAGTGATGATGGTAATATAGAAACCAGTAACCCGGTGGGTGAATTAAAATTAGCAAAGCACGGCAATACTTACGAGATTAACGGCGAATTAATCTCCTCAACTTTTGATACAGGAGCTGTTAGTAATTTTACTACTATTGAGTGGCAACCGGGCGACCAGCCATCAGAAACTGGGGCCACGCCGATAAAATTTCAATTAGCGACTAATAATGATAATATCATTTGGAATTTTGTTGGTCCTGATGGCACGGCAGGTACTTATTATACTACCAGCGGTCAACCAGTCAGTTCAGTACATAGTAACGACCGTTATTTGCGTTATAAAGTATCACTTACTACTGATGATGATGGCTATACGCCTAATTTATCTGAATTAGCTGTTACTTTTGTTTCTGGCTGTGTTCCGCCCGGACAAGCTTATTTTACAGGTTTGTCTAGTGCGGTTTACGACCTGGAAATTTCTTTAGCTGGTTATGAAATAGCTACTGCTCAGGTTGATTTAACACCTAATTGGGTATCTTGGGAAGTTCGGTTGTTACCCGAATAAACTATGGTTAGTTTTACCAATAAAAATTCTATTTTTTCTGCCCTAGGTTTCAATCTTTTGGAACTAGTTATTACCATATCCATTTTTTCTTTGTTAATAATAGCCGTGGGCAATTTTACCACCGATGTTTTCAAGAGCAATCGAGAGATGTCAACCTCTTTAATTCAGGCGCAAGATACCAAACGAACGGTATCGGGATTGGTTAATGAATTACGCACTGCTGCTATTTCCAGTGTTGGCGCTTATTCTTTAGCTGAAGCCCAAGCTACCTCCCTTACTTTTTATAGTAATATTGACAGTGATAGCTTAGTAGAACGTTTAAGGTATTTTTTAGCTGGTACCACTTTAAAGCGGGCAGTGCTTAAACCCAGCGGCAATCCTTTAACTTATAATCCGGTTAATGAGCAGATCAGCGATGCTGTGGCTTATGTTCGTAACGCTGACATTTTTAGTTATTTTGATCAGAACTACCAAGGCACCGGTAACCCTTTAACTTTTCCCGTGAACATAAGTGCCGTCAGATTGGTGCAAATTAAGTTAGAAGTGGATCGTTATCTTAATTTACCTCCAGCGGCCTTCATTTTAACAACTAAGGCTAATTTGCGAAATTTAAAAGATAATTTATGAAGCGGAACGCTATTAACTATCGTCCTCAAGGAGCAATTTTAATACTAACTTTGGTTTTTGGTGCCATTGGCGCTTTGTTAATTAGCGGTTTGGCTAATTGGTCAATTGCTAATCTAAAATTGGTGCGTTATAAACATGCCAGCGAGCTGGCTTTTCAAATTGCGGAAGCTGGAGTTAATTATTATCGTTGGCATTTAGCGCATAGCCCCCAAGATTATCAGGACGGTACTGGCCAGCCAGGTCCTTATGCGCATCCATTTTATGATAAAGACGGCAATGTGATTGGGCAATTCAGTTTGGAGATCGTTCCGCCGCCAGTTGGCACCACTTTAGTAACCATTACCTCCACCGGCTCCACTATTGCCTATTTAGAACATAAACGAGTTATTAGGGTAAAGATGGCAGTTCCCTCATTGGCTAAATATGCGGTGGTCGCTAATGCTGATATGCGTTTTGGTTCGGGTACGGAAGTCTTTGGGCCAGTACATTCTAATGGTGGCATTCGTTTTGACGGTTTAATCCATAATTTAATTACCAGCGCTAAAGAAAATTATAATGACCCTGACCATACGGGCGCTAACGAATTTGGTGTGCATACGCACGTTTCCCTGGTTGACCCTTTGCCGCCAGCGGCTGTACCCAGTCGCCCTGATGTGTTTGCGGCTGGCCGTCAATTTCCCATGCCAGCAGTAGATTTTCCTGGACTATCAGCTGATTTAGCTCAGATTAAAACTGACGCCCAAAGTAGTGGTATTTATCTTACCAACTCAGGCAGTTTAGGTTACCATATTGTTCTACAAACTAGCGATACTTTTGATTTATATCTTGTTACCCAATTATACAGTCCCGCTGGCGGCTGTTCATCCAGCCAAGACGGCTGGGGTACTTGGAGTATTAGAAGTGAGACTTGGCAAAGCAACAACCCTTTGCCAGCCAATGGTTTAATTTTCGTGGAAGATAATGTCTGGGTGTCTGGCAATTTGCAGACTGCTAGATTAACCATTACTTCTGCTCGTTTTCCGGAAAACCCCACTACCAATACCAGTATTACAGTTAATGACGACATACTTTATACTACTTATGATGGCCAAGAAACCCTAGCGTTGTTAGCTCAAAAGAATATTAATGTGGGTTTGCGTAGCGAAGATAATTTACAGATTGATGGTGCTTTAGTGGCTAAGAACGGCCGGGTGGGCCGTTACTACTACGCATCAAATTGCGGGTCTTATTATGTCAGGCAAGTCATTACTTTGAACGGGATGATTGCCACCAACCAGCGTTATGGTTTTGCTTATACTGACGGCACTGGTTATCAGACACGTAACATTAATTATGACACCAACTTGTTGTATGGACCGCCGCCCAGCTTTCCTTTAACCAGCGACCAATATGAACTGTTGTCATGGCAGGAGGTAAAATAGCTATTACTTTTATCGTTTGACCGTTAGCACTTTAGTACTAATAGTTTTATAATTAACTGATTAGTGGAAGGTTTTTTTATTTTGCCAAAACAGTTAAAAAATGGTAAATTATATTCACCATGAAATATATTTTTACTGATAATTTAAAGGATTTTACAGGGCAGGAAGTGGCTTTACGCGGTTGGGCTAGCAATGTCCGCTCCTCTGGTAAAATTTACTTTATTGAGTTGCGTGACGGCCAAGGTTGGGTGCAGGTGGTGGTCAGTGAGCAAGAAGTAGATAAAAAATCCTGGCAAATAGCCCAAAGTATAACTTTAGAATCATCTATCATAGTTTCCGGAGTAATTTCTAAACATCCTAAAAAAGATGAATACGAATTGCAAGCCAAAAGTCTGACTTTAGTACAAAAAGCCGGGGAATATCCTATTGGTAAAAAAGAGCACGGGCCTGATTTTTTGTTGGATCATCGCCATTTGTGGCTTAGGTCGCCTAAACAATGGGCAATTCAACGCGTCCGCAATACTATTATCAATGCAATTTATGAACATTTAAATAGTGAAGGTTTTATTAAAATTGATTCGCCGATTTTAACACCCACTTCTTGCGAAGGCACTACCACACTTTTCAAGATTGATTATTTTGACGAACCAGCTTACCTTACCCAATCAGGCCAGCTTTATTTAGAAGCAGCTATTGCTTCATTTGGACGGGTGTTTGATTTTGGTCCTACTTTTCGTGCAGAAAAATCCAAGACTCGCAGGCATTTAACGGAATTTTGGATGATGGATGCCGAAGCGGCTTTTGTGGAGCACGAAGAAAATTTAATTATTCAGGAAAATTTAATCAGTTTTATAGTTAACAAAGTTTTGACTGATAATAAAAAAGAGCTGGAAATTTTAGAGCGTGATCTTAAACCTTTGCAAAATATCAAACCGCCGTTTTATAGAATTACTCATACTGAAGCTATTAAGAAATTACGCGAGCAGGGGAGTGATATTAAAGATAATGATGATTTAGGCGCAGATGATGAAACTATTTTAACTAAAATGTACGACAAACCAATTTTTGTGGAAAAATATCCAAGCGAAGTTAAAGCTTTTTATATGAAGCGCGATCCTAAAGATCCTACGCGCGTTTTAAACGCTGATTTATTAGCGCCCGAAGGTTATGGCGAAATTATTGGTGGTAGCCAGCGTGAAGATGATTATGATGAGTTGCTAAAACGCATGAAAGAACACAAATTACCCATAGAGCCATTTCAGTGGTATTTGGATTTAAGAAAATATGGCAGCGTGCCGCATTCGGGTTTTGGTGTTGGCTTGGAACGTGTGGTAGCATGGATCTGCGGACTAGCTCATGTTCGTGAAACCATCCCTTTCCCAAGATTATTAAATAGATTAAGACCATAATTATTAAATTGTCATTGCGAGGATCCGCCAACCGGCGGAGACGAAGCAATCTCGTTTCACTGTCATCCTGAACTTGTTTCAGGATCTAGAAACAAACCAGATAATTTTTTCAAGATTCCGAAATAAATTCGGAATGACACCAAAAAGACAACTCTTAACAAATAGTAATAAAATACTTTCTTACTTGCCTAAATAGGAAACTATCAATATGAAAAACCATTATCTCAATTCATCAGTCATCACAGTTATTGCTGTGTTGTTTATTTTATTCATAGCCGCTGGCTGTAGCGTGCTTTTGGAAAAGCAGTATCAAAATAAAGAGTCACCCGACGCCGTGCGTATAGCACCGCAAACATATTTATCTCAGGAAGAGTGTGAGCAGGCAACCGGTAAGTCATGTGGTATTGCTATGTGTGATGTTATTCCAGAGGGTAAAACTTTTGAAGAGGTGTGTGGTAGGGGTTTTAGGAGTGGATGGCAGCCAATGGAAGAAAATGCCGATGTTGATACTTCCATCTGGCAAACCTACCGCAATGAGCAGTATGGGTTTGAGGTGAAGTATCCATCTGAATGGAAAATTATCAATTCTGATTCTGGAGATATATATGCCGAGTTTGAGAGCGCGGAAACAGCTGGGGTGGCCATTCCCAACTCTAAAGTTACGAACAAATATTTTTATAACGTATCTGTTGTAATAGATAATCCTGGATGGCAATACGGAACGCTAGCTAGTGCTGAAAAAATACTTTCAGTGGCAGGAGAACAAGCGTCCCAATATAAACTTAAGGGAGACTTGAGTATTGGTTGTTGGTCAGAAGAATGCACTCAAACCAGCTTTGTAAAAAATGGGAAACAATATTCGATCATTTTCGACGGAGGTACAAGAAATTATATTGATGGGAAACTTTCTAGCACATATGGAAGTGGTCCCTCAGGAAATGAACTTGAGAAATATCAAAAAATTTATAACCAAATCCTCTCCACCTTCAAATTTATTGAGCCACTTACAAGTGCCAGCAATGCAGGCTGGTATCAGTGTACACAGGACAGTGACTGCACGGCGGTTTACGCACTCAACGATGTGTGCCAAAATAATTGTCCAACTAATGCAATTAATCGAAGTTACCTGCCAGCTTATAATCAAGAGCGCGCCAAGCAGGTGCAACTCAAAAAACAGCTAACCCCAGGAGTCGCATGTCCGGAGTTACCGCCCCCGACTGCGGAGAGCTGTATTCAGTACTTTCCCACTAAATGTGCTGTAGGTGCTTGTAAAATTGTCCAATTTATTGATGAAACGAGCTCTAACTCTTCTACTCCAGATATATCGGCCTGTATAAATGAATGGAAAAAACGGTATGTCAATTTTGACGTTACAACACCTGATGGCTTTACGAAAGTATACGAGCCAGGTAAGCTACAGGTTTCATTTAAAGACGGAACTACTGAAGCTTCTGCTCGGGTATGGCTAGACTCGCTGGGGTTATCGTATTCGTCCATTTATATGCCAGGAGGTCCAGCTTATGGTGTCGTTGTGAGTACACCTCAAGGACAAGAGTTAGGATGGATTTGTAAACTGCAAAACGCGCCACTAGTAAAATTAGTAGAGCCAATATTTAAGCCAGTCCGGTCACCAGCTAACTAACATTATTTATGAAACGCATTTTTATTAACGAAGCTATAAATAAGGAAGGGAAAGAGGCTTTACTCAAGGGCTGGGTGAATGCAAGTTAATTAATTATGAAAGTAAACGCTTACATAGACGCTGCTAATTTGCACAAAGGTGTTCATGACCTTGGTTGGGGTTTGGATTATGCGCGTTTTAGAGTCTGGCTCAATGATAAATACGGCGTAGACACGGTTTATTTGTTTATTGGATTAATTTCACAGAATAAAGATTTGTACACTAGTTTACAAGAAGCTGGCTATACTTTGGTGTATAAAGAGGTAACTTATGATGGTGCTGGCAGAGTAAAAGGCAATTGTGATGCTGAGTTGGTGCTTAAAGTTACGACGGATTTTTATGAGAAACGATTTGAGCAAGCAGTATTAGTATCAAGCGATGGGGATTATGCTGGGTTGGTAAAGTTTCTTAAAGAGCGCGGTACATTTCGTTGTTTGGTATCGCCTAATATGAAATGCTCTTTTTTGCTGCGTAAACTTAATATCCCGATAGTATATCTTGCCACCCAGCGTGCTAAACTAGAAATTCGGAAAGTAATAGAAAAAGCCCCCAATAAGGACTAACCTTATCAGGGTCTTTTTCATAGTGATACTAATATAGTAGCATAGTGTATAGGGTTGTCAAGTATTGGATTAAACTTTATTAAACTATTTATGAATCGTATTTTTATTACCGAAGCTATAAATAAGGGTCAGTCGCGCATATGTAAATTCATTTCTTTTGCCGTTCTGGTTTCGTCATTGTTAATTATTCCGCGGATAACATATGGTACTACTGCACAAATTCAGTATATTGTTAATAATTTAACAAAAGAGTGTGCCTGGTTTTCTGAAGGAGATGAATGTACTCAGTGCGATAAACCATGGACGTGGAAATCTACTGATAGCCAAAAGTGTCCTTCGGGTTATAAAGAGGTTACTTTGAACTACACGTGTAAACCCCGTGAAGGAAGGCCACAATATTGTCCGTCGGGAAATGGCCCTACCCAAAGTACAAGGTCTAATACAATACTTTATAGTCTAGTTGGCGTGGGTGTACTTGCAGGTACTGCTGTTATAGGTTGGTATGGGAAACGAAGAAGAATAAGTAGTTCCATAACTAAATAATATTTATGAACCGAATTTTTATTAACGACGCTATAAATAAGGAGGGTAAAGAGATTTTACTTAAAGGCTGGGTGAACGCTCGACGGAATATGGGTAAAATTGCCTTTATTGATTTGCGCGATATGACGGGCTTGATGCAAGTGGTGTTAGCTCCAGCAGAATTGGATGATGTGGGTCGTGAAGCTATGCCCAAAATTCGCCCCGAGTTTGTTTTGGCGATAAAAGGAAAAGTACAAGTTAGGAAAAAGGGCAATGAAAATCCTAATTTACCAAGTGGTAAAGTAGAAGTATTGGCTTCATCTGTTGAAATTATCAGCGAATCTGAAACCCCACCATTTGAAATTGATAATGAAGAAAGGCAAGCTTCAGAAGAACTGCGGCTTAAATATCGTTATCTTGATTTGCGCCACCAGCGCATGGCATGCAATATAAAATTACGTTCCAATGTAATTAAATATGTAATTGATTATTTAACCGACCGCGGTTTTACATATATCCAAACCCCGATGTTATCTAAATCTACACCCGAGGGTGCGCGCGATTATTTAGTACCATCACGAGTGCATCAGGGAAAGTTTTTTGCCTTACCTCAAAGCCCCCAACAATACAAACAATTATTAATGGTGGCGGGTATAGAAAGATATTTTCAAATTGCGCCGTGCTTTAGAGACGAAGATGCGCGAGCGGACCGATCCCCAGGCGAATTTTATCAAATTGATATGGAAATGTCGTTTGTTACCCAAGAGGAAATTTTACAGCTGACAGAAGAAATGTTTACTTCGTTAGTTAAAAAATTATTGCCAGATAAAAAAATTACTTTTACACCGTGGCCGCGGTTAAAATGGGATGAAGTAATGACTAAGTATGACACAGATAAGCCGGATTTAAGAAAAGATAAAAACGATCCTAGCGAGTTGGCTTTTACCTGGGTAGTTGATTTTCCATTGTTTACTAAACAAACTCAGGAAGATTTTTTTCATGGTTCTGGAAAAAGTCAGTGGGCGCCGTCGCATCATATGTTTACTGCGCCCAAAGAAGAGGATTTGCCGCTGTTGGATTCTGATCCGGGAAAAGCACATTCGTATCAGCATGATTTAGTGCTTAATGGTTATGAGGTGGGTGGCGGTAGTATTAGAATTCACGATTCTCTGGTTCAGGAAAAAATTTGGGATTTAATTGGTTTTACAGTTGAGCAAAAACAGCAATTCAGCCATTTAATTGAAGCGTTCCGATACGGCGTGCCGCCACATGGGGGGGTTGCTCCAGGTTTGGATCGCCTGATAGCGGTTTTAGTAGGGGAGAAAAATATTCGCGAAGTAATTGCCTTTCCCTTAACTGGCGATGTCCGTGACCCTTTAATGGGTGCACCGTCAGAAGTAACTCAGGGGCAATTAGATGAATTGGGGCTAGAATTAAAAAATCAAAAAACAAAATGAAAAATTAATTTTTAATTTTGATTTTTACATTTAAATTTATAATTGGATTGTCATCCTGAACTGGTTTCAAGATCTAGAAAAAATTTCTAGATTCCGGACTAAATCCGGAATGACAACCAGAAAGAGCGCTAATTATATGAATCTAAGAAAATATCTCTTTACTTCATCCTTTATTGCCACCATAACCATAGTCTTTGTTTTGCTCATAGCTGCTGGTTGTGCGGTGATTTTGCAAAAGCAAGTAGATTTAAATCAACGGAATCAACTCAATCCAATTAGTTCAACTGATACAACGGATTGGAAAACTTACCGTAATGAGCAGTATGGATTTAAGGTGAAGTATCCGAATAGTTTTGTAAAGGATTTTGATGAGAATGATAGTATTTTTTGGCACCCCATTGGTCTTTCTAATACCGACACCTTCTTCGGTATTAATATTAATCCCATTATGGTTAACGGGCCCCAAGAAGAGTCAGTTCAATATAAGTTGCCTGAACAGATTGAAGTTGGTGGTATTAAGGTGGTCTTAACCTCTGCAAAGAGTACAGAAGAGTATAATCGGGGGCGAATTTATTTGGAAGCGCAAGTAAATCAAGGTACTAACCAATATTTTATTTTTGCTAGTGGTTATGATACGGGCATTGAAGATGAATTTAAAATTTTTCTCTCCACCTTCAAATTCATTGAGCCGAGTAATAGCTCAGATAGTCGTTGTGGCAACTATGAGCGCAATGGTGTTATAACAGAACAATGCGCGGTTTGCGGTGATGACGTTTGTGAAGATTACGAAAGATGCGTTCCCTCGAATGTTGGTGGCGGTATAGCCACTACCGACTGCGGCCCTCTTAATTGTCCTGAAGATTGTCAAAATAATTAACATTCATTATGAACCGTATTTTTATTAACGAAGCTATAAATAAAAAGAGCAAAGAAATTTTGCTCAAAGGTTGGGTGTATGTGTGACAGAATTATTATTATACAAGTATACTTTCTAATTCGCGCGAATTAGAAAGTATGATATAATATTAGCAGTATTTATGAAACAATTAGAAAGAATATTAAAAGGGTTAGCAAATCGTCGGAGGCTGGCGATTATTAAGCTACTTACTCGCCACAAGGAGTTGCCAGTTGCCAGTATCGCTGACCACATTCGTCTGTCGTTTACCTCTACCTCCAAACACCTTAGTCTTTTACATAACCTTGATATCATTGATCGGCGCCAAGAAAGCTTGACTGTGTACTATCACCTTTCCGATTCTCTCCCATTAGTAGTTAAATTACTACTTCCGACCATTTCTAATTCGCGCGAATAAAAAAATATGAAACGTGTTTATATTAAAGAAGCCGTAATAATGCAAAATTTAATCTGCCTACCTGCTTCGCAGCGAGGCGAGCCGGTGGGTGGATATGCCGCACTAACCCTTCGTAATAGCGGCAAGTCTGAATACTTTATATTTTAAATATGAGAATGTTAAATAAACTAGGCCAAAGTTTGGCTAATGGCCAGGAACGAGGAACTAGGAACTAACTATGAGACTTTCTCCATTACAAAAATACATCCTGCGTACATGTTACTCCCGACAACCTAAGGTTAGCCGTAAAGGTTTCACGCGATTTTATGATGTTCAAAAGAAAAGACCTAAAAAAGATGATATTGTAAGTATTATAACTAAAAGTTTAGAAAGTTTAATTGATAAAGAGTTGATGGTTGGTTTTGGTGAAAGGACAACGCATAAATGGTATATTAAAGAAGTAAAATTAACAGCCAAAGGCCGGCGCGTTGCGCGCAAATTGTTAGGTGAGCAGCAAGCATTACCGTTTAAAATAAATTCAAAATCTAAAATGAAAAATTAAGTGGTTCGAGCGCTTGCATTCGTTAACTACTTTCTTACTTGCCTAAATAGAAAACTATGAATATGAAAAATCATTATCTCAATTCATCAATCATTACAATTATTGCTATATTGTTTGTTTTGTTTATAACTGCGGGCTGTAGTGTGCTTTTGGAAAAGCAGAATCAAATTATTGAACAGCCGATTATAACCGATAATACCCTTGATACCGCCACTTGGCAAACCTACCGTAATGAGCAATATGGGTTTGAGTTTGAGTATCCCTCGCTGTGGTATCTGAAATTAATAAATAACGGAGTTTATTTAGCTCCTTCTCTCCAACCAGAATTACAAATACCCATAGAAGGCGGCATTACTATTTTTGTCATTAATTATAAGAATCAAAAGGAGTCGGCGTCGTCTCTTCCTGTTTGGTTTACTTACGAAACTCTTCGAACGGTTAGTACAAAAAATGGTGAGGTGGTGGTGCAGACGCGTGCGCCCGGTTCTGAGCAGTATTTAGCCTACATCGTGCAAGGTGACTATAAAGCAACTTTATATTTTGGTTTCAGACTTGATAGAAAGTATGATGACATTTTTAATCAAATCCTCTCCACCTTCAAATTCATTGAGCCGAGTTTGACATCAATAATCGATATCCCCACCTGGAAAACTTATCGGAATGAGGAATATGGGTTTGAATTAAAATACCCAACAAAGTTTTTAGATTGTGGTCCCGGAGGTTGGGGTAGTGCTTTAATGTCAGTTAGAGTTTGTGAACAAGAATTTGTAGATAACGAATTGTGGCAGCCATCTTTGAATTTCGGAGTAATTGATAGAATTGGTTTGTCGGTTGATAATTTTATAATGAAAGAAATAGAGGGAGATATTTCTGCTGAGGAAAAGGATAGTGTTCCGCCGATGCCAACCGTCAAGGAAAGAGTGAGCCTAAGCCCTATTGATAATCACGAGGCATATAGGATTACTTGGGATAATTTTTATGATTATACCAGAGGCATAATTTATATTTTCCAAGATAGTTATGTCTATGGAGTTTCGTGGTTTGGTAGTAAAGAATATGAAGCAATAGTCGATGAGATAGCAAGAGATATTAAATTTTTTGATAAATAATTTATGAACCGTATTTTTATTAATGAAGCTATAAATAAGGAGGGGAAAGAAGCGATAATAATGCAAAATTTAAATCAAAATCCAAAATAAATTTTAATGTATTAATTCTTAATTCAAAATCATATGATTCCAGCTAAAGTCAAAAATTTCCTAAACAAAAATAAAATTAAATACGACGTAGTTAAACACAAAACCGTTTATACAGCTTATGATTTAGCGCAGACTTTAAAAAAGAAATTAAATGAAGTGGTAAAAGCATTGGTGGTTAAGACCGATAAAGAACATGCAATTGTTTTATTGCCAGCGTCGCACCAAGTTGATTTTAAAGCTTTGAAAAAGGAAACTGGCGCCAAGAAGGTTGAGATTGATAAGGAAAATATAATGACCAAGTTATTTAAAGTTAAACCGGGTGCGATTTCTGCCATGCACGGGCCATTGCACAAAATTCCAGTTTATGTAGATAAGGCAGTTTTAAAAACGCAAAAAGTGGTAGCACAAGCTGGCAGTTTTGAAGAGTCACTGCATTTAAAAGCCAAAGATTTGGTTAAAGCAGTGGGAGGGAAGTTGGTTAATTTTGCGAAGAAGAAATAATTTTCTTTTTTGTTAGGGGTAGAGGACTTAGAATTGCGAAGGCCGTCCCCTACCCCTAACAACCCCACTCCTGCTACGCTTTTTTGTATTTTTAATATTATTCCGCGATAGCGGTATGAAAGGTAATAAGTTTTTTAATTTTAAATTTTTATTGTGCACGAAATTAATATAGAAAAATTTCAAGGGCCTCTTGACGTTCTGCTGCAATTAATTGAGCAGGAAAAGCTTGATATTACCGAAGTGAGTTTGGCGCAGGTAACGGAACAATACATTAAGTATTTTCAGCAAGCTACTGATTTAAATCCTGATGAAGTGGCGGATTTTTTAGTAGTGGCATCAAAATTATTATTAATCAAATCGCGCGTGCTGCTGCCAATGCTGCATTTGGGCGGTGAAGAGGAAGAGCAAGAACTGGAGCGGCAGTTAAAGATATACAAAGAATTTTTAGAAGCATCTAAGGTTGTAAATCGTATGTGGAATCGCCAGCAGGTGATGTATGGCCGCGACAAACCATTAATTTTAAAAGACGAGCCGAAATTTACTCCGCCCCACGGTTTAACCAGTGCTACGCTTAAGCAGGTTTGGGAAGTGGTATTAAAGAAATTAGAGCCGATTATTAAATTGCCTCAAATTACCTTGACCAAGGCCATTTCAATTAATGAAAAAATTCAGGATTTAAAAAGGAAAATACTAGCTAAAGCGCATTTAAATTGGTATACTTTTGTGGCTGAAGCCAAAGATAAAACAGAATTAATAGTGTCATTTCTTGCTTTATTGGAATTGGTTAAACAGCGGGAAATAATTGTTAAACAAGCTGAATTATTTCAAGATATAAGCATAACTTCGTTACACCATGAAAACTAACATCACCGGACAATTAGAAAGTATTTTATTTGCTGCTGCCAAACCCTTGTCAATTAAAAAGTTGGCAGAAATTATAACCTGCGAGGTAGAACAGGTGAAGCAAGCTTTAGATGAGTTAATACAGCGTTTTGGTGAGGGGAGTGGATTAAAAATAGTACAGCAGGGTCAAGAAGTGGAGCTGGTAACTAGTCCGGAACACACTAAATTAATTCGCGATTTTTTAAAAAAAGAAGAATTAAGTGAGTTAACCCGGCCGCAGTTAGAGGCGTTATCAGTTATTGCTTATCGCGGGCCGATTGCTAAATCAGAATTAGAGCAGATTAGGGGAGTAAACTGCAGCTTAATATTACGTAACCTGCAGATTCGCGGTTTAGTGGAACAGTTAGAAAACGGGGTAGTGCCGATTTACCAAGTAACTGTAGATTTTTTGCGTTTCCTGGGTTTGACTGATATTAAAAAATTACCAGATTATGATCGTTTGCATACACCCGAGAGTCTGGAACAATTATTAGAACAAAGAATGCCAACCGGTGAAGCAACGACTGGTGAACAAAATACTTAATACATTAATTAATAAACTTATGCCAAAATTTAATAAGCAGCCAATAATTTTAGCTAATTGGAAAATGAATTTATCTTTGGCTGAAAATGATAAATTAGTTAAAGAGTTAATCAAAGGAACCAGTAGTTACCTTAAGGATTTTGAGATTGCGATTTGTCCCTCATTTGTGGCTTTAAAAAATACCAGAGATTTAATTAAGGGGCAGGGAATTGCTCTGGGCGCGCAAGATGTATTTTGGAAATCAACTGGTCCTTATACTGGTGAAGTATCTGCAGTGATGCTGCAAGAATTGGGCGTGAAGTATGTGATTGTTGGGCACAGCGAACGGCGCAATTATTTAAAAGAGACCAATCAAATGATTAATTATAAAGTAATGTCGGCCTTATCAGCTGGCCTTACCCCGATTTTGTGCGTGGGGGAGACTTTTAGCGAGCGTCAGCAAGGAAATAAAGATTTAATAATTAGTCAGCAGGTTAAACATGGTTTGTCTGGTGTTCAATTGGAAGTAGCAGCCAAATTAGTTATTGCCTACGAGCCGGTTTGGGTGATTGGTTCGGGCCAGGCAGTTACTGGGCAAGAGGCCGAGCATACGGCACAAGTAATTCTTCAGGCTTTATATGATATGTGGTCTCCGTCAGTGGTCAGTAATCAAGTAAGAATAATTTACGGCGGTAGTGTGGACGCCAGTAATATTACTGATTTTTTACCAAGTAAAATAGTTTCTGGGGTATTGGTGGGTAGCGCGTCTTTAGATGCTCGCCGGTTTGTTTCTATTATAAAAAAATTAGCTGATTAACATTATTACCGTCTATGATCATTGATGTTATATTAGGAATCATTGCTGTAATCTCGTTGGTAGGTATTATTTGGATGTTTGTTAAAAAATTTCCGGTTTTAAAAATGATAGATACCGAGCGTTTGGTAAATATTAAACAACAACAAGTCAAGACCGATTTAACTGAAGCGCGGTTGATTCGTAAGTTTTCTGGATTCAAGGTTATTTTACAAACGGCGATTAGTCCGTTGAAGGAAATATTTAAAAAATATAGCCACCAGCTAGGGCAAAAGGTAAAAGAATTAGAAGATGAGGTAAAACAGAAAATAATTTCCAAAACTGAAGGTTCAAAACCACTGGACGATTTATATCAGCAAGCCAGTGAGGCGCTTACTAAAGAAAATTTTGATGATGCGGAAAGATTATATTTGGAGATTATTCGACAGTCGCCCAAAGAAACCAAAGCCTACGAAGGGCTGGGTAAACTTTATTTAGCTAATAATGATTACGAATCAGCGCAAGAGCTTTATACATACTTGGTTAGCCATTACCAAACTAAACCACTATATCACATTGGTTTGGCTCAGGCTTTATTAGGGCAGGGGCAATTGGAAGCAGCCAAGATAGAATATTTGAATTATTTGGAAAAAGAGCCTACTGGGACTAGTCAAGTTTATTTTGATTTAGCACAATTATATAAAGACTTGGGGCAAATTAATGAAGCTTGGGAAGCGGTTAATCGAGCGCGGGTACTGGAGCCAACCAATCCTCGTATGCTTGACTTTTTTATTGAAATCAGTATAGTAAATGAGCGTCCAACAGACGCCCAAAGCGCTCTGGATGTCTTAAGGGAAGTAAATCCGCAAAATAATAAGATATCACAATTTGATAAAAATATTAGAGAATTGGTAGAAAAGTTACGACCCAGACGCCATATTAGTTCTTCGTTAAAGCAAATTATGGGACAGCCAATAGCTCGGATAGTAAAGAAAAAAAGAACCGTTACCAAATAATTAATTTAAAAGAAGCAACTCTGGTATACGGATGATACGTCTGTCCATGGTAGATGTAGCTCCTTCTGCCACTTTCGTTACACTCAAGCTATGGAGGGCGAGAAAAATAGTATAAAAGTACACTCGCCCATCGTAGCTTGGGAATAAATCCAAGCGTAGTTGGGCCGTTGTACCTGCCTGCCGGTAGGCAGGGCTCAGTTGGTACCCCGCAGTAGAATTCGCTTTGCTCATTTACATACGGGGCAGGGAGCAACTCCAGCATTCGGATGATACGTCTGCCTAGAGCCGTTGTAGCTCAGTTGGTAGAGCAACTCCATGGTAAGGAGTAGGTCCGCGGTTCAAATCCGCGCAACGGCTCCGGGCAGATGAACTCCATGTTTGCCCAGTAGCGTCCGCCTAAGGCGGACTGCTTCTGGGGTAAGGAGTACCCAGTACTAGAGCAAAGCACAGTACTGGGCAAAGGGTCCGCGGTCCGCCCTGTACCGATGGAGTGTAGCGACGTCTGGTTCAGGGTTCAAATCTCCGCTAAAGGCGGACAGGCGTGTAACAGCTCCACGTACCACTCACTTCGTTCGGGTACATGGCGCAGCCTCACTTGCAGTTTAGGCGTGCCGTGAATTAGAACGAGCGAAGCGAGTGATTAGTTCACGGGTGGATACCGAAGCGGTCAAATCCCGCCGGTGGCGGGACAAGCTGGGGCAGACTGCCACCCCGCCAGAGGCGGCATAAATCTCCGTAGTTGGATTATGTATATTACTTACATATTGCAGAGTCAAACTAACCAAAAGTACTATATTGGTCATACAGAAAATTTAGAGCAAAGATTGTCTAGACATAATAAAGGATTAGTTAGATCGACTAAAAGTGGAATTCCGTGGCGAGTAATATACATTGAAAAATTTAATTCAAAATCAGAAGCCTATAAAAGAGAGTTGCAGATCAAATCATATAAAGGAGGCGAGGCATTTAAAAAATTAATATAGTTTTTATAAAATATGGGTGGATACCGAAGCGGTCAAACGGGGCAGACTGTAAATCTGCTGGCTCCGGCCTTCGTAGGTTCGAATCCTACTCCACCCACCATAAACTAGATGCTTCTCTACAGTTTTGGTATGCCACCCTCTTTAATTATCAGCGCCACCTTAGCTCAGTGGTAGAGCAACAGTTTTGTAAACTGTAGGTCCTCGGTTCAAATCCGAGAGGTGGCTCCACATAAAATTTGCTATCGCCACGCTACGTGACCGGCCAGCAAAAAATTCATAATTCATTATTCTTAATTCTAGACTCTAAATATATGTCACAAGATAACTTAATCAAACTTGAGTGCAGTGAATGTCATCAAATTACGCATCATACTTATCGGAACAAGAAGAAAGTAAAGACTAGATTAGAAACCAAGAAACACTGCAAGTGGTGTAAAAAACATACACCGCACAAAGAAACCAAGTAGCTTAAATCCGCCCCGGGCGGATTGTGGGGGCGTCGTATAATGGTAGTACAGGGGTCTCCAAAACCTCTAGCGTGGGTTCGATTCCTACCGCCCCTGCCAGAAAAGAGCAGTTCCGATTTTTCGGGAATGCTCTTTTCTTGTTTGTGGCGGAGGTAGGAATCGAAGGGTAGTTCAAAAATGTAAACTGCTTTACGTTTTTGAACACCCGGGCTTTGGAGGAAAAATTTAGCTTACGCCAAAGCGTTGCTAAATTTTGGGGGAAAAGGATTCCTACCGCCCCTGAAGGCACCTTTTAAACCATCCGATGAGGGCGGTTTTTGGATAAAGAAAAGCTCATTAACTTATTGTTGTTAATGAGCTTTATTTGGGAACAAAAAGGAAATTATTTGCGCCATTAGGTGGGCTCTTCAGTATATTCATCAACTTTGAATGCGTCTTCGTAAATCTTAATTGCTTGGCTCAAGGCGGCGCAGAAAGGAAAAGCTTTGTATATCGCATATTTGTTCTTCTTCATCTCCAAATTAAGCCGTTGTAGTTCTCCGATATACCAAGCAAGAAAAATTTGTTCATTTTTTTCTTGTGAAATGTTAAAGACACATTGAAGTCTGCGTTGGAGCTTCTGTATAATATCATAGGTCTTTTCAATAAGTTGCTTAGTCTGCATATTTTGTGGCGGAATTAAAGCCGGCTGAACCATTTCAAATAACTTCATAAACCTATCTTCACGCTCAGTAGCATCTTGACTTTTTGCCATATTACTTCCTTTCAAAAATCTTTTTTACCACGAATCCTCGTGGACGGGTTCATTAAAATAACTTTAGTTTGTTTGTGATAACCTTAATACTTCATAACTGTTCTGTCAAGAATAAGCCACCCCCCTTAATCTAAATTCCAAGTTTGTATATTCCGATCCAGTCTCAAATCAGGGACATAAATACACCTCTTTTGTCCCCGAATTACAGTTCTAACATCCTCCACGATGCCCTGAAGGCACTTTTAAACCACCTGATGAAGGTGGTTTTTGGTATATGATGCTATGGACAAATTATGGATATTATGCTAATGATAAAGCAGAATTAAAATCAACCTAAATATAAATTAGGTAAATACCAATATAAAATAACAGTACCTTAATAGAAAGGAGTAGCGTCATGGAGATTATAGTCATAGCTTTGCTGATAGCATTTTTTGGATACATGGCACTTATGATAATTATCGCCATACTCAGTACGGATTGGGGAAGGGGGCTATTCGTAATCCTATTGTTGGTAATGGCAATATCAAAAATGGTTGACGATGCGGGTAAAACGCGAAAAATCCAAGAGGGTATAGATCAGGGGCGGGCGCTTCAGGAGGAAGGATTACGAAAAGCAAAACAGATAGCCGAAACAGGAGTAACCGTATCAGTAAACTACGATCTATCTACAGCAGAGGCAGTCTTGGCGGGAAAATATGACGGCGTAGACCCTACTATCACAGATGAAAATTTCCCTGCCACACGTCAAGGTAAGGCCGAGGTGTATATTATTCCCGTTCTTTTTAATGACCCGTCGTTATTTCCAACCATTAAAGATGTTATTGCTGAGCTGGTAAAACGTAATCTTCGTCCTGCAGAACTGCCGGAACTTCTGGCCTTTGGAGCAAGATTTCCCGATATTCAAAGGGGATACTCCGTAGCCGGGCTTGGCACAATGTCGCGGCAGCAAGATGGTTCGAAACGCGTCTGCTTTTTGTGGGCAACTACTACAAGGCGTTATATTGGTTTGGAAAAGATTAATGATAAGAGTCGGTGGTATCGTAATACTCTTTTCGTTGCCGTTAAGCTTGCCAATTGATAGTAAATAAACAACAAACAATTCGGAGGACATTGTCACCAATTGATAGTGTCCTCTTTTTTATTCCTAAAACAATAGTGGTTCATGGGGTGGGGTAGACTACAAACTGGAAGTATGTCCTTAAATCAGGCATATAAACCTCCCCAGCTTCCATAATCTTGGTTCTAACGTCGTCCCCACCCAAGGCGGGCAGGCACGATGCGGAGCCATTATCTTTTAACCGTTCGTTTGAGTGATTTTTGGTTTACGAATCATTTTATTTGTATGTGGTTTCAAGACATTGACAAACCGCCATTCGGTGGTAAGATAGTGTAAACTGTAATACAAAGGAAGTAGCTCTTTTACAAACAGTCACAAGCAGACTATTTGCTTGTTTTTGTTGGCTTATATCATAATGTAACAAAAAATAAAGAGGTAAAATCATGAAAAAGTATGAACACAACATAAATGAGGAGCGGCAGGCGCTGTTGGTACCAACTGACAACTTTCCGAATATAACCCCACAAGAGGTACAGCTGTATATCGTGCGAGAACGAAACCGTGAACGTGGTTGGGGTTTCACTGAGGCAGATTTCAAAGCACTGGGGGCGCCACCACCATGGCCACACGTACCTGGTATGCTGGCTGCGGTAGTGCTTGATGTGATGTTGGACAATGTGCGGGAGACGGTTGAGGAGGCAAGCCTTTTTGCCGCGGCGGTACAGCCGAAGTATTACCGCCAGCCCGAGTTGTCATTCGACAAGTCTCACCTGCGCTTACGGCCTGGGCTTACCCACCGCCGTGGGTTGAGCTGGCGGATTATTGATCTCGCACACATGTGGAATCAAGGTGATGTCAGTGTATCTGAAGAACCTGAAAAGCTGAGTAAAATAATAAACGCGATGGCTTCGTTCTATGATCCCGCAAATAACACCCGACTAGACAATTGGGGCGTAGATCCCTTGGAAGCAATGGATCCCTCTATAGTTCCAAGCTCGGCAGTACTTTGGGCAGCATCATACTTTCCTAAGTGGCAGCAACGGATGCATGACAGCCATGTTCCAGTTGTCTTTATTGCTGGTTATCAAGCCTTGAGGATAGGCATGGATAAATCCTTCAATAGTACATGTCATGCGTACCTACTACTTGGTGGAAGTGGACTTGGTGAAAGAAACGAACTAATACTTCTTCCCAACCTTGGTGCCGCTAACGCCTCACTTATATTCCTTGTGGCCAGAAGTTCAGAAGATGAACCAATAGCAGTACCTCGTTTTCTTAAATAGAACGAGCGGTTTTGTAACAATTATTCTTTAACAAACAATTCAGAGGGCATTGTCACTAATTGATAGTGTTCTCTTTTTTATTCCTAAAACAATAGTGGTTCGAGGGGTGGGGTAACTAAGCTAAGGCTATCTCTTTGGCCACAATCCTGGTTCTAACGTCCTCCACTAGCCCCTGAAGGCACCTTTTAAACCATCCGATGGGGGTGGTTTTTAGTTATAGTAAGGGGTATAATTAAAGTATTAAATAATAATTCTATATTTGTTATGAAAAAATCAATAGTAACCTTCAGTATATTACTACTCGGTGTTATGTTGCTTGGGGCTAGTTGCTCTAAAACACCAACTCAACAAAAGCCAGTTAAACAAAATGATAATAATACTTCAGTTAATGTTAGCTCCAATACAAATCAACCATTAGTTGGTAATAATGAGGATGAACATGGCTGTATTGGCTCAGCTGGTTATTCTTGGTGTGAACAAAAACAGAAGTGTTTAAGGGTTTGGGAGGAAAAATGTAATAATGTAAGTGATATTAATCTAAAAGATTATTCCTTAATCAATTATCCATTGAAACAATCCCCGATCTATAATCAACTAGATAAATCTTGTTATGAAGATTATTGGAGTGACGCTGAGGACACGAAACTGGTAAAAAATAAAACTGAAATTTTAATTCCTAGTTTATTACAATTAATTTCCTCTGGTGAAAAAGAGAAACCCAGTTGTGCAATGTATATAGAACTGTTTTCTGCTCCATCTGATGGAAAATATTTATATTTCAAAACTGCTTATCACTTGGAAAGCGACGTGCCATATTCGGGAATTAATGCAATTTATAGTCTAGATTTATCTAATTTAACAATAAAAGAGCTAGCTGTGAGTAATTTTATTGCAACGTATGATTTATATCGTGGTTGGGCTAGTGATAGCTACAAGATTCTTGCGGATGGTAAAAGATTAATTAAATGGGATATGAATGGTGTATATATTATTAATTTAGAAACTGATTCTAAAAATAATCTTTTTGTGGTTAAGGAAAACCAATGGTTGATTTCCAATATAACATTCGGAATGGGACAAAATGCTGAGTATAATATAAAAGTAAATGGTAATCAGATTATAATTGGGATATATGACAAAACGAAAACACAAAGTGGCTATCCTATAATAGTTTCAGATAGAAATGTTGATGTGCAATCTGATACTTGGAATTATGAAGAAGATATAAAACCGAAGTTTATCGCTTACGAAAACGTACTAATTCCGAATAATTAATATTAAGAACAATTAATATGATTTTATCACTTCTTCAGTGTTGCCATAACAAAACAATAGTGAGTAGCAGGGTGGGGTAAGTTTTAAGTCCTTAAGTCAGGTATATATACCACTCCCGCTTCTCTAATCCTAGTTCTAACATCCCTGCCTACCGGCAGGCAGGCTCTACGATGCCCTGAAGGCAACTTTCAACCACCCGATGAGGGATGAGGGTGGTTTTTGGTGAATAAAAAATCCCAACTTATTTTTAAGCTGGGATTAGATTATATTAGTGACATATTATGCCTATTACGATAATAATGAACATTATGGCTATACTCCAACCAATAATACTACCTATTATACTTAATATTATTATCGCTAATTCAAATACACCAGCAATGATAAGGCCTAAAAACCTTAATAACATAAGAATACCTTGGCCGATACCCACAAAAGCGTAGTATGGGAGACTAAATATCCCACCGGCTGCTATTTTAGCTATAGCTTCAGTTGTGTACATGTCATACTTCCTTCCCGGCCACAAGATTAGTGGCAGTATTGTTGTAGTGGCAATGTACACTAGGAACGTAATAACGATTATTAAATCATTCTTACCATATCGTATATTGTGTTCGATGCAGTAGGTATGAACATTTTGGAGAATGATGGGTAAGGCGATAACCCACAATACGTAGTAAATCATTACTCCTATTTTGCCTATCTTGCTCAAGCTGTATACGGTTAGCGTGATATACCCACCGACCGCAATGATTCCAACGTATAGGTTAGTGGTTTTACCAAAATGTAGATTATAGTTCAGAAAGCCGATGAAAAGTAACAATACTATCAAACCTATCACCCAAATAATGGTATACATAATTAACTTCAGCACACGAAGTCCTGTTAGTTTGATGTTCACTTTTTTACCCTTTCTAATATTCAGTTTTCAAGGTTCAATTTAATTAGTTAAATTTTACTTGAATAGCTCAAAAAGTCAAGCTCAATCCCATCTAAAACAATAGTGAGTAGCAGGGTGGGGTAGATTATACCTTTATTGTTTCTAGTCTTAAATCAGGTATGTAAATATGCCCTTGTTGTTGCTGGATTGCGGTTCTAACATCCTCTACGATACCCTGCCAAACGGCAAAACTGCCAGTTTTAGGAGTTGAATACATCAAATGGTATGGTTGTTTGAACTACAGTCATCATCCGTTGGTCATATCTCGAAAGGGGTATGGGGTCGCAAGGCCTGGCTGGACAAGGGCTTTGTGTTTATCTTTAAAACACACAAATTCTATGATTGACTTTAATCAAAGCCTTTACTAAGGTCTCCTAAGAATTTTTTTATCATGGTGGCCACTTTGGTTAGGGCTTCTCGTTTTATGGATACTTTCCGAGTTTGGACCAATTTTATTTAATCGTTGGCGAACTGATAATCGTTTTGCCGAAGGGGCTAAGTGGCGTTCTGACCAGCAACTTTTACAATGGTTGCAAAATATGAAACCGTCGGAGTTTGAAAATTATATCGCTCACCTTTTTTCTAAACTCGGATATAAAACACAGGCCGTTGGAAAATCGCACGATGGCGGAATTGATGTTGTAATCCAAAAAGATGGGGTAACGAGTTATATTCAGTGTAAAAAGTTTATTACCAGAGAGGTTACACTCGGTGCCATGCGAGATTTTTATGGTGCTCTGGCTAATAATCTTGCTAATGGTAAGGGTTATTTCATTACTACAAATAAGTTTACATTAGAAGCCCAAAGGTTTGTTGAAGACAAACCAATTGAGCTCGTTGATGGTTTTCAATTAATCAAGTACATACGGATGACCGAAAAAGATATTTCTCAAATAAACACACCCATTACTCCTCGCGTGTGCCCTACTTGTGGCGGTACTTTAATGGAAAAAAAAGGTAAATTTGGCTCGTTTTACGGATGCACTAATTATCCGAAATGTAAGTATACTACGAATGTAAATTGAAGTGTTTGTTATTCATATGGTTTGACGAAAATCCTAAGATGGTTATACTTGGTTTATATAAACCTTATTAATAAATACTATGTTTTACACTTTTCCATGGGCATGTTCAAGAATACGAAGGTCCTTGTATGGGATCAAGGCATTTTCACAACTGAACCAAGGATATACTGCCACCACCGGAACGGGTTTTATGATTGCACCAGGTGTCTTAGTGACTCCCGCACACGTAGTGCATATCCAAGGTGATAGAACAAAATCTAGGTATACTAACTTTCAAGCAATTCTAGCGAGTGATGTTGGAAAAAAAATGGAGTCGTGTACTTATATCGGCGAAGATCTTGTAAGAGATATTGCTTTAATTCGTATAGAAAAACCTAGATCAAAGAAGGTAGTTAGCTTTTATCTGAATAAAATTCCCATTGGAACCACTTGTGGATCGTTGGGTTTTCCTTTGTCATCTATCCATCCAAATACAGGCGTATTTAATCTATTTGAAAGATTTCAAGGAGCAAGTATATCTGGCTACCAAAATACTATACTTGTCGATCAGAATTTTTATTCTTATGAGACAGATGCTCTAATGTATCCAGGAGCCAGTGGTAGTCCGGGATTTCTTAGAAATGGTAAGGTGTTTGGAATGCACAACGCCTCAATTGTTCAAAGGCGTGTTGTTGAACAAACTCTAAATCAATCAGAGCCTAATAAGGGAGATATATTTAGGGTAGCAATTTCAATATGGGTTCCTATAAAAGATATTATTGATTTTGCAAAAAGTAAGGGAATAAAAATTTAGTTATTAATTGTGCATCCATGAATTTTGAGAACATTAACCGGTTCTTGGTTGATTTAATATGTATCATTGATACTTCAGCTATTTTATATGAGCCAGAGTGGCGAGAATATTATTCTGCATTTGGGCCGGGTGGTGATACAAATATTAAAAAACTGTTTGTTTTTATTCCCGATGTTTTATTAGAAATAGATACAGTTAAACATACCAAAGCCGTGACTAGTCCAACCAAAGATAACGCAGATATTTTTTCCACTAGTTTTATGCAACGGTATAAAGAGAAAAAACTCTCTGAGGGGTTTGATTTAGATAACGGAGATATCCTTTATTTCTTTCCGGAAAATATGAAGAGAATTCACGATAAACGATTATTTTGGTTAAGTAATAGTGGCGCTGACAAGAGTTTAGTATCACTCGCTTTAGTGCTTAAAGAAAGATTTGCTAAAAATGTATTAATTTGTACGGGTGACATTATGATTGAAATAGCCTGTATGGAGTTTGGAATTAACTTTATTTTTGTCGGTAAAAATGTAAACTATTCCAAGACAGCTTCAAATTTATCTGAAGCAGGTCATAGTCCATTAGATTCTGCCCCTCAAGATGCAAACCAATTGGTCAGTTAAGATTGTTCGAACATCGTTCCACAGCCCCTACCAGTACTCTTTAACCACCCTCATCGGGTGGTTTTTGGTTTTAGAAAGGGCTGCTTGACATATTTTATGCCATGATATATTCTAATAATTGAATATGTATCAAAAGATTTTTCAGCAACATGCCAAGCTTCTAAAAGCCCTATCTAACTCTAAAAGATTGGAGATAATGCAGCTGTTACGCGGTCAAAGTTTAAGTGTTAGTGAAATGGTCAAAATGCTTGGTTTGCCCCAGGCTAATCTGTCACAGCACCTTATGGTATTACGACAATTTAAAGTAGTAGAGACGAAAAGGCGGGGTAAAGAAATATATTATCATATAAAGCATAAAAATTTTACCAAAGCAGCAGATCTGGTACGCGAGGTATTATTTGAAAGATTAGGAAAAAAAATTACTCGTGCAGCAGAACAATTAACGGTAGTCGTTGATCCAGTGTGTAGAATGAGATTGACTCCGGCTTCAGCTGCAACTAGTTTAGTGCGCGATGGAAAAAACTATTTTTTTTGTGGGAGCGGGTGCCGGAATTTATTTCATAAGACATAATTATGGCTCAACAACGCAAATATAATGTAGAAGGAATGCATTGCGCTTCGTGCGAGGTGATAATTGAACGTGCTGTTCGTAAATTGCCCGGCGTTTCTAATGTTAAAGCAAATCAAGCTGGATGGGTTAAAATTTGGAGTGATAATGAGCCCAATTTAACGGTTGTGAATGGGCATATTGGTATCCATGGCTATCGCATACTTTCTGGAACAAGAACTGATAAAGTTAGTTTTAAGCGGATTGGTGGTGTGATTCTCATGATAGCAGCGGTTTACGTGTTGTTCCGTAGGTTTAATCTAGCGCCTAATTTAGTCAACGGCGAGGAATTATCTCTTAGTGTAGTGTTTGTAATGGGGTTAGTGGCAGCAATATCTAGTTGTATAGCAGTGACTGGTGGTTTACTTGTGGCGGTGTCTACGGCATATACTCAGGCTCACCCGGAAGCCACAAGTCGACAAAAATTTCGTCCTCATATTTTTTTTAATCTTGGTCGTATTGTTTCGTACACTTTATTGGGTGCAGCCGTAGGTGCCTTGGGTTCTGTCTTGGCGCTTTCATCAATGGGAAGTGGTATTGTTACGCTAGCCGCTAGTTTAACTATGATATTATTAGGTCTTAGGCTCCTTAACATTTTTCCTTGGTTTTCACGATTTACTATTCAGCCGCCTAAGTTTATTGCTCACCGTTTACATGATTCAGCAGGTAATACCCGTGCTTGGGCGCCGTTTCTCATGGGTGCGGGTACGTTTTTCTTGCCATGTGGATTTACGCAAGCATTACAACTTTATGTATTAACTCGGGGTGATGCAAGTATAGGCGCAGTCACCATGTTTGTATTTAGCCTGGGTACATTGCCAGCTTTAATGAGTTTAGGAGCAATTACAAGTTTTATAAAAGGTAGATGGCAAAAAGTAGTGGCAACTGTGGCTGGCGCTGCGGTGGTTGCGCTGGGATTAATTAATATTAATTATGGAGCCAATCTTACGGGGTTGAGTACTGAGTTGATACAAGCACGTGAGAATGTAATGAATGTTGCTAGTCGGCAAGTCGTTGAAGTACAGGATCCAAACGTAACTGTAGTAGATGGTGTGCAGGTGGTAAAAATGAATGTAGTGGCACGCGGGTACTCGCCGAATCATTTTACTATACACGCCGGTCTGCCGGTACGTTGGGAAATTACCGGAGTTAATACTTACGGTTGTCAGAGCATTATTGAGTTACCAGATTTTAATATTATTCAATCTGTTAAACAAGGACTCAATGTTGTTGAATTTACACCTCGTGGAACTGGGCAATACATTTTTCGTTGTCCTATGGGAATGTATACTGGTAGTTTTACAATACTCCCGGCTGCTAAGCGTCCGATTCCAGCGGGAGTTCCATTACCGGATAATACCGTCAGCGATTGTGATCCTACTAAAGCAAGTTGCATTTAATTTTATATGAAAACTATAACATTTCCAATATCCGGTATGCATTGCGCTAGTTGTGTAGTGTTGAATGAGGATTCACTCAAAGAGGTTCCAGGAGTGGTTGATGCTTCAGTTAATTTTGTGTTGAAACAGGCCACTGTAACGTTTGATGAAAAGAACGCTACTGAATATAGTTTACATCAAGCAGTGCGTCGAGCTGGTTATGATGTCTCTAAACCTAATTCAGAACATGATGGATCTGATCATACAACCCACCTTAGTGTCGGGCTCAAATCAATTAGCCGTCGTGCTGTCTGGGCATTAGTATTTGCTTTACCAGTGGCGGCATTTAGTATGTCTGGTTTTTCATTTGGACCAGCGATAGGTGGCGTGCTGTTATCTATGTGGTTGGTTGCCGCTACAAGTACCTTCGTTATTATGGTGTTTGGATGGAAGTTTCATGTTGGGTTGATAAAAGAACTTAAACGTTTACGTCCTGGTATGGATAGTCTGGTTTCTTTAGGTACATTAGCCGCCTTAGTGTTTAGTATTTGGAGTATTTTTGCGGGTGAGCAACATGTGTACTTTGAGACTGGTGCTATTATTACTGCCTTAATTTTATTAGGTAAATACTTCGAAGTCAGAAGTACTGGGCAGGCCAGCGCAGCTATAATGAAACTTATGGAATTAGGAGCTAAAAAAGCGCGGTTGTATAAAAATGGTTCAGAAGTAGAGGTGACAATTGAGGAGCTTAAACTTGGAGATGTGGTAATGGTGCGACCTGGTGAAAAAGTTCCTAGCGATGGAGTAATTATTGAAGGAGTGGCAGCTATGGACGAATCTATGTTGACTGGAGAATCTATTCCAGTTGATAAGCAATCGGGTGATCGGGTATATGGCGCGACACTTAATATTAATGGTTTTATTAAAGTACGTATTGAGCGTGTGGGCGAAGGAACAATCTTAGCACAGATTGTTAAACTAGTAGCTGATGCCCAAACCAAGAAGGCGCCAATACAAAAATTAGCCGATCGTGTAGCAGGTATTTTTGTGCCTATAGTATTAGCTATTGCTGTAATAACAGTAGTCTGTTGGTATTTAACAACTGGTGATATAACACAGGCTATTATACCAGCAGTGGCAGTACTAGTAATTGCCTGTCCTTGTGCTTTGGGACTGGCAACTCCGACAGCAATTATGGTTGGTACAGGTTTAGGAGCTAAACGGGGTATTTTGGTTAAGAATGGTGAAGCATTTGAGCGGGCCAAAAAAATTGATGTAGTAGTATTTGATAAAACCGGAACCCTGACTCAAGGGCGACCGGCAGTTCGTTATGTCTGGTCCACATCTGATATTAGTGAAAATTACTTATTAACCTTAGCAGGTAGTGTTGAGCACGCTTCAGAGCATCCCTTAGCTCAAGCCGTAGCACGTTATGTGGCAAACGAACATAAGCTCAAGTTTATGCCGGTTAGTGGTTTTGCTGCTATACCTGGTGGTGGTGTGAAAGGGGTTGTTAATAAGCAGGTTGTAGCAATTGGCACACTGTCATTTTTAAAACAACTAGGTGTTAAAATTGATCCACTAACAACAGAGGTTGAGGAAAGACAAAAAAAGGGAGAAACAGCATTTGGTATAAGCATTAACGATAAACCAGCTGGTGTGATTTCAGTAGCAGATGCTGTAAAACCAGAAGCCAGGCAAGCAATTATTGAGCTTACCAGACTTGGTATTAGAACCGTGATGTTGTCAGGTGATAATACACGAACCGCTGAAGCGGTTGCTCACGAACTTGGAATTAAACAGGTAGTGGCTGAAGTATTACCACAGGATAAGGCAATTAAAGTTAAAGAGTTGCAAGCTCAAGGTAGTAAAGTTGCTTTTGTTGGTGATGGTATAAATGACGCACCCGCCCTAGCTCAGGCTGACTTAGGGATCGCAATGGGAAATGGTACGGATGTAGCCATGGAGGCGGGTAGTATTGTACTGATGCAATCAAATCCCATAAAAGCGGCTGAGGCAATTCAATTATCTCGTCGAACATTTCGAACCATTCAACAGAATTTATTTTGGGCTTTTGCTTATAATGTGGCAGCCATACCATTAGCGGCCTTTGGTTTTCTTAATCCTATGGTAGCAGCTGCTGCTATGGCTGCTTCTAGCGTATCTGTTGTATCAAATAGCTTACGTATATACCGCGCTAAATAATTTATAAACTATATAAGTTATAATAATTTTATCGTTTAGTGGATAAAATTTTTAGCTATAGTATTATGATTTTTAAAAACTTTGCCTAAATGTTTATCTTCACAATATTCTATCAATCAAAACCATAATCACAGCGCCGGAGATAAAAAGATAAAATGAATTTGCTCGAAGCTTGTTTTTTTGAAACAAAACAGAAAACATAGTCATAATCACCCAAACTGTGACCGTGGCCATTACCATAGGTATTCCTACCCTGATAACTTCAGATATTATTTCAGTGAAACCAGCAGTAAAAAAAGGAGGGTAAAAAATAATTTCACCATGATAAATATGTTCTGGTATTAACCAAGCTACTCCTCCCCAAAGCATAATCTGTAGCCACTTAATGTTAAATTTGGCAGCAATTTTTTTCTTAAATATAGTAACAATGATTGCCGCTGTAGTGGGCGCTAAAAAACAGGCCATAGATAATTTTGTTAATTTGTTAGATAGTTAAAATATACCACTAGAAAGAGTGCATTGGCTAGTTGATCGTGTCATTGCGAGCGAAACGAAGTGAAGCGTGGCAATCTCTGGAGATTGCTTCGCTTAAGCTTGCAACCTTCGGGATTGCTTCGTCGACCTGTTAGACGGGAATCCCTGCCTACCGGCAGGCAGGCTCGCAATGACAAGTGATGATTAATTTTTGTGTCTAGTATTTTTCAGATTACCTTTTTTACCTAGTAAGTGTTACCATATATTTAATTATGTTTGATTTAGTAATGATTATAAAAACCGTTGGTTACGCTGGATTATTTGGTATTATTTTTGCTGAATCAGGATTGTTTTTTGGTTTTTTCCTGCCAGGAGATAGTTTATTATTTACTGCCGGATTATTAGCATCGCAAGGTTGGTTAAATATTTGGTTGTTGATTACTGGTACATTTATTGCCGCAGTAGTGGGGGATAGCGTGGGTTATGCCTTTGGTTATCGGATTGGACCAAGAATTTTCAATCGGCCGAAATCATTTTTATTTCATCCTGAGCAATTGGAACGCGCCAAACATTTTTTTGATGAGCATGGAGGTAAAACGATCATTATTGCCCGTTTTATTCCTATTATTCGTACTTTTGCTCCTATTTTAGCTGGGGTGGGTAAAATGAAGTATAGTTATTTTTTGTCGTACAATATAATTGGCGGGATTTTGTGGGCCATTGGAGTAACGTTGGTTGGTTATTTTTTAGGCAGTATTGTTCCTGGCATTGATCGGTATTTATGGCCCATTATTATTCTAATTATTCTGACTTCTTTATTACCGACCTTTATTCATGTAGTAAAAGACAAAGATTATCGTCTGCGGTTATGGGGGTTTATAAAGAAATATTTGGGATTTAAATAAAAGAGTACTTAATAATAAATTTTGCTAATTTTAGCTAAAATTATCCATATTTACATATCCCCAGTACATATTGGTGTTAATTTTCTACACATAAATAAGGGTTTTGTGCTATATTGATGTAATGGGGATAACAAAAATCCTTGATAATCTTAATAATTAATCATTAAACAGGAGAAAAAAATATGGCCAAAGGCATGACAAAATCACAAGTTTTACAAGCTCTTGCTGAAAAAATGGGCAAGACTCGTAAAGAGGCATCAGATATGATTGATGCTATAGTAACGCTCGCATATAGCGAGACTAAAAAGTCGGGTGAATTTACCCTCCCAGGTTTGGGTAAGCTAGTTAAAAAGAATCGCGCTGCCAGACAAGGTCGCAATCCAGCAACTGGAGCCACTATTCAGATTCCAGCAAAAACAGTAGTTAAGTTCAGAATGTCTAAACAAGCCAAAGACGCAATTCTCTAAATTTTAGAATATTTAGACTTAATCACCCCGATATCCGCCAATGGCGGATCGGGGTGATTTTTTATATGCCTTCAATACCTTAACTAAAACCACGCCTGTTAAGGCGTGGATAAAGTGGCACCTTCAATAGTTAAAACTATTGGACAAGCGAAGCTTGAAATATAAAGAAACCACGTCCGTAAGGGCGTGGAGTTTCATTATGGTTTTTGTTGATATTTGACAGAATTTAGTTATGGGTATATATTCATAATAGGTATTTAACTTTATCCACAGGGAAGTATATGTCATATATTAATAATATTAAGTTTCGTAGTTTTTCCTTCTATAGCAGCAATAGTAACTTTAAACGAAATTTTGTCAGCGGTCGTAATAATAATGAAACAACTATAGTTCAACCAACTATTCAACCAATAGATTGTTCGGTTTTTTGGCGCAACCCTAAAGGTAAGAAGAATTATAGTCTCAAAATCGCACATTAGAAGCTTGCTGACTTAATACACCAAGATAAAAATCTAAAATCAAAATATGGCTAGGCCAAAAAAATGGCGACGCATACTTTTTTCGCCACGAGTTACAGTGTTTGCGCCATACGGTAAACGTGTAGGTTTTTTTAATATGGTGGAAATAACGCGAGAAGAAGCAGAGGCAATTCGTTTAAAAAATATTTTGGGATTGGAGCAAACACAAGCAGCTTATAAAATGAAAACTTCCCAAAGTACTTTTCAAAGAATTTTATCGTCAGCTTATCAAAAAATAGCTCAAGGGATAATTTATGGCAGGGGAATCAGAATTAAGTGATTATCAGATAATTATCAACCATCAGCTATCAAAGCTCGTTCATTAAGCAGTAAGATGGAGTTTTATTCTCCTTCGTCCCGACAAGTTGGGACTTCAGCGCTTGCTTGCCGTAGGCAGGGATTTCGCCGATGATATATACGATAGGACAAGTAATTTATCCTGTTGTAGTGGTTAATATTTACCAAATAATGATAATCCTAAAGGCTTTATTTTTTAGTCATTTTCTGCTAGAATTAGTTTGTGGCCTAATTACTCTTTACTGAATTATTAATAGGCCTTTTATAATACTTTCTTTATTTATAAATTTGATATATGTCCAAAGCGATTTTACGCGAGGAGGCAATGGATTTTTTAGGTAGCTTGGAATTGTCCTGGCAAAAAGAACAACAACAAGAAGAACCAAAACATAAATTGCAGGTAAATGAATTTGTAGGATTTGCTGCTTTTGCGTATGAGAAATTACGTAATCTTGTTGATTATAAAGATGATGTGTTATTAAGAAAGAATGCTATTAAGCGCTTGTTAAGACAGTGGGCCATGTTGAGTGGGGTAGTTAAGGACGAAACCAATGCCCAGGATTTATTGCGTGAATTAGTGTTATCGCGTTATTTGTCGAATAATACAGTGCCAACAACCAAAGCAGATGAGATTGCTAAAGTGATTCGTAAATATCGTGAGTTGATACAAGAGTTAAAAAGTCAGGCCAGTTTTACCTCGGATATGCGTAAATGGATTTTGGGCATTGAGGCAGTGGAGATTGAACACTCCTTAGTAGATGATCATATTAGACATCCTTTAACTGCTTACGCTTATAAATTGTTGCAGCCGGTTTTTAAGCAAGTTAGCCGTGAACCTAATGATCAGGTGTATCGGCGTCAATTAGTAATAGCTATTCAGCGGATTTTAGAAAAAGCTGATGCTGATATTTTATCTTATCATTTAGTTAAACACTTGTTTTCAGATTGGTTTAGAGGCCCGGTTGATATTAAATTATCAACAAATCAGTGGTTGCAGTGTTATCAGGATATTCAAAAACAATTATCCTACCCATTAGCTTCCCGTCTGCAATCTATTGCCAGAAAAGCACTTGTACCATTTATTGTTTTAAGAAATGTAATCAGAAGTCATGGTTATCAGGATTTAGGAGAGTTGTTAACTAATCCGGAGAGAATTAGCAGACAAACTCAGGAGTCTTATAGTGATTATTATACTAAATTAAGAATGAAAATAAGGCGCAAAGGTTTGCACGCTATGGCTTACATTTTTCTTACCAAAATGGTGTTAGCTATTGTTGTTGAATTACCTTATGAAAAATATGTTTTGGGCTCAATTAATAAAGTGGCATTGATTATTAATTTACTAGTGCCACCTTTATTAATGTTGCTAATAACTATATTTATTACTTCACCAGGAAGGCAAAGTATTGAAAAATTAGTAAAAGGGATGAAAGAGATTTTATATGGGTCCGAAGAGCAGATATTTTTAAAAATTCCGTTTCCCCGTAAACATGCCTCTGTAATGTTGGCAAAGATCGGATTTGGCATACTTTCAGTGGTCACTTTTATTGCTTCATTTGGTTTAATTGTTTTTGTTTTGCATAAGTTGGATTTTAATATTTTAAGCGGAGCATTATTTGTCTTCTTTGTAAGTTTAGTTAGTTTTTTTGGAGTTAGTTTAAGACAGCAGGTAAATACTTTAAAAGTGGTGCCTGGCAAAACTAATATTTTTACCTTTATTTTAGATGTTATTAGTTTACCTATGGTTTGGTTTGGGCGTTGGCTGTCTACTACTTTTGATAAGATTAATATTTTCGTAGTCTTATTAGATTTTTTTATTGAATTACCATTTAAAGTCATTCTTAAATTTTTAGACAAGTGGTTTGCCTTTTTGCGGGAAAAAAAAGAGGAGATTTTTTAGTTGATAAGTTATGCTATTCAACACAAAAAAATGGTTTAAACTTTCCAATTTATTAGTCATCATAATTATTCCTTTACTGCTGGTTGTTGCTTGGATTAATAAATCACAATTAGTAAAAATAGCTGCTACCAATAATAATGACGGCACTAATCAGGAGTCAGTCCTGGTCAGCGAATTACCGGTAACGGAAGTGGTTTTGCCGATAGCTAATTATGCTACTAATCGAACTAAGCAGGTGTTTGGTCAATATGTTACCGAGCCAGAACTGGGTTATAATACTAGTGATGACATTGAAGTAGACGCATCGCAAAAAGGAGATATTTCAGTAATGGCTGTGGCTGATGGTGAAATAATTTATAAAAAGTGGACTACTAATTATGGTGGTTTGGTGGTTATTAAACATTTCATTGATCAAAGCGAGCTAAAAACTATTTATGGCCATTTGCGTCTAGCGTCGATTGCTAAAAATACTGGCGATACCATAGCCAAAGGAGAAATTATTGGTATGTTGGGGGCTGATTATTCTTATGATACTGATAATCAGCATCGTCATTTGCATTTTGGTATATATCAAGGCAGTGATATAAATTTGAGTGTGGAAGTATCAAAACCAGAGCAGTTAGTTAATTGGTTGAATCCTACTGATTTTTTTCAAAAATACAATTTTCCAACATCAGCGTTGGGGGAATTAACACTTACACCACTCGAGCAGGAGGTTGATTTTAAATTGTCATTTAAATATCCGGCTTTTTGGCAGGCGGAATATTTGCCACAAGAAAAATTACTAAATTTGTTTTCCTTACAAGGTAATGGTTCAGGGTTAGAGCGGTCACAAATATTAATTTATCTGTTAGTAGCAGATAATTTTCAAGTGCCTAGCAGGTTTGAAGTATTAGAACAAAACGAGGCTAATTATGCTGGGCAAGAGAGTGTTAATTATCAGGTTAAAATACGTGAGGTTGATGCATTACCTATGCGACCTAATTGGTGTAATTTAGAACATCGAATCACAGTTATTAAAAATAAGGAGCAGGCCAACCAGTATTATATTTTTGAACAAAATCCTGAATTGCCAACTGAACAATTTGAACAATTATTAAATTCATTAATTTTTTCTAAAGCAAAGTAATTATGTGGGACCAGATTGTATTATTGTTATTACTGTTATTTGTTTTAAGTTACGCCGCCGAGTGGGTGATACGCTCTTTTGTGGAGTTGGGACGGAGATTTAATATTTCTGAATTTGTTTTAGGTTTTGTAATTATTGGTTTCGCCACTTCTTTACCTGAACTTTCAGTAGCTATTAATTCACTTATCAATCAGACGCCGGGATTGTCTATCGGTAATTTACTAGGCGCTAGTTTAGTATTATTATCATTGATTGTTGGTTTGGCAGCGGTAGTGCAGCGGGGAATTTTTTTAAGCCACTCATTAAGATCACGTGATTTAATAATCGGCAGCGTGTTGATAGCAGCGCCGGTTTTTTTGTTGCTTGATGGTCATTTTTCAAAGTTAGAAGGCTGGCTATTGGTAATTTTATATTTATCATATTTGTTGTATTTGTATCGTTATCGCGTAGAAGTGGTGTTGAGAACGTTAGACGAAAAGCGCTGGACTTTAAAACATTTGATACTTGGTGGCGGATTGGGATTAATTGGTTTGTTGGCAGCGTCTCACTATATTGTAAAAGTAAGTGTTGATATTGCTCAACAATTAGGCGTCACACCCATAATTTTGGGCGTTTTGGTTTTAGGTATTGGTACAAACTTGCCCGAAATAAGCTTGGTAATTAAAGCTAGAAAAACCGGAGCGCAAAAGTTGGTTCTGGGCGATTTACTAGGTAGCGCCGCCGCCAACACTTTTATTCTTGGTGTAGTAGGTATTGGTAGTAATTATTGGTTAACTGATCGTGGAGTAGTTTTATTAGCAGCAGTTTTTTTATTTACCTTAATATTGTTATTTAATATTTTTATTAGAACTAAAGCGGTTTTATCAGTTAAAGAAGGAATTATTTTGTTAATTATTTATTTGATATTTGTTAGCTTACAAATTTTTTATTAATTTATGTGGCTTATTTGGACAGTAATTGCTTATTTTTTTAATGCCATAGCGGTATTAATTGATAAGTCTTTGTTTTATACCAAAACCGTAACTAAACCAGCGGCTTATGTTATTACTATTTGCACCTTGGGTTTGTTGGTTTTTATTCTAGCACCTTGGGGATTTTATTTTCCAGGAGTATGGCCATGGTTTTTAAGTCTAGCCGCAGGATTATGCTTTACCATTGCTTTGTGGTTGTTATTTATTTCTTTACAAAAAGGCGAGGCTTCGCGCGTTACTTCATTTATTGGCGCCTGGAGTCCAATTTTTGTATTAATCGCGTCTTATTTTTTAATTAATGAGTCTTTAAGTCGTTATGAAATCATGGCTTTTGCTTTTTTGGTTTTGGGCGGTTTTTTAATTGTTAGCGGCCGTGGTGGCTTATCCAATCACGCCAAGTACACCGCCTTGGCGTCGGCTTTGAGTTTTGCCTTGTTTTATACATTAAGCAAGCAAGTTTTTGCCGTTACCGAATTTATCAATGGACTAATTTGGATTAGAATAGCAGCTTTTGCTTTTGCTCTTCCTTTATTATTTATTCCCTCTACCATTCCGGCAATTAAACAAAGTTTTTCTACTAAGCCAGCAGCGAAATTTGCCTTTGTCTGTGGTCAGATATCTGCTGCTTTATCTGCCTTAGTAGTAAATTATGCCATTTCTTTGGGTAGCGTTAGTTTAGTCAACGCCTTGCAGGGTTTGCAGTATGTATTTTTATTATTTTTAGTAATGATGTTTTCCTGGAAGTGGCCTAAATTGTTATCAGAAGAATTTTCCGGATCAGTGTTGGCGCGCAAGCTAACAGCCATTATATTTATTGGCGGTGGTTTAAGTATTTTAGCTTTTGTTTAATAATATGAAGTGGTTATATATTTTTATATCATTTTGGGTGATTGTAGCTATTGCCGGATGGTTGCTGTTACCTAGAGTACCGTTTGTTAGCGAACCAAACTTGGGGGTAAGTTTTACCAAGAGTCAGGCAGAATCTTTAAATTTAAATTGGCAAGAAGTTTATTTGGCGATCTTGGACGATTTGCAAGTTAAAAATTTAAGGTTACAGGCTAATTGGAATGAAATTGAACCACAATCAGGAGTATATAATTTTACTGATATCGACTGGCAAATTGCCGAGGCAGATAAGCGCGACGTAACAGTAACTTTGGCAATAGGAAAAAAATTACCGCGTTGGCCAGAATGTCATATTCCAAATTGGGCGGCAAGTTTACCCGTTTGGGAAATTGAAGACCGGGTGCTCGATATGTTGCAGGCGACGATCTTGAATTTTAAAGAAAATTCTACTATTAAGCGCTGGCAGTTGGAAAACGAACCGCTGTTTGCTTTTGGTGATTGTACCAAACTCAATTTGCATTTTTTACAAAAAGAATTGGCTATGCTTAAGTCGCTTGATTCCCGTCCAGTATTAATTACTGATTCGGGCGAATTGTCTTCTTGGTGGGAAACTGCGGGATTGGCAGATATTCAAGGAGTAACTTTGTATCAAGTTACATGGAATGATGGTTATGGTTATTGGTATTATCCAATACCGCGCTGGATTTATCGTTTTAAATCAGCCTTAATTTCGCCGTTTGTAGATTATACAATTATTTCAGAATTACAAATGGAGCCTTGGGGACCAGTTGGTTTAGATAAAATGTCGCTTGAGGTAGCACAACAATCTTTTGATCTTAAACGTTTTCGTGATAATATTGAATTTTTTCGCGGCACCGGATTACGCGAGGCTTACTTGTGGGGAGTAGAGTGGTGGTATCAGGCCAAAGTACTGGGTGATGATAGTTTATGGAATGAGGCCAAGTTAATTTTTAACCAATAAAATTTTTTATGATTTTGTTGCTCTCGTTTTTAATAATGTTATTAGGCGTTTTATTATTATCCCGCTTGGTTAATTATTGGTTGTCTTTTATTCTTTCTCAACGCTGGTATCAAATATTGCTGTGGCCAGGAGTTGTGATTCATGAATTATCACATTTATTAGGTGCGCTACTAACTTTTACCAAAGTTACTGGTTTTAGTTTGTTGCCTAAAACTGCCAGTGGTGGAAGTGTTTTGGGTTCGGTAATTCATAAAGCAACTGGCAATCCTGCAACGCTGGTATTAATTTCAATTTTTCCTTTTTTAGGCGGATCGTTTATTTTATGGGTATTGGCAATATTGTTGGTCCCGGCAATTCCTCTTGAGGCTCCGTCGGTATTAATTGCACCAGACGTTAATTTTTTAACGATCAGCCTTAATTATTTTACTGCTTGGTGGAGTTTTGTAGTTTTATTTTGGCAAGCTTTAGCATTTACCGCTTGGCAGACTTGGCTGTTTTTATATTTAGCCATAGCCATTGGCGCTCATTTGGCGCCGTCTAATCATGATTTAGGTCACACTGCAGCCGGGTTAACTGCTATGAGTTTGCTGGTGATATTAATTGTTTTTGGTGCAGAATTGGTTGGGCAATCACTGGGTGGAATAATAACCAATTGGCTGGCTGGCGCGCTTAATTTTTTTGCTCCGCTTATTAGCTACAGCCTGGCTTTATTAATTGGCATAGCTATATTAATAGGTATAGTTGTAGGTATTAAAAGGTTAAATAATACAGTAGTGTGGTGGGGGTAGTGATGGCCTTTAGAGCAAGTGAATGGTTTCATTCGTGGGTTTTTTAGTTTGATAAAATTATTATTTTTTTACAAATAAACCGTAAACTTGCAAAAAGTGTAATTTTATGTTATTATTAATATCATATTAGTTAAAATTTAATATAATCTGTTTAATTACTATTAATTAAATGTATGATAACCATAACTCCTCAAAAAGTTGCTACAAAAATTGATACCCATACCGTAGTGGCCGTAGCAGTCATGGTTTTTTTGGTTAGCACTGCTTTGGCTGCTACTTTAGTAGTAACAAAATTAAGTAATATTCTTCCCCGTGCCGGAATCCCAGTTAACTCTTTAGTATATGCCGGACCGTTTGTGGATAGCACTTACACCTCGCAGGATAAAGCTACTAATGTTCCAGGAGAAATCATTATTAAATTTAAAGAGAAGAATGCTGCTTCAATTGATCGTAATCTAAATTCTCAAACTATGAAACTAAGCCCCAGTCGCACTGGCTTGTCATCTGTTAATACCCTCAATGTTAAATATAAGGTTAAAGATATAGCCCCAGTATTTAAAGAACTGAAAGACAAACAGCTGCAAACTAATAAGTCTTATAAACAGCTTTTTACTGAAACCAAAGCTAATTTTTCTCAAAGAGCTAAGCGTGCTCCTAAAAATGCCAAGGTTCCCAATTTGACAAATATTTATAAGTTGGAATTAGAAGACAAGAGTGCCGATATACAGGCTATCTGTGAGGAATATAAAAAAGATCCTAATGTAGAGTATTGTGAACCTAATTATATAGCTACTGTATTTACGTTGCCTAATGATACCTATGTAGACCCAAATCAAAAAGGAACTTGGTTAGCCGGTGCTTGGGGGCAATCTTATTCTAATCTTTGGGGATTAGAGAAGATTAAAATGGAAGAAGCCTGGGCTGTCACTAGTGGCGGTTCTAATATTATCGTAGCCGTCTCTGATACAGGTGTTGATTATAATCATCCGGATATACAGGATAATATTTGGAATAATCTTGGGGAAGTCCCTGATAATAATATTGATGATGATGGTAATGGCTATGTTGATGATATTAGCGGTTATAATTTTGTTAACAACAGTAACAATCCAATGGATGATAATGGCCATGGTACTCACGTAGCTGGAACTATTGCTGCAAAAACCGATAATAACCTAGGCGTTGCGGGTGTATGTCCTGGCTGCAAGATAATGCCGGTAAAGGGATTAGATGGTAGTGGTAGTGGATATGATAATGCCCTTGCCGAGACAATTACTTATGCGGCTGATAACGGGGCAGATGTTATCAATATGAGCTGGGGCGGGCAAGGTAATTCCCAGTTGATTGCTGCGGCAGTTGAGTATGCTTACTCACAAGGCGTAATTTTAGTTGCGGCGGCTGGAAACAGTAATTTGGATGTTAATTATTTCTTTCCGGCAAAGCTGCCACAAGTGATAACTGTAGCTGCAACAGACAACGAAAATGCCCGCGCCTATTTTTCAAATTGGGGAGATAAAATTGATGTGGCGGCACCCGGAGTGCAAATTCTCTCTTTAAGAGCAGCTGGCACCGATATGTATAAAGGAGCTCGTGGTTATACAAATGGAGCAAATTTCGTACCGGCGTTTGATGTCAATGCTCAATACTACCGGTCCAGTGGTACTAGTATGGCCGCTCCTCATGTGGCAGGAGCAGCGGCTTTAATTTTAGTCCAGAAATCCTCTTTTACCAATGAGGATATTCGGCAGGTGTTGCGTGGCTCAGCTGATGATTTAGCTACTCCTGGCTTTGACGTATATACCGGCGGGGGATTAATTAATCTATCAAGGGCACTAGGCCTAAATCAAGTATCTTATGCCAGTATCTCCAGCCCTATCTCTGAATCCATCCTGATGAAAAGCGATGTAACCTCTTTACCAATTCGCGGAAATGCCTTTGGCAGTACCTTTTTAAATTACCAACTTTTTTGGGGTGCAGGCAAGGCACCGGTAGATTGGTTACCCATTAATGATCCGATATTTACTCCGGTAAATAATGGTATATTGGTAAACAACTGGAATATAGAGGCCTTGCTTCCCGGAGAGTACGTCATAAAATTAGTGGTTACTACACAGGACGGTTACCAGTTTCAGGACATCAAAACTCTTTACTTTGATGATAGTATCCGGATAACCTCCAACACAAGACATCAACAATTTCCTAAAATTTCCTCTCTAGGGAAAATTGTCTTTGCGGAGTTTACAACCAACTCTGTAGGTTATTTTTATTTATACGATCTTCTTTCGAAAAAAATACAAACTATTTCAGACTCTACTTCTCTCTATCCACCCGCTATTTCGGATAAGATTGCTGCATGGTATGAAAATAATACCATTAAGATTTATAATCTCGCTACTCAACTTGTCGAACATGTATTTAACCCGGGTTATCCTTCTGTAGCTGTTTTAGGTGATAATTTAACTTATAATGGTGGCATATCAGCACAGAGGGATCTGTATCTTTACGATCACCTCAACGATAAGTCACGGCTAATCAAATCTGTTCCCGGATCAATATTCCATGCTGATGTTTCGGAGAAATTTATTGTTTTTAGAGAATATATTGATGCATTAAGCGAATCTCGACTTGGTATTTATAATCTTACTAACAATATGGAACGACAAATTGCATCAGGAGCTAAGCCTTATAAAAGTGGCCGTGGTAAAGGTGTTTCTACTTCTGAGCAACGAGTTGTTTGGGGCGATCTTCGTAATGATAGCAATGGAGAGTGTTATTCGCCACCATGGAGCGACACAGACTGTAACGCAGATATTTATATGTATGATATTGCAACTGATACTGAACAGCAGATTACTATTAATACCAAAGCCCAAACCGATCCTGTAATTTTAGGAAACAGGATTGTCTGGCAGGATAATCGTAATGGCAGCTGGGATATTTATGTTTATGATTTAGCCACTGGTCAAGAACAACAAGTTACTTTTGGTCCCCCTTGGAATGCTGAAACGTACCCGGCTATTTCTCCTTATGGTATTGTCTGGCAGGATAATCGTAATGGCAACTGGGATATTTATTTCAGTGAGCTTCCAGGGAATCAATCGCCTTACATCACACTAATAAGTGACAAATCCATTAATTTTGGTGATACCTTATCCATAACTGTAAATGCCAGCGACCCAGAAGGTGATGCTTTAACCTATTCAGTAGATTTATTACCCCCGGGAGCAAGTTTTAACTCCGCTACTCATATATTTAGTTGGCGTCCCACTAGTACTGACATTGGACTGCATGACCTAATTTTCTCAGTAACGGATAGTTATGGAAATCATACTAGTCAAAATGTTACTATTAATGTCCTTAATCAGCTATACTTTTACCCTATTGGTAATAAGTCAACAACCGAACGGGAAGGTCTGAATTTTGATGTAAGGGCAGAGTTTCCAGGTAAACTTATACAAATTACCACTTCCCAACTTCCTCCTGGTGCTACTTTATCTGAGCCTATTAGTGGAACTGATTCTATTGTCCGTACCTTTACTTGGACGCCAACTACTGCTGGAAAATATTCTGTTATTTTTAATGCCACGGATAATGCAGGTAGCGCAAGCTCTCAAACTATAACCATTTCTGTAGCTAAAGGATATACCTGTTTCCTTTCTAGTACCCCTATTTTAATGGTTGATGGCACCACTAAACCAATTGAACAAGTACAGGTAGGCGATACTATACTAGCCTTTAGTGAAATCACCAAAGAGTTGAAACCAGATAAGGTAGGAAAGGTTTTTAAACATACTACCGATCAATACTTAATTATCAATGGTCAGTTAGAGGTAACTGCCAATCACCTTGTTTATTCAGATGGCCAATGGGTAGAGATAGGCCAGTTAAAGATGGGAGACAAACTACTTAATTTCCAAGGTAAACCGGAAAAGATTACTTCTATAGAAATAGTTAAAAAAGTAGTTCAGGTTTATAACCTAGAGGTTAACTCCTATCATACTTATATTGCTGGAGGGGTAGTGGTGCATAATAAAGCTGAACCGCCGCCTAAATTACCCATGGTGGATTAATTAATTGGCCTTCCTGTGATGATAAATGCAAAATTAGCATTATCATCAACCGATTTTAGCAGCTTATATAATAATAATTTATTGTGTTATATAATTAATATATGAGTTTATCCACCCTGGCGATTGTGTTGATATTTATAATTTTAGGGGCAATTTATTATTATTGGCAGAAACAGAAGAATGGTAGTAATATGTCTTGGACATCAAAAACCGGAACGCCAGTATTGGATTTATATTCTGTTGATTTCACGAAATTAGCCCGTGATGGGAAGATCGATCCAGTAATTGGCAGAGAAGAGGAGGTATTACGCTTGGCCCAAGTATTATCGCGGCGTACCAAAAATAACGTGTTATTGGTGGGCGCTCCTGGAGTGGGCAAAACTGCTATTGTAGAGGGCTTAGCCCAGCGCATAACTCAAAATAGCGTACCAGAAGTTTTACAGCACAAGCGGGTATTATCCCTGCAAGTTGCGTCACTTTTGGCTGGAACAAAATACCGAGGTGAATTTGAAGAGCGAGCTAAAAGATTGGTACAAGAAATTTCATCTACTGCCAGGCAGATAATTTTATTTATTGATGAAATACATACGGTGATGCAGTCTAGAGGAACCGAGGGCGCGGTAAATTTTTCTGATATTTTAAAACCAGCCCTAGCGCACGGTGATTTGCAGCTGATTGGCGCTACCACTACTAATGAATATGAACAGTATATTAAACCAGACGAAAGTTTAGAGCGCCGTTTTCAAATGGTTGAGATATTAGAACCGTCAGTAGATGATACTATAAAAATTTTACAAGGCGTTAAAGATAAATATAAATCTTATCACAAAGTAGAATTTACCGATGGCGCGATTGTGGCAGCAGCGCAGTTGGCTGACAAATATATAAAAAATAGGCATATGCCCGATAAAGCCATTGATGTTATAGATGAGGCAGCAGCAATGGTAAAAGTATCGCATATTAATCAAGTGGTGGTGGGGGCTTTGCATGGTGCGGCGCGTGACAAAAATAAAGCTTTAGCAGAACTATGGACTAAAATACAGCAAATAGACAAAAATATTTTACAAACAGAAATTGCAGCGCGGCCGAAGCTAATAGCTGAGCGTGAAAAATATGAGCAGGAACTAGAAGGCTTGGGTATGACTGTGGTGGATGTAGATGATGTAAAGAAAATTATTAGTGAGTGGACTCATATTAAAATTTAATTAAACTTAAATAATTAATTATTAATCAATCAACTATATGGTTACGAATAATCTTTCCGATGAACCGGTGAAATACCCACTGGCTACAGCTACTCTTACCAAAACTGTCAGTGCTACAGCGATGTATCTTATAGTTGCTACCTTATTTTTAGGCGGGGCAATAGCGGCTATTATCGCACCAGTTTCAAAACTACAGGATAGCGATGTGTTTAGAAAGGTGCTAGGCGATGGTACGCCCCCGCGGTTTGCTGGTTTATCCAAAGTGGTACCAGCCGCTAATCCAGTAACAAATGGCAGATTGTCGAAGATAGCAGGTAACTCTGCTGTGTATTATTTTGATGGAGTTAGTAGATATGTCTTTCCTAACGAGATTACTTATAAGTCATGGTATGCTGATTTCTCAAAAGTAGAAATGGTCATTCCTAGCGAGCTTTATAAGTATCCGATTGGTGGTAATATCACTATTAGGCCAGGCACTTGGTTGGTTAAAGCAACTAATAATCCAACTGTATATGCTACTGAACCTGGTGGTGCTTTGCGAGCGTTGGATAGTGAAATTAGAATCTCCACTTTATATGGTAATAACTGGCAGAATAGAGTAGTTGACATTCCAGCGCCTTTTTTTGTAAATTATAAAATCGGTTCTACCATAACTACTAATAAATATCCAGCCGGTACTTTAATCAAATATTCAGGACAAACCAGTTATTATTATATTGGCACTGACGGCTTGAAACATTTAGTGTCTGCCAGTGCATTGATAGCAAATCATCTTCAAACAAATTTTGCTGTGGAAACAACAATTCAGTATGGAACCGGATCCCAAATTAACGCCTTTGATTCAAAAATTAGCAGTGCCAGCGGAACCTGGTATCCACAACCAGCAAATCCTAATATTCGGTATGCTAATTTTGAATTCTCCTCGGCAGTTGATTTAATTGGCTCTGGGCAAATTTCCTACAATACCCCGGTTAAGTACATGTTATTTGAATCGGTGTATCCCATGTCAGATTCTAGTCACTCTTATAGTTATAACTTTAATAATCCGATTTGGATAAGCTGGGATGTTCCGGGTGCTATTTGGGCGACAAAAGTTATGAAGTATTTAATATCACGACCGGCTACTGCTGGAATGTATTATATTGTTAGGGTGTCTGATGACAAAGGGAATACCGAATTAAATACCGTAGAAAGAAAATGGGGTACCAGTACTCCACCACCTCCGCCGCCTAAAGATCTTCCTAGAACTCAATAGTTAAAACAAAAACATAGGCATAGAAGCCTATGTTTTTGACAATGATTTGAATGGTAAATTATTTTAAAAAAATCAGATTGAATTTTGAGAAATTGTCAATTTGGTGCTTATTGGCAACTGTTTTATTGTTGCCGTTAATATTTGATATTAGGACTTATAATGTTTTTGAAGTTGTTAAAGTGTCTTGCCTTAATTTGGGTGTGGAACTGGCATTAATTTTATATTTACTGTATAAGCTATTTCAAAACAATACCATAAAATTATGTCAGCGAGATTTAACAGCTTTTTTTAAACAGCCGATAAATTTAGCTGTTACTTTTATGATGGTTGTTCAAATATTAGCTACTTATTTTTCAATTTTTAGGCCGGTTAGTATTTGGGGATTATATGAAAGATGGCAGGGCTTATTTACTTGGCTGCATATTTATATTTTTTATTATTTATGTTTTATTTTATTTGATAGAAACATAATTCGTAAATTATTATTAGGTTTAACCATAGTTACAACCATAGTTGCCGGTTATGCTATGTTACAGCATTGGGGCGTTGATTTGCCTGGTTTTGAGCGTGGTTATCGGGTAGCCACTAGCGATTTCTCCATTCGGTCGTTTTCAACTTTAGGCCATCCTAATTTTTTAGGAATGTATTTAGTCATGGTATTGCCATTGATTGTTTATTCTTTTACTAATTATAAATCCCTGTGGAGTAAATCGTTGGTGGTAGTTGGTAGTATGGTTTCAGTTATAGCAATTGTTTTTACTTTAGCGCGTAGTGCGTGGTTAGCACTAATAGCGGTCGTGGTATTTACAGTAGTGGTAATAGCAATAAAGCATGGTTACAAATTTATATTTAATAAATTGTCAATAAAAAAATTATTACTAATATTATTGTTGGTAATCATGATATTTTTTAGCGTGAACTGGGTAGGGGTTAGCAGTCGTTTAAATAATTCTCTAGACTTACAAAACAATAGCTTGGGGGTAAGATTGTGGGTGTGGCAAATAGCTATTGATGCCTGGCAGCAAAGGCCAGTGTTGGGGTTTGGTCCGGAAACATTTTATATTTTATCGCAAAATCACCCTTCGCCTTTTGTAATTGAACCCAATCTTTTTGACCGATCCCACAACATTTATCTTGATTTTATGGTCACTGGCGGCAGTTTATTGCTACTAGGCTTTTTACTAATTATTATTTTATTTATTAAGCAATTATATCAAAAATTAAAAACTTCAACAGGCAATCAATTCTTTTTTTATTTGAGTATAATTGCCAGTCTGATTAGTTATTTATTAATGGGGTTTTTTAATTTTGATAATATAGTTAGTTTAGTATTTTTATTCTTATTAATCGCCATATTTTTTAGATTTGAAATTGATACTAATAATAATTATTCATATAATTATTTAAAAAAAATATGGGCTATGATTATTATATTAATAATTTTTTTATGGCCAGTGATTCATAATATTAATATTTGGCGTGCAGATATTTCTGAAAAAAAAGGAGAAGTTAGTTTATTATCAAATAAAATTGATCAAGCTGAAAGTTATTTTATAAAAGTAACAAATTTAAATGGTAATGAACCCAACTATTCAGCGGCTGTTGGGAAAACTAAACTAATAAAGGCCATGAGCACGCAGGATGTTAATGGATTATGGGCTAGTGCTCAATGGTATAACAAAAGTCGTACTCAAGGATTAGCTGACCCTGTTTATTATCAGGAAATGATAACTTTGCTTAGTATTTGGTCTAGTGTTGATAATGCCCAACTACCAGTTTTGCTAAATTTATTTGCCAAAGGGGAGAGGTCGTTAGCTAATAAACCAGAATTTTATTTAGCATGGGGTAAAGTGATGTACAGTATAGGCGACCTGCCAGGAGCCAAAGATAAATTTACAAAATATCTAAATTTAAATAATGGAAAGTATTCAGATGAAATAAAGGAGTTATTGATAAATTTAAATTTAATTAATGATTAATTGAAAATGATATATAGACAATTATAATTTTTTTTGATAAAGTAATTTATTACGGGCTGTAGTATACCGGTAGTACGCGCGCTTCGGGTGCGCGAAGACTGGGTTCAATTCCCAGCAGCCCGAATGATTCAAGTATTAATATATGTCAGATATTAAACACATAGCAATAATAGTTGATGGTAACCGGAGGTGGGCTAAGGAGCATAATTTACCTTCTTTAGATGGTCATAAGGCCGGTTATAAACGTGTTAAAGAATTAGCGCGCTGGATTTTTGCCAGGGGTATTCCTTGGGCTAGTTTTTATTTATTTTCCCGCGAGAACTGGTCTAGATCAAAAGAGGAAGTGGCTTATTTATTTGATTTGTTAGATCAAGGGTTAAAAAAAGATGTTGAGGATTTTGTTCGAGATGGTATTAAAATGCAATTTGCCGGCAGTCGCCAAGAACTGCGTCAAAGCACTAGGGATTTAATGGCTGAGGCAGAAGAAAAAACCGCCAGCGGTACCAAAGGTACAATGGTGGCTTGTATTAATTATGGCGGACAGCAGGAAATTGTAGAAGGTGTGCAAAAGTTGGCTAGGGAGGGTTCAGATTTAACCAAACTAACATTGGAGCAATTAAAATTATCACTGTCTACAGGCGGTTTGCCGCCAGTTGATTTGATGATTAGAACTTCGGGCGAACAAAGAATCTCAAATTTTTTACTTTGGGAAATTGCTTATGCTGAATTGTATTTTACTCACCTACTGTTTCCCGATTTTTCTAAAGCTGATTTAGATGAGGCGCTTAATTGGTTTTCCTCTCGTGAGCGTCGCTTTGGCACCTAATCTTTCCTTGTATCAATGTGTTAACACATTGATACAAACATAAAGCAATCTAAAAATTAAGGAATAGCCTACTACAGCCATTTTTAAAAACCGCCATCCATTTGTTTGTATGTGGATATTACTCTCTCTGCGCCGGTGTCGTTTTGGTACTTAATTAGAAAGTTTTTGTTAGCAGCTATTGCTTATCTAACCCCTGTTTTAGTTCACGTTCTAAATCCCAGCTAGGTTGTGGTTTAATATATTCACCATGCTCTTTTTTATAATTCTCGTCATTCTGTAAATAACGTTCTATACTATCTCGACAACGGCTGATAATATCAACACCAGTTTTCTGTTCCACATCTTTAATTAATTTGACTGTTAATTCCGCTGTTCTACCCCAAACGGAAGCATCTTCTAAGGTTCTTATTAAATCGCCTTCAGCCATTTCTACCCAAGCCTCAGGTAGATTTTTGGCATCAATGCTGCCGTCGCGTATATCCGTTAGTAAATTCTGTGAAGCGCCACTCCTACCATAACGAAAATCGGCATAACCGCGTATAAAAGCTTCTTGTTTTAGGCCGTTTAATGATTCTGCCCTTTGTACAAAATTACTAGACAGATGTGGTTCCGCTTTGTCTGAGGGATTATCGGTAACCATTAAAGTTTCCAATGTACTTCGTAGGTCACGCTCGCGAATTTTTTCATCCGCCGGGTCTTCATTTCGGTGTTGCATGTGTTCTAAAGTGTTTTGTATCGCTTTAGTCAAGGCACTTTCTGAATCAGGGGAAGTGATAGTACGTCGCCAGTCCAGAGGTGAGATTCTAAATTTTTCTAGATTAGCGCCTGGTATTTTTTCATTAAAAAACGGAAGCTGTTGTAAACGTGTCTCAAGCATTTTTTCTTCTTCCTGACGAGCTATCTGCTCCATTTCCATAGATTCTGGATGCATATGATTCATAAGTTAATTATAAGTTGAGGCTTGCTATTATTCCTTTAGTCCTCAGGTTATATCTGTTCAATAGATTTATATTGATCAAATTGTTCGTTTAATCTTTTAAGCGCTTCATCAACTTCTGCCCGCACTTTATCGCCTCTGATTATTATTTTATTTAAACCGTCTGTCATTGCCCTTATTAATTCCAACATTTCTTTTTCATTGCGTCGAGGACGCTCTTGCTCTAGACAATCTAAAATAGATCGTCCTAATGATTTGTTATCATTTTCTATGCCTTTCATTTCATTATCAGTCTGATCATCAAAAACTGCGCTGGCTTCCCATTTAGTAACTAGTTTATCAGCAATATCTTCTGGTGAACCTGGTTCAAATTCAGTTGGTTGATTAAAATGTTCTGCCATAAATAAAATTTTAATGATTATAATTTGAGTTTAGCATATTATTGCTCTAAATGCGCGTTCTGTCAATAGATTAGTGGGCGTGGTACAATATTAATATATGACGCATGAACGCTGGCAAGACATTGTGAATAAAGTAAAAAGCCAGTTTACGGTTTTAGCTGAAGGGCGAGAGCCATTGCCCGAGAGGCCAGGGGAGCGAGAGTTTGTGGAATTTCAAGGCCCACAGGGTAGAATGAAATTAGAATTAATAAAGCGTCCGGTAGTGTTAGATAAAAAAACTTTTTATTCCAAACGCATTGGTTCATCTACCGCGGTAGAGTATGTTTATGATGATAAAGAACAAACCTTGACCTTCCATGCTTATAACTGGAACGAGGTGGAAGGGGATTGGCAAGAGGTTAAAGCTAGCGCATTTAGTGATTAATTTTTTTGCTCTTTTGTGGTATAATTTAACTAAATAAGTTTATTATTAATTATATTTTATGTTTGGTGCTTTTTTGTTGATTATTTTGGGTTTAGTGTTTTTGTTTAAAAATTTGGGATTTATATCTGGCGATGCTTGGGGAATTATTTGGCCATTACTTATTATAGCGCTTGGAGTGTCGTTAGTATCAAAAAAGCGGACTAGTAGTTGGCACTGGCCATGGTGTGATAAAAATAATTAACCCAAATGATTGATATGACATTTATTAAGAAAATTTGGATTGTTGTTATCTTATTAGTCATTGCTGGTTTGTCTGCATTTTTAATTATTATTAGTAATTCCTCGACCTATCAAGCTATTACTATTAGCTCCTTGATTGATAATCATGAACAGCAATTGAGTAACTATTTTCAGGGCGCTGGCAATGAATTGGAAATATTAAAACCATATCTAGATAAAAAATTAACAATTGCCGACACTGCTGAATTAGTAAAAATTAAAGATCAGTTGTTGAAATTACGAGTGCCTGTAGGGTATCAGGATTTTCATTTGTCATTAGTAATCAAATTATCGCAGCTGGAAGATTTATTAAATAGTAAAAACCTTGTGGCTGATACTTCGGTGGCATCGTTGCAAAAAGACTTAACAGCACTGGTTGAAGAATTTACAAAATTACAAGAGCAAGCAAAATTACCTGCAGTTGGTGTAAGCAAGTATAATTAATTTATGTTGACTTTGTTAGCGCCATATTTAATTGGTATTGCGTCGGCTTTGCCTGTAATTATAGTTTGGCGTTGGCCGGCGGTTATCATGTACGCTGGGGTTTATTTATTATTGTTAGCCGCAGCTTTTTTGTGGTTTATGTGGGAGCCCAGAAGATTGGGGCGGGCACTGTGGCCATGGATGTTGCTGGTAATTTTTTGGTTGAGTTCATTGTTTTTTTTCCTATTTTTAGAGCAGAATTATTTTCGCTTGATGTTCATTATAATAATAGCAGTAGTCAGTTGGTGGTATGTGTATAGTTGGCAAACAGTAGAAATAAACCGTGGCCCTAGCTTACCTTTATCTCTTGGCCTGGCTTGGATAATTTTTTTCCTTAGTACAGTTAATAATGTAAGCTGGTTGGTTTTTTTAGGCTTTGGTTGGTGGTTATTATTTTTTCTATATGTCATTATTACCACCCTGGTTTTACTGTCGGTGGGTTGGTTAGCGGGCTGGACACTATTACATCACTGGGCGTATTACGCAGTGGCATGGGTAATGATTATTCAGTCCTATGTGGTTTTTAGTTGGTGGCCAACCAGTTTTTATTTACTTGGCTGGTTGCAAGCCACAATTTTTCTGGTCATTTTTTTATTTACCAGATACGACACGGGCGTGGTTTTAACCAAACGCAGTTTAACCCATTATTTATTATGGATCGGTACATTATCAATAATACTAATCGCTACTAGCAGGTGGTTTTAATATGTCAGATAATAATAAAAAAAATATAAGTTTTGATCACGAAATAAGGGAAATTTATCAGGAAAGGAATGCCAAGATGCTTATTCCAAAAAAGAAAAACCATAATTATGGTTTCTTGCTTAGTTATATACTATGTATGATAGTGTCGATAGCTGCTAGTATTTCCACAACACTAATTGTGATTAGCTGGTTTAGCCCATTAATTTCTAGTACGCCAATAAGCAAGGTGCGTCCAGTATTAGTTATGCCAGAGAATTCATTAGCAGGGGTGGTTGAAAAATTATCGCCAACATCGGTGGTAATATTTGCCAAACAGAGCCCTACGGTAAAAAGCCCAACTTGGCAGCAGAGTTATTTAATAACCAAAGCTTTGGGGCATGGTGTAGTATTATCTAGCGACGGCTGGTTAGTGAGTACCACTGAAGTTGTTAATGACTTAACGAAAAAATATCTAGTGGCAGTATCCGATGGAGCAATGTACGAGGTAGAAGCGTTAATTAAAGATCCATCAACTGCTTTTGTTTATTTAAAAATATCAGCCAGCAATTTAACGTCAGCGGCATTTGCCAGATTTTCAGAAGTAAATATTGGCGATACAGCTGTAGTTTTAGCAGCCACTACCCAAAGCACCCGGCGGACAGTTTTAGAAAATAAAATTACCTCGCATGATAACGTTGGCGTAATCAAAAATACTACTTCATTAATTAAGCACTCCGATACAGTTACTGGTTTTTACGATTTAACTAATCCACTGCCGAAGGATTTTGTTGGGGCGCCTATTGCACTCCTAAATGGTAAAGTGATTGGTTTGGTTGCTAGTCAAGGAACAGATCTGAGATATATTTATCCTTTGGAAACTATAGATATTGTGGTTGATGGGTTATTTTCCACTCAAGAAATAAAGCGTCCAGTTTTGGGAGTAAATTATGTTACTTTAGGAATGGTGACGGCCTATTCACCAGCTGATTTAGGTTTACCTAAAGATGGTGCGTTATTGGTGGCAAATGGCAATTTACCCGCAGTAGAAGCCAAGAGTCCAGCAGCACTTGGTGGTTTAAAATCAGGTGATGTAATTACTTATATAGCAGGGGAAAGAATTAACGGACAGCGAAGTTTATCAGATTTATTACAACAATACCGCCCTGGTACAAAACTAACATTAAAAGTATGGCGTAATGGTAAAGAAAGCGAAGTAGAGGTTAAGTTAGGAGAAATTGTAAATAAAGCGCAGGTAGTGGTAGAAGTTAAAAAGTGAGCCTCCACGGGCTAAAGCCCGTGGCTTCTTCTGAGTTTCCGGGGCAAAACCCTGTACCGAAAGCCCAATACTACCATTCATCCCTCGACTGAAGTCGGGGGCTTTCTGGTACTGGGGTAATTTTGATTAATTGGTTTTAAGTCACCCCGCGCTAACGGGGTATTTTTTATTCTCCTTCGCCGAACACCACGTGGTTTGCCGCGGTTATGAAGACGAGGAGAATAACCCTTCCGAAGATCGCCGAAAGCGAGCGAAGGAGGGTATTCGGCTACGGAAGAATTCCGCTTGATACTGCGCAGTTCTACTGCGCGGAGCTTCATCATTTTAATCTCAGGGAAAAAGTCCCGATCGGGACTTTTTCCCTTATTAGAAAATGGTTGTTTTTTAATTGGGTGGGTTTTTTATACCTCTTGACAAGATCATAATTTGGGTGTATGCTAATATGATTTAAATAAAATAGGAAAATAGTATTTTTGAAAAATAAATAATGGAGCATATCATGAAAAAGTCGATTGTAATATTATTGCTGCTAACATTATGCTTCAGCATTTCTGAAGCTGGAAGAAACAGGAAAAAGAGTAATTTCCAAAATGATGATGTGGTTCACATGGGCTACGGGTTTTATTATGAAAATCCAGATGCCTATGGAATGTCCTTGCGTGTCATCGGGCTGAGCAAGAATGCCGGCCTGGGAATAATACTATCCCCCGGAGTGGAGATAGGGAAGTTGGTGCAGTTTGCCAACTATTCCTTATCAGGCGATTTAATGATTGCCTTGAATAAGGAATTTGATACCTACCTTACATTAGGTTGGCGTCATTCAGCCCAATACCTGTCAGCCCACTCGCGGGGCGCAGTAAGTTGGTTTAATGGACCAACTGTTGGTGTAGGATATGATCTTTGGCAACCACATTGGCTGCCAAAAGATCGAATAACCATTAATGCACATTACTGGTTTTCAAAAACCGTAAGTGCATTAATGCACGAGCCGGCACCAAGAAAAATTGTAATTTCAATAACTTACTATTTTATATAGTAAGTTAAAGAAACAATAAGTTTAACCGCTCGGTAAAATACTGGGCGGTTTTTTTATTAATAATATTAGGACTTTCGCGTTTGTCATTGCGAGGAGCGAAACGTTAGTGAAGCGACGCGGCAATCTAAAGCTAATATTGGTCGAGATTGCTTCGTCATCCCGATTGAAATCGGGATTCCTCGCAATGACAGCAAGAGTGGACAAACGCGAAAGTCCTAAATATAATAATTAAGAGTAAAGTGCTTGTTGTCATCACGAATATCAACAAAAGTGGTACGCGGTGATCTAAGAGATTGTCCCGCTACCTCTCGGCCATGAGCTCGAGGCCGAATGGCGCGGGATCTCCCGAAGGGATGACTTCTCCCAATTGATATCGGGATCGCCTGCCTACGGTAGGCAAGCAATAACAAATTATTTCCTCGCGTCCTTTGCTGCAGGGTTGCTAATTTTACTATTCCTCTGGTTGTCTTACCTGTCAGTGTAGTTTTGAATGATTACGACGATGTATGAGTAATTGCTAAAATATTTACTAAGTATCACTCATTATAAAAGACTTAGTCGGGCGGGCGAGGGGAGTACTTGCGATTAGTGATTTTCCACTTATCCACATATTGCCCCATGCCTTGATTAGTTAATTGATTGCGGCGGCGAGTGGATTTTTGCGACCAATTAAGCAAGCTTTCAAAATTAAGCTTATATCTGCCCCTAGCAATAATATAGGTAATTTCACTATTTTTAATAGCTTGCCTAATTGTTTTAGTAGAAACACCAAATAATGAAGCAGCTTGGCTAATTGATAATCTAATTAAATTATTAGTATTCATATAACTTCTACACTATTCTATACCTTATTAATAGAATAGTCAATAAAACCTTTATTTATTTAATAATTATTAAATGTTTTTATTATGGATTAGTATTAATACCACTTGCAAAATGTATGAAAAATGATTAAAATCAATCGCGTCTACTGTAACAAAGTAGGTTATTTTTCGTCTTATTATATGCAAGCAACAAAACACTTGAAAGAGCAGATTCTGCTATTAAAAATACGTCATGGCGATGCTGGTGCTTATGCGCAAGTTTATGATGCTTATGTTGATGCCATTTTCCGGTTTATAAGTTTTCGCGTGCCGAATCAAGACATTGCCCAAGATTTAACCGCTGATGTTTTTTTAAAAGTTTGGGAAAGATTAAGCTCTGGTGAAAAAATTAAAGTGCGAAACTTACGAGCTTATTTTTACCAAGTTGCCAGGAATTTAATAACTGATCATTATCGTCAGGATCAACCAGCCCTGTTCACCGAGGCCGAGGCAGATAGTTTGGAACAAGTTGAAGATTCCACTGTAGCAAATAAATTAACTTTGGCAGAAATAGAAACTGCTTTAAAAAAATTAAAACCATATCAGCAAGAAATTATTATTCTGGCGCATATCGAGGGTTTCAGTCTAAAAGAGATTTCCGTCATCATTGGCAAATCACATGGTGCCACTAGAGTAGATTTACACCGAGCGCTTAAGGAGTTAAAACAATTATTACAATAATCACATGAAAGACAAAATATTAATTAAAGAACTGCAATCACTGCGGGAAATTAAAAAACCCGCTAGCGTTTGGCGTGATAAAACCAGAAACACAATTTTGTCGTTAGCAGAACAAAAACCAATGATCGGCTGGGGAGTTAGTGATCGAGTATTAGTTGGCTGGTTTGATTTTCGCTTAAAGTTTGCTCCAGTACCAGCAGTGGCGGTTGTAACTATGTTATTAGTGATGGCGTTTATCACTTTACCTTTAACCCCCGGCTTTGCTTCAAGCGTGCCAGGTGATTTTGCTTATCCGTTAAAGCGACTTGAGGAAAAAATTCAATTATCATTAAGGCAGAATTCAGCTAGTCAGGGTATTTATTATTTGAAATTAGCTGACCGCCGGTTATCTGAATTAAAAGCTATACCTATTGGTAGTGAAGATCAGGTAGCTTTGCTTAGAGATTATAATATTAATTTATCTTTTGCCGAAGCAAATTATCGTGCCGTGGCGAATAATAATGAATTGGCAAAAGTATACGATCAGGTAGCTAAAAAGTTAGGTGAGAATTTAAACCAGATAATTGTTACTAATGGTAGTAAACAAGTTTATCAAGTGGCCCGTGAATTAACTGATAAAATCAGTAGCGATTCTTTGGCTACGTTAATTGTTTTGCATCAGCAAGGCCAAACCAGCAATCAGCAAGTTGTGCAAGAGCGCTTGCAAGAGGAAATTGATAAGGTGGAACAAAAATTAGCAACTGTGCAAACCAAGTTGGGAGAGTTATCAGCGCCCAAGCGCAATACTTCTAAAGTGGTTATTGAATCCAGGCGCGCGGTGGTACCGGCAACAGAAGCGGGGGAAGAAGCTTCCAAAAATTTAGCAGAAGCCAAAATATTATTAGAGCAAAAAGAATTTTCTTTGGCTTTGGCAAAAGTTAAAGAAGGTGAAGTTATTACATTGAAAACTGAGGAAGCTATTAGTGAAGAAGATGTAGGTCAACCAGATTCAGTTGAAGGTGAAGTTAGGGGAGAGACGCAAATAATTGATGAGCCGACGGTTGCTGAGCCTGTTACTAATGATGATACTGTTGATTTCACGCTGCCGGTCGATTCAGGGGATATTAAAGTTGAAGTTAAGGAATAAGGTTTAAAGTCTGAATTATAAATCATGAATTTTATAATGTCACCGCGAGCGAACAGTAAAATCACTTTGTCATCGCGAGTCCCGCCAAAGGCGGGGCGTGGCGATCTGCGAGATTGTCCCGCTATGCGGGATCTCCCGAAGGGATGACTTCGTCGTTTCACTCTTCGCAATGACAGTGATAAAGTCGTCGCCATAACAAAAGTAAACAAATTTTAAATTCCAAAAATTAAAAATTCTTAATTCATAATTCATTATTCAAAATTCGAACAACACAAGATTACTCAATGACGGTGGTGGAATAAGGAGGCGACAACTATAGTGCGCAAAAATATTCAACCATCATCACTGGGTCGTTACGACCCGCCTTATGTTGTTTTAACAAAGTAATAGTTAATGGTTCAAGCTCTAAACGCCCGATGAGGAGGTTTGGAAACTGTTAAGCTTCTAAATTCTTTGTCTGGCTGGGTTTAACCCGATTGTCCGCTTTGGCCACTTATGGCTTTAAGTGCGGCGCAGGTTCGCTCGTCATCAATAAAATGATAGCGTCCTCCCATGGGCGGCTTGATGAAGGATTATTGGGCATAACTTTCCCATACTTCCCATTTAAGAGCAGTTTAGCTTGTAGCATTACTTTACCCCAGTACCAGTTCCGCTTCGGCGAGATCGGTACTAAGGTTACACTTTATTAAATAACATAAGCCAGGATAGTTCTTTTTTAAAGGTCGACTCGTACCGTTTTTGTTTAACAAAGGCGGATCCGAGCGGGAACAAGTTCCTGTTTACTATTAGAAAGTAAGATTTATTCGTGTGAAATATCACTTAACAAATCTCACTTTCAAAAAGGAATAAAAATAAATGTCTAATTTCAAAAAGTTCGTGTTCGTCTCGGTATCTATTTTTGTCGTGATCTGGTCTGTGGGCGGAGTATTTGCTACTCCAGTAAATGCCGCTTCAGCTGGTGATTTGATAAAAATGTCCGGCAATCCTGCCGTATATTACTTTGACGGAACCAAGAGATATGTCTTCCCTAATGAGACTACCTATAAATCGTGGTATTCTGATTTTGCGGGAGTAGTAACAGTCTCTTCTACCGAGCTGCAGTCCTACCCCATTGGCGGCAACGTCACTATGAGGGCGGGTACTTGGCTCGTAAAAATTACCACTGATCCTAAGACTTATGCTGTGGAACCAGGCGGAGTTCTCCGCTGGATTAACAGTGAAGCCAGGGCTTTGGCTTTGTATGGATCAAACTGGAATACAATAATTAAGGACGTGCCAGATCCGTTCTTTGTGAACTATACTTCTGGTACAGCAATTTCATCTGATGTGCACCCAGTTGGTTCGCTAGTTAAATATGCTAGCAGCAGCACGGTTTATTATGTGGACACCAACAATGTCAAGCGCCCGATCTCATCCGAGGCGGCCTTGGCTTCTAATATGTTCCGTAATGAATTCGTGCGCACAACAACGATTTCTTATACCGACGGTTCGTCCGTTACTGGTAAGGAATCTAGCTTAGTCAACGTAGCAGGCGCTGCCGCTGGTCCAGTAGTAATTGGCGGTTCGGCTTTATCAGTAGCACTCGCTTCCGATACTACCGCCGCATCCACCTTACCCGACGGTTCTGCTTACAACAAAATTACCAAGTTGAATCTATCAGCCGGCACCGACGGAGCCATTAATGTTACTGGTTTCCGCGTTACTCGCGGTGGCTTCAGCTTAAACGCTGATTTCACTGGAGTAATGATTTTTGATTCAGCTGGCAAACGCCATGGCAATGTCGTCACTTTAAGTGAAGACAAGGCTTTGATTATGTTTACAGCTGATCCCATCATAGTCCCAGCCGGACAAACTGTGCCGATCTGGGCTGAAGTGAACATTGACGCTGCTCAAACTACCAATGGTACTTTTAACTTTGGTATAGCTTCGGCGGCTGATGTCTTTACTTCCAGCTCCGCTACAGTTTCTGGTTCATTCCCAGTAACTGGTAATACTTTCAGCGTTATCAATGGCGCTAATACTCTTGGCGCGCTTGATATTGACGCTGTCACAATTTCTGCGGCGTCTAGAAGCGTTGATCTTGGTTCCTTGGATTACCAGATTGGTAAATTCAAGTTCTATGAGACTGCTTCCAAAGAAGATATCAAGATTACTTCAGTTAGGTTTTACAACAACGGCAATACTACCGATGCTGATTTAACCAATTTGAAGTTAAAGAATGATGCTACTGGTGATGTCTTGGGTACAGCTGCTTCCACTACTGACAAATATGTCACTTTCAATTTCACCACTCCTTTAACAGTACTTAAGGGTCAAAATAAGACTGTAGTAGTTTCTGCTGATGTGGTGAACGGTTCTTCTCGCACTGCCCAGTTTATAATCCAGAACGATTATGATGTAAGCGCTACTGGCGTATCTACTGGCGGCGGCTTGCTGGCTACTCACGCTACTAATATTTCAGGCGATGCCACAGCTGGCTTCCCAATTGGCGAAGCATCTGCTTACAACACTATTACTGTTGCCTCAGGTAGTTTGACTATTAACAAAGACACTACCTCACCCAGTGGTAATTTAAGTCAAGGGCAAAACAGCGTAGCGATTGGCGCGTGGAAGTTAGAAGCTACTGGTGAAGATATTGAAATTCAAAAAGCTGATATGGAAGTCGGCGGTACCACAAGTTCTGCTGATGTTAGTGGTTCTGTAAGCTTAATGATTGGCGATACTACCATTTACAGTACTTCCAGCTTGACTACCCTGTTTGATGGTACAGTTGACGGTACTGACCAAAAGACTTTGAGCAACTACTACACTATTAAAGGCGGTACAAGCGTTATAGTGAAAATGGTTATAAATGTAGCCAGTAACGCAACCTCGGCTGAAACATTTATTGGCGCATTGGGTGATATTTATTACAAGCGTTTAGCTACTAATAACTACACTTCAGCTTCTGATAACGTTTTGATTTCAGCCAATACCTTGACTATTCAAGTTGCTTCTTTAACCGTGGTTAAGAATACTGCCTTTGGTAACCAGAATGTGGTAGGCGGCGGTGCCAGCACCAAGATTGGTTCCTATGCTTTCCAAGCCAGTTCATCTGAAGGCGTTAATGTGTCAGCTGTTAATGTTGATATGTCGGCTGTTACTGGTATGACCAATATGAGGTTGAAGAAAGTTAACTCTGATGGCAGTGAGACACAAGTTGGTTCCACTGTCACCACACCTACCACTACCGATGATGCTAACAGCTTCTCGGTTGGCGGCACCTTGAATGTTGCTGCTAATAGCACGGTTATTGTCAATGTTTATGTTGATATGGCCTCAACCGCTGTCACTGTATACACTGATATTGATGCTGCCGATGTAACCGCTTCCGGTTTATCCAGCGGCACTACTTTGAGTGGTAATGTGCCAACTGCCGCAGTAACTGGTCAAACAATTACTTTGCGAACTGCCGGTACCTTATTGGTTGAAAACGACGGTTCCTTAGTAGAAGCTGTAGTTAAGGCTGGCGACACTGATCGTACACTTGCTCAAGTGAAGTTTACTTCACAGTACGAGGCAATTAAGATTACCAAGTTAATCTTTGGCAGCCGTCGCGCTGATTCCAACATGAGCACTACTTCGTTGGTTTCTGGCAATACTGTTGTAGCTACTGCCATACCTATTAATGGCGTTGCTACCTTTACTGGCCTTACTTTGAATGTGCCGAAAGATAGCTCCTTGGTAGTTAAACTACAAGGCAGCTTTACTTCTTCTGGCACGCTTATGTCTACTGAAGAAGTACGCTTTGGTCTTGATTCATTAGAAGCTAACGGCGTATCTTCGGGAACTTCCGTGTATGAGTTGGGTGTCACTACTACTGCTACTGTTGGCGATATTGCGGCTGATACTGCCACAGCATTAACTGTGGGTGATACTACCAACTTTGCTGTGGGTGATGTGGTACAAGTCCACACAGCGCAGGGCGTTAGCTCCTTCAGCGGTGTGGTAACCGCGGTGGGCAGCGCGACATCTTTGACAGTTCTTGGTCCAAACAACTTGGCTGACTGTGCTACTGCTACTTGTTATGTAACCAAGTGGGCTACCCGTGAGGCTATTACCTCCAGTACCACAGCGGTTACTATTACTGATGCCACTGCAACTGCGATTGACGTCACTTCAACTCGCGGCATGGCAGTCGGCGATGTGGTTCGCATAGAGGGTATCTCTGGCGCCGTTGATGACGGTGGTTTCTACACAGTTACCGTTGTAACTGATGGCAATACCATGACTGTTATCGGCGTTGGTGAAGTTACAGCCAGTCCGACTTTTGGTACGACTGCAACTGACCGCGTAACCAGAATGGCTACCACCACCTCAACGCAGACCAGAACCGCGACAGATGACATTGTCGCGAACACTACTTCGTTGATTGATGTTGATTCAACTATTGGCTTTGCGATTGGTGATATTGTGGTCTTAAACAGCACTGTTTCCGCTGCTGCTACTAGACAGCTCTATGTAGTGGATGCGGTTACAGATGCTGACACAATAAGTCTTATTGGTAAGGGCGCTCAGACTAATATTCCAGCTGATAGCTGGGTTACCGAGCTCGCTTCCACTAGAACAACTACTATAAGCACTGCTTCAGTTATTACAGCTGATACCGCGTCTGCCTTAACCGTAACCAGTGTTTCTGGTTTTGCAGTTGGTGATATTGTGTATGTGCAGGATGATGCCACAGCTGGCGGCGACCTATATATGGTCAGCGCAGTTTCTACCACCACTGTTACAGTGATTGGTGAGACTGGCTTTACCGCTTCAGCTGGCGCTTTTGTAACCAGGCTCGCTTCTTCTACTGCTAACGGTAAGCCCAATACTGTGCATGATGTTATACCGGTTATTTCCGTGAATGCCGCTTCACCATCCGGTACAGCGTCTGGCTCTTCTAACGCTATTGTAGCTGTGTACGATGTACAAGCCGCAGGCGATGTTGCTTTGACATTAAAGAGCATCATCTTGACTCGCGGTGGTAACATTGTTACCCGAGTTGCTGTTACTGACCAAGCCAAGATTTATGATTACACTTCTGGCAGCCTTGGTTCCTTATTAGGAACTAGTGGCGATTGGACAGGTACAGCTGCTGGTTCAACAGCAACAACGACTTTGGATACGCCATTCACTATTACTGCCGGCACTATTGCCAAGATAGCTGTTACAGTTAATACCGCTTCCGCCCAAGCTAATGACACCTTCCAGGTGTACATTAATAACTCTTCAAGCCTTGCTGGTTTGTTTGGCGGCGTAAGCTGGTACTACACTGCTACCGCTCCTTCTCCTGGCACCGAGCCAACCAACGCTTCACCTTCTACTTTGTCTAACTCGTACCCAGTGTACGGGAACACACTCAAGTACTAAGGTATAGTGTTAGCTTTACGTTTTAATATTTATCTGGTTTAATTTCTTATAGTCATTGCGAACGACAGTATCACTGTCATTGCGAGTCCCGAGCTTGTCGAGGGACGAAGTCATCCCTTCGGGAGATCACCCGTAGGGTGACAATCTCAAAGCAATCTTGAAACAATCTTAAAGAATTCGCCACGGTAAATACTGGAAACAAAAGCCAAAACCCCCCGCCAATCCGACGGGGGGTTTTGTTTTAGTAGTCATCGCGAGCCCTATTTCCCCATTGTCATTGCGAGGAGCTTCAGCGACGAAGCAATCTATATGACCACAGAGACTGCTTCAGTCGCTTCGCTCCTTCGCAGTGACCCACTTGTCATTGCGAGCACAACCCACACCGTCATTGCGAGGAGCTTCAGCGACGAAGCAATCTCTAGACTGCTTCACCCCGATGGTTATCGGAGTTCGCAGTGACGTAATAGGAGTGGTGGGGATAGTTATCCACAATTGGATTGCCAAGTACCCTAAAACGTGTTATACTTATCTAGTAAATTGAACTAGTGACATTAATAAAACCTTATATTTAGTGTATAATAAACTACAGCAACATTATAATTAGCAAGCTATAAATGTCACGTAAACACAAAAAATCAATAGCTATTCTTGGCCCATAATCTAGAGGAGCTTTAAAAGCTTAGCGATCCAAACAACTAGGTCGATTGTTTGTATGTGCTAGCCTGTTTCTCTTAAAATCTATTGGATTAAGTATATAAATAAAATTATAAAAAATTATTAAACATTAACGAATATCATATGATAAATTTATTAAATCACAACAAAAAAAACCTAGATCGTTTTTCCAAAATAGTTATTATTTTGGTTTTAATAGCAGGTATGGGTGGTTTAGCGTATGCGGCTCAAGCAGCCCTTACCTTGGATGCTACTAGTGTTGTAGGCAGCACCACTCTGACTCTTAATGGCGCGGCCGCCAGCGCAATTACAATTGGTAACTCTGCTCAAACCGCGGCCATCACTCTTGGTGATACTGCTTCTTCCATTGTCACCGAGATATCCATAGGAGGAGGTAATGGTGTTAAAACCGCCATTAACATCGGTGATGGCACAGGAGCCAATGGTATCACCATCGGCGGTGCGGCTTCGTTAATCACCCTTGGCGGCACCATTCAAGGCGCAACCCCACTCGTGTTTGAAGGCACAACCGCTGATGCGTTTGAAACGACGCTCGCTATTACTGATGGTGCGGATGCTACTATTACTCTGCCGGGTGTCACATCCACACTTTATGGTACAGCGGCAGACAGCATAACATCTGCTCAATTGTTATCATCTGTAACTAATGAAACCGGAACAGGAGTCTTAGTCTTTGGCACCACGCCGACTTTGACCACTCCAGTCTTGGGTGTTGCTACTGCAACTACGATAAACAAGGTAACAATAACAGCCCCAGCGACGGCTGCTACGCTTACGATTGTTGAAGGTGGTTCCTTGATCACTGCCGGTGCATTCGCCACCACGCTGACATCGACAGCGACAACTAACGCTACCTTGCCAGCTGGAACAAACACGCTTTATAGTACATTGGCAGACAGTATAACATCTGCTCAATTATTGTCGTCTGTAACTAACGAAACAGGAACAGGAGTCTTAGTCTTTGGCACCACGCCGACTTTGACTACGCCTGAAATTGGCGCGGCGACTGGGACAAGTCTTACGGCTACTACCTTTGTGACAGCTGACGCCTATAATGTGACCAACGGCGCTGCTTTCACAGCTTCTAACGCCCCAACCAAAGCTACTCTTCAAGCTGCGAGCTTCTGGCCAGTTACTATGCCTGCGGGCGTGCTTGATATTGATATTCCCGCAATGGATGCTGTAGATATTGGACGACACTTGACTTTCGCGGTTACAACAGCTACTGCCAATGCGTTCACTGTTACAGCTGGCGCTGGTATGACTGTTGTTACTATTCTGAATATAGCCGCTACCGCAGCAGGAGATGATGTTGGTGATTATATTGATTGTCGGATTACTACTACTGCGACAGCTACTTGCGTAACTTTCGCGACTGACTAAGCTTAACCAATCCTTAATAATTAATTATTATGCCTATGAAAAATATGTTTAAGGCAAAGTTGCTTACAGCACTGATCTTGGGATTGGGCATAAGCTTGATAGCATTTAGTACGGCCCTGGCCGCTGATGTCACTTATTCAGCCGATACTACGGTAACAGTAGATTCAGCTGACTATACAATTCTCGCTGATTCAGCAGCTACCTCGGTAGTAATCGGCGCGACTACTGTTACAGTAGTAGTGCCGTCTGGA